>JASHQA010000275.1 GCA_030037785.1 Streptosporangiaceae bacterium
GCCGTGGTCGCGACTGCGTTGCCTGCCATGGAGACGAAACGGCCGCTGAACAGCCGGCGGTAGTCGCGGCTCGCGCGCAGCGGGGCCACGTCGATGGCGATCTGCCCGATGCGCAAGACCAACTCCGAGGGTGCTCCGGACCGCCGAGCGGACCGCCGGGCGGGCCAGCCACCGCGGTGGCCGCCTCAGTAGGTTACTTGCTGGACAGCAAGCGTCGGGTAGGGCGGCACAGCCTAGTCGGGTAGAGCGCAGCTTAGACGTCGACCAGTTCGGCCTTATCGAACTCCCAGAAGGCGCGCAACGCGGCGATCTGGCCGGCCCCGTTGCTGCGATAGATGTAGACACCGTGCACGATCGCGGCCTGCTTGCCGCCGGGCAGCACGGTGCGGATCACGCCCACGTCGGCAACCTCGTCCCCGCACTGATACGAGCTGTCGATCTCGAATGTGATGAGCTCGTTCGGCGCGATCACCGTGTCGTAGAAGGCCGCGATGGCTGCGGTGCCCTGATGCCCGGCTCCGGAGGCGTCGAAGGGCGACGGGCCGACGGGATCCTGCACGATCGCGTCGGGCGCAAACAGGCGCAGCCAAGCCGCCCGGTCCTTCGCCCGGACGGCCGCCTGCGACCTGCGTGCGAGGTCCCGTGCCGTGGTTGCGCGCGTCGTCATTGCCCTGCTCCCCTTGCCGTCTCGTGCGGGGATCGCCGCACGTCCGGCCAGAAGTAGAACAGGTTCCACCGGGCCCGGCAAGGCGGAGGCGACGCTACGTGCTGATAAGTCCTGAAAGGCCACGCCGGGCGGCTGAGACGACTGCGCGGAACACCCGCATAACAAGCGCTGACCTGGGAAGATGCCATCTGAGCTGCGACACGACCACAGCTACCGCGGGTGGCGCGGGGTATGTGGGACAGTTGATCCACTCGACCGAAGGAGCGACATGGCTCTGCCAACACTTACCCCGGAGCAGCGCGCCGAGGCGCTGGCCAAGGCGCAGGCCGCTCGCAAGAAGCGCAGCGAACTGCTGGCGTCGGTGAAGTCCGGGAAACTGAGCATCGCTCAGGTGCTCGCCAAGCATGACGATGTCACCAAGAAGACCAAGGTCTCCCAGGTCATCAAAGCGATGCCGGGCTACGGGCCGGCGAAGGCCGCTGCGGTGATGGAAGAGGCCGGCATCGACGACAACCGCCGGGTGGGCGGACTCGGCGACCAGCAGCGCAAGAAGTTGCTGGAGGCTGTCGCGGGCTGACCCGGGGCTGTCGCGGGCTGACTGGAGGCCCTCGGCCGCCGCGCTGGTGCCGGGCCGGTGGCCTCGCCGGCCCTTCCAGCGTCTGGTGCTGCCCGGGTTTGCGTCGCGCCTGGGGCTTGCGCCCGCGAGCACGCGAATGTATGTTCGAATTCAGGAAATCTGCCTGACTTCCCCTGGGCGGTAAGCGCGGCACCTGCCCGGTGCCTGTCCCAGCGGAGCGGCACGATGAGCGGCATCGACAGCGACCCGGCTGACGTCTGGGTACGGGACGGCAGGCCAGTCAGATTCGCCTGGCGGGGCCGGATCTACACCGTCATTTTCGTCCGCGATCGCTGGCAGGTACCTGCCGACCCGGCGGCGGGAGTCACGGCTGGCGTGGAGTGCTGGCGGGTGGAGGCTACGGCCGTGCGCGCGGTGCCGCCCGCCGTCTACGAGCTCCGCCACGACCTGGCTGCGGACCGTTGGTCGCTTACCGGGAATTTATGACTATTAACGGCGAGCGGCGCGTCGCACCTTCCGGACCGCTGCGCCCGGCTACCGTGATCTTCCGAAGCGCTGGTCAGTGGTCGGAACTGGGTTGGGGTCTTGGTTGGTCAGCCGATGATGGCCGTCAGGTGTGCGCGGCGATCGGTCGTGCTGGCTGTCTGCTCGGCGATAGCGGTGTCCGGCTGGGCCACCAGCGCGGTCGCCGCTCCGGCGACGACGCTGCAGGCGGTGTCGTACGCCGGCTACACCTTCGAGGTGCCAGCGTCCTGGGCAGTGATCAACCTTGCCCAGCAGCCGCAGACGTGTGTGCGTTTCGATCTGAATGCCATATATCTAGGAACGCCGGCGTCTAACGAGAGCTGCCCTAGCTGGCTGCTCGGCACGACTGAGGCCATGCTGGTTGAGCCCGCTCCGTCCGGCACCCCCCGGAAGTCGGCGGAGAACGCCGTATCGGACCAGATCACCGCGAGCGCGCCGGGGATCTCGATCACCGCCACCTTCGACAGCGACCCGGCGGAAATAACGAGCATCCTGACCAGCGCGGGATTGTCGGCACCGCAAGTGACCGCGGCTGTTCCCACCCGACACGGCGGGAACGGGCAGGAACTCAGCGTCGATGCCGCGCCGGTGCGAAACGCCGCGTCCTCGGCAGGGCGATCGCAGTACCTTCCGGCCAGCGTCGGCAACTATGTGGGACTCGGCTTCGACACCTGCACGGCGCCGAGCAGCGGCGTCATGCAAGCCTGGCTGCAGGACTCGCCCTACCGTGCCGTCGGCATTTACATCGGCGGCGCGGACCGTGCCTGCGACCAGCCGAATCTGACGGCGGCCTGGGTGCAGCAGCAGGAGGCCGCGGGCTGGCGCTTCATCCCGATGTACGCGGGCCCGCAGGCCGCCTTCGGCCAGCTGACCGCGCCAGCGCAACAAGGCGTCGCTGACGCCGACGACGCGGTGGCGCAGGCTCAGAGCCTGGGGTTCGGACCCGGCACCCCGGTGTATTACGACATGGAGGCCTACCTGCCAGCTGAGTCGGCGGCGGCGCTGCAGTTCCTCGCGGCCTGGACGAGCCAGGTGCACCAGCTCGGTTACGCCGCCGGTGTCTACTCGTCCTCCGACTCGGGCGTCTCCGATCTCGCCCAGAGTTACCAGAGCGGCGCTGCCACGACGCCTGACGTGATCTTTGACGCGCTGTGGAATGGCGAGGCGAACACGACCGACAGCAACATCCCTGCCGCGGACTGGGCGAACGGCCAGCGGGTGCATCAGTTCAGCGGGGGCGCCTCGCAGTCGTTCGGCGGCGACACCATGCTGATCGACCAGGACTATCTCGACGTCAGCCTGCCCGCTCAGCCTCAGCCCACGCCGTCCGCCACACCGTCGGTCACTCCGTCGGTGACGCCGTCGGTCACGCCCTCGGTGACGCCGTCGGTCACTCCGTCGGTGGCGCCCTCGGTGACGCCGTCGGTCACGCCCGCGGTCACGCCGGCTCCCTCGGCTTCGGCTACGCCCACGCCCTCGGCCAGCCCCGCGGCCACGCCCGTGCCCGCCGCCACACCCGCCGGCGCATACACATCCCAGGAGTCGCCCGCCGTTGTGACGCAGAGCGGCATCACGGAGTTCTTCTATACAGACGCTGGAAACCTCATCGAGCAGTCGGCAAGCACCGGCGGCCAGTGGACGCGCACCGACCTCGTGGGCAACGCGAACGGCGTGCCCAGCGCCGTGCAGGTCGGCTCCGGCACCGTCGACGTCTTCTATCGCAGCGCCAAGGACTACCTCACCGAGCTCACCAGCAACGGCGCGGGCTGGCTCCCGCCGCAGCAGCTCACCCAGATGGGGAAGGTCGGCATGCCCGAGGCCGTCTCCGGGCCGGACGGCACGATTGACGTGTTCTGGCAGGGCTTCGAGGGCACGCGCCTGTGGTACGCGCAGTACACCCCCGGCAGCGGCTGGGCTGGCCCGCAGCGGCTGGGCGGCTCCCTCGACGGCCTCCCGTACCCGGTCGAGCTGCCGTCCGGTCAGGTGCAGGTGTTCTGGCGTGGCCTCGGAGACCGCAACCTGTGGAGCATCACCAGCACGGCGAACGGCACGTGGGGCAGCCCACAGGACCTCGGCATGGGGGAACTGGGCAGTTCGCCGCAGGCGGTCGCGCTGCCGAGCGGCGAGGTTGACGTGTTCTGGCGCGGGCTCGGCCTGCAGCGCGACTGGTTCACGGTGCTCTTGCCGGGGGCCGGCCCGACCCCGGCCAGCCTGATCATGCCCAGCACGAATACGGGCGTCGGACAGGCGTGGCCGGTCCTGGCGGCGGGCGGTGAGTGGCTGCTGTACGAGGGCCGCTACGGCGGGCTGCGGACGATAGCGAGGGCGGCCGACGGGAGCTGGACCGGTTCGCAGTGGACCGGGATAGGCGGGCTTGCGTCGTTCCCGTTCGCGGCGGCCGGAACTGAGTCCGGGCCACTCCAGGTGTTCTGGCTGAACGCGACCGGCCAACTCTGGGCAGCGACCTACACCCAGGCGGCGGGCTGGAGCAAGGCCGTCATGCTCGAGCCGTGAGTCACAGAGTCATGTCAGCTCCGCCTTGCTGCGCCGCCGAGACTCGCTAGTGGCCTATGCTGGCAGGCTGTCGGCTCGCGTTGGCGGGCCGGCACTTGCAGATTCTGCCGGCATCGCCAGTCAAGCGAGGAGTCGGATGACTTCCCTTCCGGACAAGATCGCCAGAGCCGGTCAGCGCGTGCTTCCGGCGCCCGTCGCGCGCTGGATCGAGACCGAGGCTGGCAGGCGGTTTGCCCGGTTCATTCCGGTGGCGCTGGCGGCCGTCATCACCAGCCAGGTCGTGCTCGGTCTCCTGACCGGCCCTGTCAATATCGACGCTGGTCTGTCCGGCGTCATTGCCTCGATGGCGGCGGCGCTGGTGAGCTACCTGCTCAGCCGCTGGGCGTGGGAGCGCAAGGGGAGGCCCGACCTGCTCAGGGAGACGCTGCCGTTCTGGGCGGTCTCCCTGGCGGTGTGGGGCATTCTGGGCCTGACCTCGCACTACGCCAGCGTGTGGGCGTACTCGATGGGCTACACGCACATCATGAAGCACCTCGTGGTGCAGGGCGCGTACTTCCTGATGAACTGCATCACGTTCGTCGCGCGGTTCCTGATCTTCCACTACGTGCTCTTCGCCGGCCGGGACCGGGGGACACCGCAGCCTGTGCCGGAGGAACTGGCGCCGGCGGATGCCATGTCGGCTGGCGGCGACACCGGCCCGATGCCCGCGCTGACCGGAGACGGCAGGCCGTCTGGCCCTGGGCCGCGCCGGTAGCCCGCCTGCACGCCGCGTGTCCGCCGGTGCTCGTTCGTGGTGCATGGCGTAGGAGGTGGGACGCGTGACCTGGCCCGATGCTGAGCCAGCGGTCATGGGCCCTGGATCCGAGGAGTCCTACCGGATCCTGAGATCCCGCATCGACCTGTCTCGGTTGCCCAAGTTCAGCCGCGACGTCACCGAGCGCGTCATCCACGCGACCGCGGATTTCGACTACTTCACCGACCTTGTCTGTGAAGAGGACTGGCTGGCCGAAGGCGTGGCGGTGCTGGCGGCCGGGGCGCCCGTGGTGGTCGACTCGGCGATGGTCGCTGCCGGGATCAGCGGCAGCCCGGTGTTGTGCAAGATCAACGAGACGCTGACCCAGCGCCTGGCCAGGACCGCGATGATCACGAGGCCGGCGGCCGCGGTCCGGCTCGCGTTCGGCGAGGTTGGGCCCGGCGCGGTGTGGGTCGTCGGTGGCGGGTCTGCGGCCCTGACCGAGATCCTCAGTCGCCGGGTCGAGCCAGGCTTCGTGATCGGATTCCCGGTCGGCTTCGTCGGCGCCGCCGACGCCAAGGACGCGCTGCGGGCCAGCCGACTGCCCTCGGTCAGTAATGTCTCGGAGAAGGGCGGCGCGGCCGTGGCGGCTGCGGCATTCACTGCGCTGCTGCGGCACGCGCTGGCGGTGACCGGTTCGCGGGCTGGCTGGGGGAGCGAGTCGCCGGCGGACCTAGCCGACGACGACAGCGCTGACTCCTAGCCAGGACGGAGCCCGGATTGACGCCCCAGGACCACGACGATCCGCCCGGTACGGCCGATCCCGGACCGGGCGCGGCAGCCCCGGCCGCGGAATTGCCCGCGCCCGGCCCGCCAGCCGAAGATCACGGGTCAGCGCCGAACCAGCACGCGTTCCCTCCTCATGAGCGGGACGCTGTCTACCGGGTGCTGCGCGAGCGCCGGGACGTGCGCCGGAACTTCCGTCCTGACCCGGTGCCGGCGGACGTGCTGGAGCGCGTGCTGGCCGCCGCTCACCTCGCTCCGTCGGTGGGGTTGTCCCAGCCGTGGGACTTCATCGTGATCACCGATCCGGACCGCCGGGCCAGGCTGCGGACCCTGGCGGAGCGCTCCCGCCGCGACTTCGCCGCGGCGCTGCCCGCCGCCAGGGCCCGCGCGTTCGACCGGCTGAAGACCGAGGCCATCCTCGAGGCGCCGGTCGGCATCGTGGTCACCTGCGATCCGACCAGGGGCGGACGGCACACCCTCGGCCGGCACGCCCAGCCGCAGACGGCCGCGTACTCGAGCGTCCTGGCTGTGGCCAGCCTGTGGCTGGCTGCCCGGGCCGAGGGACTCGGGGTCGGCTGGGTGAGCTTTTTCGATGAGCGCGAGCTAGCCGCCGAGCTCAATCTCCCGTCGCACCTGCGGGTCTCGGCGTACCTCTGCGTGGGCTACGTGGCCAGCTTCACGCCGCAACCCGAGCTGGCGCTGACCGGCTGGGCCAGCCGCCGGCCCCTCGGCTGGGCGGTCCACGCCGAGGAGTACGGCCGCCGCGGACTGCCGGGCCAGCGGTCCGTCAGCCTGATCGACGAAGTGCTCGCCGAAATCCGGCCACTGGACGCCGCGGCCCAGGACGCAGCCCGGCAGCGGCAGGCACGCCTGACCAAGCCGGTGGGCTCGCTCGGTGTGCTGGAGGACGTATCCGTGCAGTTGTGCGGACTGGCCGGCAGTTGCCCACCGCCGATGCCCGAGCCGGCGGCCGTGGCGATCTTCGCCGCAGACCACGGCGTGCACGCGCAGGGAGTGACGCCGTGGCCGCAGGAGGTTACCGGCCAGATGGTCGCCAACTTCCTGACGGGCGGCGCCGTCGTCAACGCCTTCGCCGCGCAGGCGGGCGCCGAGGTCGTCGTCGTGGACGTTGGCGTCGTCACGGACCTTGACCAAGTGCCCGGCCTGCTGCCACGCAAGATCGCGAGAGGAACGACTGACTTCACCGCCGGCCCGGCGATGACCCGCGACCAGGCGGTGGCCGCCCTGGAGTCCGGTATCGAGGTCGCCCGTGACCTGGTGGCAGCCGGCAACAGGTGCCTGCTCACCGGCGACATGGGCATCGCGAACACGACTGCGTCGGCCGCACTGGTCTGCGCCTTTACCGGAGCGGATCCCGGCGCGGCCACCGGCCGGGGGACCGGCGTCGACGACGAGACACTGGCCAGGAAGGTAGCCGTCGTCAGCCAGGCCCTGGCGCTGCACCGTCCGGACCGCGCTGACCCGCTGGGCACGCTGGCCGCACTGGGCGGCTTCGAGCACGCGGCGCTGGCCGGCTACATGCTCGCTGCCGCGGCGCTGCGAGTCCCGCTGGTACTCGACGGCGTCATCGCCGGCAGTGCCGCGCTCGCGGCGTGCGCGCTTTCGCCGGACGTGCTGGGCTGCCTCATCGCCGGGCATCGGTCGGCCGAGCCCGGCCACGCGCTCAGCCTTGCGCACCTGGGGCTGCGACCGCTGGTTGATCTTGACATGCGGCTCGGCGAGGGTACCGGGGCCCTGCTGGCCCTGCCCATCGTGCAGAGCGCTGCCAGGGTCGTCAGGGACGTAGCCACCTTCGACGCGGCGGGAGTCACGGAGAAGTGACTCCCGCCGCGCCTGGCGCGGCGCCTGGCGGGGTCTGCGCCGCCAGCTAGCTCGGCCAGGGCCAGGCTTCGGTTCTTGTTCGGGCAACAGTCTCGGTAATCTGGCTAGCGGCGCACAATTACCTCAAGGCCGGATAGCGTCCCCCGAAGGTTGACAAGGTGATCCTTAGACCTGAAAGTCGTGGTCGGGTGACGCGGCCGGCTCGGTGACGGCTGTCGGTGAACTGCGTGACGCGGCGCGACCACGCAGCATCACCGAGTAATGAAGGACTATGCACGATTTGCGGGACTGATCAGCGATGAGGGATTCGGCTGGGGCAGGAGACCCGGACGCATGACCGAAGGACAGGACGCGGCCACGGCCCCGCCGCAGTGGCTCGACGTTCCGGCTGCCTCTGACCGGGAACAGGCGGGCCCTGGTCGCGGTCTGCCCACCGGTCTGACCGCCGGGGTTGCAGCCACGCCGCCTGGCTCGGCCGCGGAAGCGAGCCCGAGGCGTTCCGGCGTGGACAGCCGGGGGACCGGCTGGCCTGCGCCTGCGCTCGACCGGCCCGCTGGGGCGGATCCGAGCTCGCCCGGATGGCCGCGGCCAGGGCCGCGGGCAGCGCCCCGGCCCTGGTCTGGCGGCGCAGTCGGCTCGGCCCCCCGGTGGCCGAGGGTAGCCGGTGAACCGAGCGTCGGCCGCGCTACCGGTGCCTCCGCCAGGGACGACGACGAGGACGAGCCATTCGCTCGCGTCGACGCCCGGAAGCTGGAGGCTGCCCTGCTTGCCCTGCGGCACCCGGTCGTCTCTGTGCCGCTGCTGCTAGAGGCACCCGGCGTCGCCGAGGCACGGGCTGAGCGGGTGAAGCTGCTGAGCCAGATCGACGACTACTTGCTGCCCCGGCTGCGGCAATCGGGCGCGCCGATCCTGGTGGCGCTCGTCGGCTCGACCGGGGCCGGCAAGTCGACGCTGATGAACACGGTGGTCGGCAAGCAGGTCAGCGCCACCGGAATCAGGCGGCCCACGACGAACAGCCCGGTGCTGGCGTGCCACCCCGATGACATGCGCTGGTTCGCCGAGAACGTGTTCCTGCCGACACTGCCGCGGGTGCGCCAGCAGGGCCTGGCCATGCCCGGCCGGGATGGCCTGCTGGTGCTCGCGGCCGCCGAGGGCATGCCGCAGGGCGTGGCCATTCTCGACACACCCGACATCGACTCGGTGGTCCAGGCGCACCACGACTTCGCGCACCAGTTCCTCGACGCCTCGGACCTCTGGCTCTTCGTCACCACCGCGCGCCGGTACGCCGACGCCGCGGTCTGGGAGATGCTGAAAGATGCGCGCGATCGGGGTGCCGCCCTCGCGGTGGCCCTGTCTCGCGTTCCGGCCCCCGCGACGACTGAGCTGTCGACTCACTTCGACGCCATGCTGGAAGCCAACGGCCTCGGCGACGTGCATCGGTTCGTCGTCCCCGAGACCACGGTCAGCGACGCGATGCTGCCAACGGAGGTCGCCGAGCCGGTACGCGTCTGGCTGCGGGACACGGCCAGGCGCGAGGACAGGCGCGTCGCGGTGCTGACGCAGACCATGTCTGGCGTGCTTGACACCTTCCGCAGCCGGATACCCGGGCTCGCGGACCAGGTGACCGAGCAGCTCGCCGTCCGGCGGGCGCTGAGCGCCGCGGTCGAGACTGCCTACAGCGCCGGCCTCACGGAGATCGAGCAAGCCACCCTCGGCGGCGCCCTGCTGCAGGGCGAGGTACTCGCCCGCTGGCAGGACTTCGCGGGCACTGGTGACCTGCTCAGAACACTCCAGGTCCGGCGTGGCCGTAGCGGCAGGCAAAAGAAGCCGCACACGCCCGCCAGAGCGAGCGCGCTCAAGGACGCGCTGCAGGTCAGCATGGAGTCGCTGGTAACAGCCGTCGCAGGTCGCGCCGCCGAGTCGGTCGTCGCCAGCTGGCAGTGTCAGCCGGCCGGAGCTAGCCTGCTCGGCGACCTGGATGCTGTGTCCAGCGGAGCGATCGGCGGGGCCGGACACGAGGACGACTTCGTCGCGTCCGCCCTCGCCGACCTCGGGCTTGCTGGCAAGGGCGCGGGTAGCGACCGCCGGGACTCAGCAGTGCTGTCGCGGCCGACTGCCGGGCTGGCCGCGGACGCGGCGGCCGTGATCGGCAGCTGGCAGGCGCACGTGCTGGACCTGGTGCGAGCCGAGAACGTGACGAAGCGCTCGATCGCCAGAGTGGTGTCGTTCGACGACGAGTCGCTCGCGCTCGTGCTGACCATCGGCGTGCTGGCCACCGCGTCCGCTGCGGCGTCGGCGAGCGCCGATGGGCACGCCGAGGCGGCCGGTGCTGGTCCCGACGCCGAGCTGAGCGACGATCCGAGTGCGCTGCCGCAGCGCCTGCTGGCCTCCCTGTTTGGCGCCGGGTTGCTGCGGGATATGGGTACCCGGATCCGCCAGGACCTGCGCGAGCGGGTCACGGTGCTGTTCCGCGCTGAGGCACGGCGGTTCTTCGAGGTCCTAGACTCTGCTGGGGTGCCGGACGAGACCGCGGCCACAGAACTGCTGCAAGCCGGCTATGCGCTTGAAGGAGCGCGATGAGCGCGACGCTGATGCCGCTAATCGCAGGGGATGCCGACCGGGCCGGCCTGTCTGCGCGGCTGGCGGCGCTCGACCGCATCACCCAGATCGGCGTCGCCCGCACCGGGCCCGATGGCTTCAGCGAGGATCTGCTGACGGCCGCGACGGACCTGCTCACCAGGGCGGGCCAGCGACTCCGGCTGTCCGCGAGCCATACCGTCGTATCGCTCGCCGGTGGCACCGGCAGCGGCAAGTCCTCGCTGTTCAACCAGCTCGCCGGCGCCGACTTCTCCACTGTCGGCGTGACCAGGCCGGTCACCAGAGACGCCCACGCGTGCGTGTGGGGGGTCGCCGGGTCCGGCCCGCTGCTGGAGTGGCTGGGCGTCCCGCGCCGCTACCGGTACGCGAGGGCCAGCGCCCTCAGCGGTGGCGAGCAATCCATGGCCGGGCTGGTGCTGCTCGACCTGCCTGACCACGATTCCGTCCTCGGGCACGCCACCGACCTGGTGGACAAGCTCGTGGGGCTCTCCGACCTGATCGTCTGGGTGCTCGACCCGCAGAAATACGCCGACGCCGCCGTGCACCGGCGATTCCTGGTCCCGCTAGCCGGACACTCCGAGGTCGTGGCCGTCGTGCTCAACCAGTGCGACCTGCTGACCGCCGGCCAGATCGAGGACTGCGTCACCGATCTGCGTCGGCTGCTGGACATGGAGGACCTCGAGGAGGTGCCCATCCTGGTCACCTCCGCCAAGACCAGCGAAGGCATCGAGGAACTGCGCAAGCTGCTGATCGAGACGGTATCTGCCCGCAGGGCTGCGTCCGCGCGCATCGCCGCCGACCTTGACACGGTGGTCACCCGGTTCGAGCCCTACGGCGCCGAGCCCCGCGTGGCCCAGCGGTTCGGCGCCGGTCACGGCGGCCCTGCGGGCTCGCTGACCGCGGACGGAGCCCGTTCCGAAGAAATGCTCCCCAGTGACACCGAACGCGAAGTCGGTACCGCGCTGGTCGACGCGGCGGGTGCGCAGGCCATCAGCGAGTCGCTGCGCACCGCTCGCGAACTGCGTGCCGCGGACTACGTCGGCTGGCCGGTCAGCTGGGCGGTGTCACGCCTCACCAGTCCAGATCCGGCCCGCAAGGTCAGGCTCGGCATGCTCTGGGACCAGCTCAGGGACGTCACGGCCGGGCCTTCTGGGGTCCAGCAGGCAGAGGTCGACAACACCCTGACCTGGGTCGCTGACAGCCGGGTGCCGCCACTGCCGAGGCCGTGGTCGCGTACCGTGCGGGCCGTGCTGAAGTCCAGAGCCGAAGACATCCCGGCCGCTGTCAGTGCCGAGATTGGCGCGGCGCTGCCCGCCGGGCCCACCGTGGAGCCGTGGTGGCGCGCGATCGGCGTGCTGCAGGGACTGCTGCTCGGGTGCGTGGTGGTGGGCTTCGCGTGGCTCGTTGCTCTGCTGGTGCTCGGGGTCGGCGGGGTAGGCGGGGTCGGCTCGGGGACGCCGATGCTGTTCGCCAACGCGTGGCTGCTGCCCATTCCCGCCGCCATGATCGCGGTGGGGCTGGTCGGCGGCTGGCTCACGACGCGGATCTGCGTACGGACGGTCAGTGAGGCGGCTGAGCGCGAGACCGCGGATTTGCTTGCCGATATTCACCAGCGGCTCACTGCAGTCGCACGCGATCTGGTTGTAGCTCCGGCCGACGCCGAGCTTGCAGAGCTCGGCGTGTTTCGCCAGGAGTTGGGGATCGCGGCCGGGCGATCGCCGGCGTAGCCGTCCCCGGCGTGCTCATGCCCGGGCGGGTGTGCGCCGGCCGGGGCTGGTCGCGAATCCTCTCGTCTCCGTAGTCTGCCGCGCACTCGGCTGTCCACAGGCCACTACGCGGTGAGCACCTCCGTACACAGGTGGCGGCGCCCGTGCTGCGTTCCGCGGGCCAGGAGCCGATCCTGGACGGAGTCGCCGGCGGCGTCGGGCTCGCCGGCCGGGCGGGGCTCGGTGTCGGCTCCGCTGCAGCCGATCTGAGGAGGCTCGGGATGGCCAACGACGCATACTTCGCTGTGAGCGGTTACGTCGCTACGCAGCCACGGATTGCGTGGCTGAAGGACGGGACGTGCGCCGTGTCGATGCGGATCGCCTGGACGCCGCGCGCTAGAAACAAGGCGACCGGCGAGTGGTCCGATCGGCAGACATCGTTCGCGAGCGTGACCTGCTACCGGAGGATCGCCGAGAATGCCGCGTCGTGCGTGCGTCGCGGCGACCCGATCACGCTCACGGGCACGCTTCAGGTCCGGGAGTACGTCGATCGGGCGGGTGCGAAGCGGAACAGCGTCGAGGTCGTGGCGGACAGCCTCGGCCACGATATGTCACGCGGCCTGTCGCACTACAGCAAGACGCCACAGCACGAGGAGCAGACGGCGAGAGAGTACGAGCGGTCGACTGCCGCCGAGCGCAACCCGCTGCCCGGTGATGTGGCAGCGGCCGGGGGGGCCGGTGACCAGGTTCCCGGCGAGCCGGATCCGGACGACCTGGCTCAGCAGCCGGACACGGAGAGCGCGCCGGACGACGAGCCGGACGACGAGCCGGACGACGAGCCGGACCTGTCCGGCCTGGATGACCAGCCGGAGGATGCGGACCTGGCGAGCGAGCAGCAGGAGGCAGAGCTCGCCGGGGCGAGAGCCTGACAGCGGCATCGGCAGTCCCGGCCACGGGCCTGGGGTCGACGGTCCTGGGGCCGTGGCTGGGGCGGCGGCGGCCATGGCCAGGGGGGCGGCCATGGCCTGGGGGGCGGCCACGGCCGGGTCGGCTGTCGGCTGCACCGTGGCGGGCCGGGTTGGCGGGGGCTCAGCGCCGCGGCGGGGCACGTCGGTGCGGCGGCAGCCGTCCGGTCGAAGCCCTCGCTGCCAGCCCCTACGCTTGGTGGCATGCCGGAGTTCATCTACCAGATGCGCCGTGTCCGCAAGGCGCACGGCGACAAGGTCGTTCTCGACGAGGTCACGCTGGCGTTCTTGCCGGGAGCCAAGATCGGTGTCGTTGGCCCGAACGGCATGGGCAAGTCGACGTTGCTGCGGATGATGGCCGGCGTGGAGCAGGTCTCGAACGGTGAGGCCAGGCTGATGCCCGGCTTCACGGTGGGGATCCTGGAGCAGGAGCCGGCCCTGGATGACTCCAAGACGGTGCTGGGCAACGTCGAGGAGGGGGTTGCGGAGACCAAGGCCCTTTTGGATCGCTACAACCAGATCGCCGAGCAGATGGCGACCGACTACTCCGACGAGCTGCTGGCGGAGATGGGCACGCTGCAGGAGCAGCTGGACCACAAGAACGCGTGGGATCTGGACAGCCAGCTCGAGCAGGCGATGGACGCGCTGCGCTGCCCGCCGCCGGATGTCGAGGTCAGCGTGCTGTCGGGCGGCGAGCGCCGCCGGGTGGCGCTGTGCCGGCTGCTGTTGGCCCAGCCTGACCTGCTGCTTTTGGACGAGCCGACCAACCACCTGGACGCCGAGAGCGTCGCCTGGCTTGAGCAGCATCTGGAGAAGTATCCGGGCACCGTGGTGGCCGTGACGCACGACCGGTACTTCCTGGACAACGTGGCCGGCTGGATTCTGGAGCTCGACCGCGGGCGCGCCTACCCGTACGAGGGCAACTACTCCACCTACCTGGAGACCAAGGCCGCCCGGCTGAAGGTCGAGGGCGCCAAGGACGCCAAGCGGCGCAAGCGGCTGGAGGACGAGCTGGAGTGGGTGCGGTCCAGCCCGCGTGCCCGGCAGGCCAAGAGCCGGTCAAGGCTCGCGCGGTATGAGGAGATGGCGACCGAGGCCGACAAGAACCGGAAACTGGACTTCGAGGAGATTCAGATTCCGCCGGGTCCGCGGCTCGGCACGCTGGTGGTGCAGGTCAACGATCTGACCAAGGGCTTCGGGGACCGCGAGCTGTTCGAGAACCTGAGCTTCAGCCTGCCGCAGGGCGGCATCGTGGGCGTGCTTGGCCCGAACGGCGTGGGCAAGACCACGCTGTTCAAGATGATCGTCGGGGAGGAGCTACCGGACTCGGGCACCATCAAGATCGGCGACACGGTGCAGATCGCCTACGTCGACCAGGCGCGCGCCCGGATCGACCCGGACAAGAACGTGTGGGAAGTCATCTCCGACGGCGAGAACTCCATCGCGGCGGGGAAGACCGAGATCCCGAGCCGCGCGTACGTGGCGGCGTTCGGATTCAAGGGCAGCGACCAGCAAAGGCCCGCCGGCCTACTCTCCGGCGGCGAGCGCAACCGGGTCAACCTCGCGCTTACCCTCAAGCAGGGCGGCAACCTGCTGCTGCTGGACGAGCCCACCAACGACCTGGACGTCGAGACGTTGTCCTCGCTGGAGAACGCGCTGCTGGAGTTTCCCGGCTGTGCCGTCATCACCAGCCACGACCGGTGGTTCCTCGACCGGATCGCCACGCACATCCTGGCGTGGGAAGGCGGCGCGAGCTGGTACTGGTTCGAGGGCAACTTCGATGGCTACGAGAAGAACAAGATCGACAGGCTTGGCGCCGAGGCGGCCAGGCCGCACCGCGTCACCTATCGCAGGCTGACCAGGGACTGACCCCGAGGCGG
>JASHQA010000276.1 GCA_030037785.1 Streptosporangiaceae bacterium
CGGGGTCGGCACGGGCTTCGGCAATGCCGTGCTGATCACGCTCATACAGAAGTGGGTGCCCGGCGATCTGCTGGGTCGCGTGATGAGCCTGGTGATGATGTGCGCGATCGGCTCGTTCCCCGTCACCACGGCGCTGACCGGCGTGCTGGTGCGCGTTCTCGGGCCGCCGCCGTTCTTCCTCATCGCCGGGGCCGGCGTGGCCGCGGCGATCCTTGTGGCGCTCGGCCAGCCGGTGTTCCGCGGGTTCGGTGCCCGCGTTGCGGAACCCGCTGCAGAGCTAGCGCGGAGTCTGTGAGGCGGCCCGGCTCAGCCGCGGGCGCGCGGGGCGCCGGGGCGCGGGCGCGCGGGAAAGCCTCACGCGAGGTCGAGGCGACCGGCCATGCCGTCGAGCAGTGCCTGGAGGCCGCGCTCGAACTGGCTGGCTAGCGCGTCCTCGGTCAGCGGCGGCATGGCCCGCTCGGCCTGACCGCCGGCGCTCTCGCCGTAGAGCGCCTTGAGCTGGGAGAAGTCCTCGCTCTCGAGCAGCGCGGTCCCGTAGGCGATCGCGGCGGCGACCATGTCCGGGTCCGCCGCGGCGACCCGGGCCCTGGTCAGCGCTTCCACGCTGTGCAGGGCGTTCCCGGCCACGTAGTCATCGACCGCGGCGATGAGCTCGAGCCTGGCCTCGGCGGGCAGCCCGGCGCCGGCGGTGGCGGCGAGGGACTGCTCGAAGTGGCGCATCGCGTTGGGACCGAACTGCGCCTCGTCCAGCGAGCTCAGTGACCACGGGTGGGCCATGAGCACCTGCCTGGTTCGGCGCGCTACCGCGGTGATGGCGGCGCGCCAGCCCGCCGGGAATTCGTCGTCGGGGATCAGCAACTCGGCGAGGATCGCGTCCTGCATGAGCGCGACGACGTCGGCCTTGGTGCGCACGTAGTAATAGAGCGTCATCGTGCCCGCGCCAAGCTCTGCCGCGATTCGCTTCATGGTGACCGCGTCGAAGCCCTCGGCATCGGCGATCCGCAGGGCCACGGCGGCAATCTGCTCGCGGGTGTACCGCGGCTTGCGGTCCGCGGGCCCTGGCACGGCCCAGATCGGCCGGCTGTCGTTCCCGGTTGCCATCCGTACATCATACGAATAAGCTAATTCGTATGACGTACGAACAGACGCCTGACAGCCCGGCCGACTCAGCGGGACCGCGGTGAGCCGGTCCGGCGAGCCCGCGATCGAGGTTGCGAGCGTGACCAAGAGCTTTGGCACGACAACCGCGCTGCGCGGCGTGAGCTTCACCGCGCGGCCGGGGGCGGTGACGGCGCTGCTAGGACCGAACGGCGCAGGAAAGACGACGATGATCCGGATTCTGTCGACGCTGCTGCGGGCGGACGCGGGCACGGCGCGTGTCGGCGGTCACGACCCGGCCCGCGAGCCTGGACGTGTGCAGGCGATCATCGGCCTGACGGGTCAGTCGCTGTCCGTGGATGGCAAGCTGTCCGGACCGGAGAACCTGGCGATGTTCGGCCGGCTGCACCGGCTGTCGTGGCCGGTCGTGCGTGAGCGTTCAGCGCGGCTCGTCGCCGCCTTCGGGCTCGCCGACGCCGGAAAGAAGCCGGTGCGGGCGTACTCCGGTGGCATGCGCCGCAAGCTCGACCTCGCGGTGAGCCTGCTGGCCGAGCCGCCCGTGCTGTTCCTCGACGAGCCGACCACCGGCCTGGATCCGGCCAGCCGTGACGCGCTGTGGGACACCATCCGCGGCCTGGTCAGCCAGGGCACGACGGTGCTGCTGACCACGCAGTACCTGACCGAGGCAGACGCGCTGGCCGACTCGGTCGTGTTCATGGACGGCGGGCAGGTCGTCGCGAGCGGTACCCCGGCCGACCTCAAGGCGCAGACGGGGCGGGCTCAGGTCGACCTGATTGCCGCCTCGGACGCCGACCTGGCAAAGCTGACCGCCGCACTCACTGACTTCAAGCCGGTCAGCGATGCCCCGCGCCGGACCGTGCGCGTGGCCATCGAACACGCCGGCACCAGCGGCGTCCGCGAACTCGGCGACGTGATCGCGGCGGCGGTGGGCGCGGGCGCGCACATCGAGCGGCTCGCCCTGCACGAGCCCGATCTCGACGACGTATACCGACGGCTCGCCGGCCACGCCCGGCCCCGGCCCGCCGTGTCGGCCGGGGGACCAGCATGACCGCCGCCGCCGCCCGCGACTCCGTTACCCGTCATCCTGCTGCCTGGGCCGTCAGCGACTACTGGGAGATGGCCAAGCGCAGCCTCCGCCACATTCGCCACGACCCTGAGCAACTCGGCAACGTCACGATCACGCCCGTTCTGCTCGTGCTGCTCATGCGGTTTCTGTTCGGCGGCGCCATCAACACCGGCACCCACGGCAGCTACATCAACTTCGCCATGCCCGGCATCTTCGTCGCGGCAGCGGCCTTCGCCGCCGCGACCACCGCGGTCAGCGTCGCGGCCGACATGCACGAAGGCGTCATCGACCGGTTCCGGACGCTGCCCATCGTGAAGTCCGCCGTGATCACCGGCCACGTGACTGCTGACCTGGCCCGCAGCCTGATCGGCCTGGCCGTTACCGTCGGCGTGGGCTACGCGACGGGGTTCCGCCCGTCCGCCGGGATCGGCGGCTGGGCCGCCGCGGTTGGCGTCATCCTGCTGGTCACGTTCGCGCTGTCCTGGCTGTCAGCGCTCCTCGGCCTGATCGGCCGGAGCGTGGAGGTCGCGCAGCAGCTCGGCGCCATCGTGGTCATACCGGTGTTCCTGAGCAGCGCGCTGGTACCTGCCGCCACGATGCCGTCCTGGCTGCGCGTGGTCACCGCGAACCAGCCTTTCACGCAGGCCATCGACACGCTCCGCGCCCTGCTGGCGGGCCAGCCGCCCGGAAGCCACTGGTGGCTCGCTGGTCTCGAGTTCGCCGGCCTCATCGCCGCAGCCGTCACCGTCGCGTCCGCCCTGTTCCGGCGGGCCGCCACCTGAACAGCGGGTCCCTCCAGGCCCTACCTGGTGGGCGCGTCGGCAAGTAGCTCAGGCCGGTTCGAGTCTCCGGCGACGCCACGGCGCAGTGCATCGGGCGACACTATGACTTCTGCTGGCCGCGAACTGTGGGATTGCGGTCAGACGCGGCGTATCCGAGTCCGGCTACACTGGCGCAAGCGCTCAGACGCTGGCTGAGTGGGGCACGCAACTCAATCTGCTCAACATCACGAACCGAGACACTGCGATGCCGACCGTTCCCCCCGACGATGGCGCGACGCACCCGTGGCTACCTCCTCCTGAGGAGTCAGAGGAGTTCATGTGGTACGCGGCCGCCGGCGATCCCGGCGACCAAGTGTGCTATCGCCAAGTCCGTGATTTGCGCGACAATTTAGTAGATTTCGCTGTAATCCAGATGGCAAAATATCACGGCGAACTGATCCGAGTGGCCGTGGCTGACATCTGTCACCTTGTGTTGCACATCCATCTGTACGACCAGCGTGGTAACAAGATAGCGAGGGAGCCGGTGCGGCCGTGCACGAGCCGGAAGGACGTTGACGATTGTTATGACGCGGCGCTTGATCGGATAGAGCAGCAGTGGGAACGCTACAAGCGGAGGTGGAGCCGTGGACGAGCGTGAGAGCCTGAGGCTAAAGCTGACGCATCAGGTGGCTCGGATGCTCCAGAGTCGTAGCTTCCGTGCCATGCTCCCACCACTTCGCAGCGGTGCGTCCACGTTCCTCGTCGGACTGCCCGACGACACTATGCGAGACATCGGCGAGCGCGTGACGTCACTCGGAGGATGCGCCCATCTGCTCGTGCTCACCGAAGTAGAAAACGGCGCGCGCGTCCAGGTGCTCCAAGTCGAGGAGTCCGCTAAGGAACTCAGCGATCTCGATGACGATCGCGAATGCGCTGTCAACGAGGACACCAGCCTCGAGATGTTCATGAGTGCTATCGAGGTTGGGGACAAGCTCGTCTTTCACGTGTTCGACTCGGAGACCATCGTCCGCTTCATCAACGACAGCGTGCAGCTGACTGTGCCGGCCTAGCTGCACGAATCCCTGAGACGAGCAGGCGACAGCGCGGCTACCGGTAGTTGATGAACTGCAGGGCGAGGTCGAAGTCCTTGCCCTTGAGCAGCGCGATGACCTCTTGCAGTTCGTCCTTCTTCTTGGAGGTGACCCGCAGCTCCTCGCCCTGGACCTGCGCGCGGACACCCTTGGGGCCCTCGTCCCGGATGATCTTGGAGATCTTCTTCGCGTTGTCCTGCGAGATGCCCTCCTTGAGACCGACGTTGAGCCGGTACTCCTTCCCCGACAGCCGCGGCTCGCCGGGATCGAGTGCCTTGAGCGAAACGGACCGCTTGACCAGCTTCTCCTTGAAGACGTCGAGCACGGCGTTCGCCCGCGCCTCGCTGTTGGCCCTGATCTCGATCGCAGTCTTGCCCGACCACGTGATGGACGCACCGACGCCGCGGAAGTCGAACCGGGTGCCGATCTCCTTCGCAGTCTGGTTGACGGCGTTGTCGACTTCCTGGTGATTGACCTTCGAGACGATGTCGAAGGAGGACTCGGCTGGCATGGGCCACATCATAGAGAACCACCGGCGGTCACGACGCGCGCCGGTGCGCACGGCACGCAGGTGCGGCCATCGTGAGCACGACTAGGCTCGCGTCAGTGAGCGTGCAAGGCGAGGCGGGTGCCGGCGGTCGCACCGCGATCATCGCCAGGTGCGTGCACGGCCTCGAGTGGGTGTGCGCATGGGAGGCGTGGAACGGCTGCGCTGCGGCCAGCGCCGTCCGGATGAGCCGGCGCCAGGTGGATTTCGAGGTCGGCCCCGGCGATTGCGGGCTGCTCGGGCTGCGCACGGCCGACGACGTGTTCGTCAGGGTCGCCACCGTGGACGGCGTCGGCCGGACCAAGGGCGATCTGCCCGGACTCGGTGCGGCGGTCGCCGCGCTGGACTGGCCCCGGGCGCTGGCGTGCATCCGCACGGTCCGGGAGCTACCGGAGCGGCCCAGCTTCGACGTGGTCGCCAGCATCGAGGGCCGCCACAGCTACAACAGGTTCGGCGTGGAGCGATCGATCGGCGTGGCGATCGCGCCGGCGCTCGGCGGGACGTTCCTAGAACGGAACGAGGTCGCTCGGG
>JASHQA010000277.1 GCA_030037785.1 Streptosporangiaceae bacterium
CCGAGCGCGCCGCTGCGCCGGGTGCCACCGCACCCTGGGGCCGCCGCCACAAGTGGTGCCCGCGACCACGGCCAGGCAACCCCGTTGACTACGTGCCAGCTGTTTGCTTACGTTAAACAAACAGTGGGCTTACTAGCCGGCCGGTAGGTGACGGGTCCGACGCCGAGGTGCCCATCGTTGACAGCACGATCAGGGAGCGACAGGTGCGGCGGGTTGCTGGGGCCGGAGCAGCTGCGGGATCGCGGACCTCCGTCGGCACCATGCCTGCGTCCGGCGCGCCGGGTGACGCGCGGTTGGCCCGGCTGCTTCGACACGCCGCGGGCCGGGCGATCGCAGCCTGGACCCTCGGGATCGCCGGGCTGGCGGCGTACAACTGGTGGCTGCTGGTGCCCCTCAAGCCCGGTCTGATGACTTCACCCGACGAGTTGTTCAGCAACCTGGAGGTCACTGGCCGACCTTACGCCGCGGCGATGCAGCATTGCGACCTCGCATCCGGGTTGCTGTTGCTGGCTGCCTTCGCGGTGACCGGGCCCGGCGCCGGTCGGCCCGGCCGCCGGGAGTGGCTCTCGATGCTCGTGTTCGCGGTCGCCGGAGCACTCGGCGGGCTGGTTCCCGAGGTGTGCGCCGACGGCATCAACGCGACGTGCCGGGGCCAGGAGTGGCGCTTCGAGCTACCCGCGGCGCAGTACATCCACATGGTCGCCGGGGTCTTCGAGTTCGCCGCGATCACGCTCGCGCTGGTGTACGCGGTGCGCAGGAACAGGCATTCCGGGGCGCGGCTTGGCCGGGTCTATCGGGGCCTGGCGGGCGGCGCGCTGATCGCCTACCCGCTGCTCGGCGCCGCCTACCTCACGGATCGGCTCGGCGGGGTCATGGAGGCGGTGTTCTTTACTGGATTCACGATCATGGTCGTGACTCAGCTCGCTGATCGCACTCGCGCCTTGCGCAGCGGTCGGCGCCTGTCACCGGAGCCAGTCAGTGACGCGAGCCCCGATCAGCTCGGGTCGCTCCAGGTGCAGGAAGTGACCGACACCCTCGATCACCTCTAGCCGCGAAGCCGCCGGGAGGTGTTCGGTTGCGTGTGTGGTGGTCTCGACGCCCAGGCATCCGTCGGCGGCGCCGTGCAAGTACAGGACCGGGCAGCCCCCACCGGCGGTGGTAGCAGCCTGCTCCGCATCGTAGCGGGGAAGCTGCCTGGCAGGGTCGAGCATCGCCCGGTAGTAGCCGATCGCCGCGCCGAGGCTGGCGGGATCACGCAGGCAGTCTTTCGCCCGGGCCGCGTCGGCCTCAGCCGGGTAGCCCGGCGACCAGTCGTGCCACAGCCCGTCGATGAACGCGAAGTCGTCAGCGCTCACCGCGAGCTCAGCCAGCGGTGTCTGGAACAGGAAGATGTAGAACGACCGGCGCAGTTGCGGATAGCGCAGGAACGTCGAGGCCATAGACCCGGTCGGCGGCACCGCCAGGGTCACGGCCCGCCGCCAGCGCTCGGGTGCGAACGCGATGGCGCCGTACGCGGTCATGGCGCCCCAGTCGTGGCCGATGAGCACCGCCCGGTCGTCGCCGCCGAGCACGTCGTGCAGCGCCACCGCGTCGGCGACAAGGGCGCCGAGCTGGTAGCACCCGTCTGCCGGCACCTGGGTGGGGGCGTATCCGCGGGAGAACGGGGCCACGGCGTGGTAGCCGAGGTCAGCGAGCACCGGCAGCAGGTGCCGCCAGGTATGGGCCGAATCAGGGAAGCCGTGCAAGCACAGTGCTAGCGGCGCACTCAGCGGGCCTGCCTGCAGGTAGCAGAACCTGACCCCGTTGGCCTCCGTGTACGCGATGTCAGTGCTGTCGCTCATGGCGGGACAGTAGCCGACCTGCCATCGCAGGCCAATGTGTTCGGGCCGGACGCACGCCAGTCAGCGCTCGAC
This sequence comes from Streptosporangiaceae bacterium, assembly GCA_030037785.1. Taxonomy (GTDB): domain Bacteria; phylum Actinomycetota; class Actinomycetes; order Streptosporangiales; family Streptosporangiaceae; genus JAJYUU01. Next base: position 1,914 of record JASHQA010000277.1, read on the forward strand.
CGCCAGCCGGGCGGCCAGGCCGATCAGCACTCCGCCGGTCACGCGGTTAACCCACGTCCTGCACCGCTGGTACCAGCGTGTCACCAGGGCGAGCGAGAACGCGCACGCGACGGCTCCTACCACGTGGCCGCGTGTCACCGCTACGGCGACGGCAGCCGCGTGCTCCGGGCCGGACGCTGCAGGGGGCAGCACCGCGCGCGATGCCGACGGCTGCCGCGAGGCCGGCTCGCCGCGACCGGGCAGCGCGGGCCGCCGTCACGACGAAGGCGGGTCCTGGGCTCACTACCACCAGGGCCCAGATCCCGGCGAGGACGGCCAGCTGCGACAGGTAAGCCATGGCGACCCTCCGGCGAAACTAGCTTCCTGCTGACCCTAACCTCGCAGCGCGTCGGCCCGGTCACCAACGCAGCGCGGCAGGAGGCCGATCGGGTCTGGGCGTTACGATGGCCGGGCACAGGCTCGCCAGCCATGATCCGATCGCGCTGAGCTGACCGCGACTGTCCGGCTCCCGAACGTCGGGTCCCGAAGGAAGGCAACTTCAAGCGCCGTGCAGACGAACACCGAGCGGCCGCCAGCGGGCGCGACGAGCATCACCGGCGGTCGCCCAGCCGCCGTCATCCACACCGAGGATCTGACGAAGGTCTACCCTGGCGCGGACTTCGCCGCGGTCGACAAGCTGAACCTGGACGTCGAGGCTGGCGAGATTTTCGGATTGCTCGGGCCCAACGGGGCAGGCAAGACGACCACCGCGGGGATGCTGACCACAAGGGTGGTGCCGACGTCCGGCCGGGCCCTGCTCAGCGGCGTCGACGTGGCCCGGCACCCGGCGCTGGCCAAGCAGCTCAGCGGCATCGTGTCGCAGCAGAACACGCTGGACCGCCAGCTGACGGTCTGGGAGAACCTGTACTTCCACGGACGGCTGTTCGGCATCGGGGCCCGAGAGTCCCGGCATGTCGCCGACCAACTGCTGGAGCAGTTCCAGCTGTCCCGATGGGCCAAGGCGTCTGTCTACGCCCTGTCCGGCGGCATGGCGCAGCGGCTCATGGTGGCGAGGGCAATCTTCCACCGGCCGTCGGTGCTGTTCCTGGACGAGCCGACCGCGGGTCTCGACCCGCAGAGTCGGCTCGCCTTGTGGGACCTGCTCGGGGAGCTGCACCGAGCCGGCCAGACCATCTTGCTGACCACCCACTACATGGAGGAAGCCGACCGGCTGTGCGACCGTGTCGCGATCATGGACCACGGCAAGATCCTCGCCCTCGACACGCCCGGCGCGCTCAAGCAGGGCATCGGTGCGGACACGGTCGTGACGTTGCGAACATCCGGTGACCCCGGTCAGCTCGCGGAGTTGCTGACCCGTGAGGTCAGCGGTGTCACCCGGACCAGGGCGCTGGCCGGCGGGCTGGAATTGCACGTCAAGGGCACTGACCGGCTTGTCCCTCGAATAGTGCTAGCCGCCGAGGGTGGCGGGTTCGACGTCGTGGACCTGTCCGTCGCCGAGCCGAGCCTGGAGACGGTATTCATCAACCTCACCGGCAAGGAGCTGAGGGACGAATGACGACGTCGGTGACCTCGGCCGCGCCCGCCGCCGCGAAGGCCATCGGCGGCGGCCCGACCAGGTCCGTCACCGCTGCTAGCTGGACTGCGCTCGGCGCGCTGCTGCTGCGTGATCTGGTCGTGCTGCGCAAGCACTTCTGGGAGTTCGTGCTACGCACGATCATCCAGCCATTCCTGCTTTGCTTCGTGTTCCTCTACGTCTTCCCGAAGATCGGGCAGGGTATCGGTGGCCATGGCGCGCCGCAGGAGTCCGCGTTCGCCACCATCCTCGTACCAGGCGTAGTCGGCATCTCGGTGATGTTCCAGGGCGTTCAGTCCATCGCGCTCGCGATGGCGCAGGAGTTCGGCTTCACCAGGGAGATCGAGGACCGAGTGCAGGCGCCGTGTCCGATCTGGCTGGTCGCCATCGCCAAGGTGCTGTCCGGAGCTGCTCAGGGCGTCCTGTCGGCCGTCATCGTGCTGCCGATCGCCTCGGTGGTGCACGCGCCTGGCGTGCACGCGCACCTGACCTTGCACTGGCTCGTGATCCTGACCTTCGTGCCGCTGGCCTGCGTGGCCATGGCGGGGTTGGGCTTGGTCCTCGGCACCAGCTTCGAGCCGCGGAACATCGGGCTGATGTTCGGCTTCATCATCCTGCCGATCACGTTCCTCGGCGGTACGTACTACTCGTGGACCAAACTCGCACCCGTCATGGTCGGTGGCTGGCACTGGCTGCAGACCATCGTGCTCATCAACCCGCTGATCTATGTGAACGAGGGGATGCGGGCTGCTTTCACGACCGCACCGCACATGCACCTCTACGTGGTCTACCCGGTCGTTGGCGGGTTCGGCGCTTTGTTCCTGACCGTCGGGCTGCTCAACTTCCGCCGTCGGGTGCTCTCCTAGGTTCCTGGCTAGCACCGGGCGGTTCGCGCACCGAGGCGACAGTGAGCCCGCGAACGATAGCGGCCGGTCAGCTCGCGGCCAGCGACCGTCCGCGGGCGCTGGCGACCGGTTGGCGGGCTGATGGGGACCGTCCGCGGGTGCTGGCGACCGGTTGGCGGGCTGATGGGGACCGTCCGCGGGTGCTGGCGACCGTCCGCGGGCGCTGGCGACCGCTTGCGAGCTGTAGCGACCGGTTGGCGGGGTCAAAAGCTATGAATCGGGCAGGATTTCCGCATCTTCGGTCGCCATGGCTGTTCAGCGGTCGCCATCACTCGCGGACGGTCGCTATCACGCGCGGCCTGGTCGCCACGGGCGTTGACTGGTCGTCATCGGCCGGCGGAGTGGTCGCTACGCGCGTTGGCTGGTCGCTATAGTTCGCGGGCTCGTGATCTTCGTTGGGCGCTAGCGCAGGTCAGCACGCGATGCCGACCGGCGCGCGACTGGTGTGGTCAGTCGGCCGGCGCGGGCCGGTCCGCTAGCGCTCCATTGCCGCAGAGCCCGGCCAGCCGCGAGCGACCGTGCGGGCCAGAATGCCGAGGGTAGCCCGTAGCGCTCCCTCGGAGATGACCGGGAAAATGCCGGCTGCACGCCACCGCGCGTCGATGTTCGACCAGTCGTAATAGGACGTGACCCGCGTGCCGCCGTCGGCCGGGTCCAGCCGGTAGCCGTACACGTGCCCGATCGGCGGGCGGACCGCACCGGAAACCTGCCATGCGATCTCCCGGTCCGGTTCGAACTCCGAGATCGTGACGGTCACGTCGTACCGGCCGAGTTCCGGGTAGTCGTTCAGCGCTTCGCGGTCCATGTGCACGACGAAGCTGTCGCCGGCCCGCCTAACCGGCTCCCCATCCGCCGACTGAAGCATGCCCGAACTGTCGATCGCCACGTGACCCTGCGGGTCGCGCAGCACGGCGAAGATGGCCGCGGGCTCGGCCGCTATGGTGCGGGTGACCTCGAACCGTTCTGTCGTCATGTGGTCATTTTCGGCCAAGCTGACCAGACCCGCCACCGTCGGCGGGCGGCAGTTAGGGCTAGGTATGGCGACCCAATCCGCGAGAAGCTTCCGGCCGCGAACCTGGCTGCGCCAGCATAGGGCAAAGCCCGGCTCACCGGCGGGCACGGAACCGCGCTGCGGAACCGCGCTGCTCGCCCAGGATCATGCGTGTGGGCAGTTCGGCCGTGACGAAGTGAGCCAGCATCCCACGCGGCACGGCTGCGGGACGGAGACACTTGACTTTGCAGTTCAAACTAAAGTAGCTTTGCATTGCAAAGCTTATGGTCGACTGACTCGACGGGCGCCGCGGGAGTGGCTATGAACGATGACACTGGTAGGGGACGGGCCGGAACCGATGCGGACGACGAGCAGCTGGACGTCCACGATGCTGCCGCGATCCTGGCCGATGCCCGTGACCACGCGCTGCACGAGCTGCGCGCGAGCTACCCGCTTCTGTTCACGGTCTGGGGTCTGATCTTGTTCGTCAGCTACGGCGTGATCTGGCTGTCAGTGCGTAGCCAGCATCCGTACACGGGTCCAACGCCGCTGTCCCTGGTGGTGCTTGCGCTGCTGCTTGGCGCCGGCGGTGTCACCACAGCCGTGACCCTCGGTCGGGCACTCACGGGCATCGGCGGCGTGTCCGCGGTCCAGCGACGCATCGGGGGCCTCGCGCTGCTCATCGGACTCGTCGGAGTGTTCACGCTGGAGGGCGGGCTTGCGCACGCCCACGCCAGCGAATCGCTGCTAGGGGTGTACGGAGCCGTGGCGCCCATGCTCGTGACTGGCGTCGTCTATGCCGCCAGCCAGGCCATCTGGCTGGACTGGTCGACGCGGACCCTGGGTGTCTGGCTGGTGCTCGTGGCGGCTGGCAGTGCGTACGCCGGTCCGGTCGGGGTCTGGGGGATAGCCGGCCTGGCGTCGGCCGTCGGCTTCCTGGCCATGGCGGTCATCCGGCACCGCCGGGGACTTGCATGAGCGACGGGGATCTCGACCCGGTCATTCACGCCCCGGCGCGGCTGCGGATCGCGGTGACGCTCTCGACGCTCGCCGAAGGTGAAGACCTGTCCTTCACCCGGCTGCAGGATCTCATCGGGCTGACCCCGGGAAACCTGATCACGCACCTGCGCAAGCTGGAAGACGCTGGTTACGTCAGCACCGTGAAGTCAGGGCGGGGCGTCACCGCCCGGACCGGGGTCGCGCTGACCCCGGCAGGCCGCTCCGCGCTTGAGGGGTATACGGCCGCGCTCCGGCAGCTTCTGGACGGGGCCGGCGCGCGGCCTGGTGACTGAGGCGGCGGGGCTGAGGCGGCGGGCTCAGGCGGCGGGCTCAGGCGGCGGGGCTGAGGCCGTGCAGCTATGGCCCCACCGGGGACGGCTAGTCGAAGTCGGCCGGCGGCGCTGGTGAGCTGCCCACGGCGACCCGGCCCGAACGCGTCACTCGCCGGCGAGCTGCCGCGAACGGCGGCGCGCCGACGCCAGTGGCTGGTCTGCTGCGTCCGTCCTGCGGCTGGCCTGACCGGGCGGTGCACCCCCCTCAGTGTGCACCGACCAGCATGGCCTCGGGGACCAGCGCCGGGCTGATGGTCAACTCCTGGTGTTCGCCTGTGTGCAGATCCGCCTGTGTGCAGATCCGCCTGCGTGCAGAAGGGTCTCCCGCGGTCGCAGGAGAGGTCTGTCACCTGGCTGACTGCCGCCCTGTCAGCCTGCCGACAGTCCTGTTTCGCGGTCCGCCCGGCCCAGGCTGGTGAGTCGGCCCCGACAGTGCCGGGCTGGCCCAGCCGTTCCCGCTATCGTCACGAGATGAGGAGAGTCCGCGCGGTCCTGGTCGACATCGACGGTGTGCTCACCGTGTCCTGGCAACCCGTCGCCGGTGCGGTCGCGGCGGTGGAGTGGCTGAGTGCGGCCGGGATCCCGGTCGCCCTGGTCACCAACACAACCTCGCGGACGCGACAGTCGATGGCCGACACGCTCGTGGCCGTGGGCTTCCCCGTCACTGCCGACGACATTCTCACCGCGCCCGCGGCGGCCGCGGCTTACCTCCACGCGCACCATCCCGGCGCCCGGTGCCTGCTGCTCAACAGCGGCGACATCGGCACCGACCTGACCGGCGTGACCCTCGCGGGTGCCGACGAACCGACCGTGGACGTCGTGCTCATCGGCGGCGCCGGGCCGCAGTTCAGCTATGAGGCGCTGAACCAGGCGTTCCGCCACCTGCACGCGGGCGCGCACCTGGTGGCGATGAGCCGTGCCATGTACTGGCAGACCAGTGCTGGCCTGCAGCTCGACTGCGGGGCATTCGTCGCAGGGCTGGAACAGGCAACCCGCACGCAAGCCGAGGTGGTTGGCAAGCCTGCGGCCGCGTTCTTTGCGGCCGTCCTCGCCCGGCTCGGCGTGGACGCCGCGGACGCCGTCGTGGTGGGCGACGACATCGAGGTCGACGTCCTCGCTGCGCAGCGGGTCGGCCTGACGGGAGTGCTGGTCAGGACGGGCAAGTACGAGGCCCGCGCGCACGCCGCCGCTGCCACCCCGCCCGACCGCGTGATCGACTCGATCGCCGACCTGCCGGCGCTGCTGCGGCGCGGGGTGACTGCCGGCGGGTGACTGCCGGCGGGTGATTGCCGGCGGGTGATTGCCGGCGGGGTGACTGCCGGCGCTGCTGCGCGCGGGGGACTGCCAGCGGCCCGGGCCGCGGCGCGGTGGTAGCAACGCGCCAGCCGCTAGCCGCGCGGCGGTGGTCAGCCGATGCGCAGCGGCAGCGTGCGCGGACCGCGGATCTGGCCCGAGGACCACGTCACGGCCGCGGGGTCGGCGAGGCTAAACGCCGGGATGCGCTCCAGCCAGACCTCCAGGGCGACTCGCAATTCCATCCGCGCTAGGTGCGATCCGACGCACCGGTGGATGCCGAGGCCGAACGCGGCGTGCCGGTTCTCCTCCCGGTCGATGATCACCTC
>JASHQA010000278.1 GCA_030037785.1 Streptosporangiaceae bacterium
GGTGCCCACCTGCGCGACCGGTCCGGCCACTACAACACCAGCGCGGCCAGGAAGCTCCTGCGCGGCGGTGCCGACGTGATCGGCTTCTCCGCCTGGCGCGAGGGACTGGTGCTCCGGCCCGAGCACGCGAACAAGGTCGGGGATGTCGCCGGAGTTGTGTCCGCCAGCCTCCGCCTGGTGAACCGGGAGCCAGGCGCAGAGGCCAGGAGCGTGCTCGACCGCGAGCTGGCCGCGCTGGGCGTCAGCGGGCCCGGCCTGGACGGCTACGACGCCACCGCGACCGGGCATCTCGAGGTGGCAGCGGCGATCGCGGCCGGGCTGGCCGACGCGGGCGTCGCAAGCGAACCGGCTGCGCTCGCCTTCGGCCTGGCGTTCGTGCCCCTCACCGCGGAGCGATTCGACCTGATCATCCCGGCCGACCTGACCGGGACGCGCGAGGTGCAGAGCCTGCTGCGGGTCTTGTCCTCGACCTGGCTGCTCAGCCAGCTCGCCAGCTTGCCGGGTTACGACGTGTCTCAGTGTGGCGAGCGGATCGCGACCCTGCCGTCTGCCTGACGACGCCGCGCCCGTTCGGCCGCCCAGCGAGTTGCGTGCTGGCGGCGAGCGCGACCAGCGGCTCCGGCCCACCGCGACGTCGTTCCGGTCCTTATAGGGTGGAGGGCCAGGCAGCGCATCGGAAGGCTTTGCAATCGTGACGGACGAACTGACCATGGAACGGGTGCTTGGGGCGGCGGCGCGGCTGGTCGGCGTCGCGCGTCGCACGCCGGTGCTGACGTCGGCAACGCTCGACCTGCGCTGCGGAGCGCCGATCGTGCTCAAGGCCGAGCTGTTCCAGCGAACCGGGTCGTTCAAGTTCCGCGGCGCGTACAACCGGCTGAGCGTCCTCGACCCGGCGCAGCGGGCCGCGGGTGTGGTCGCGTTCTCCTCCGGCAACCACGGCGCCGCGGTGGCGCTGGCCGCCAGGCTACTGCGGATCAGCGCCGTGGTGGTCGTGCCGGCGAACGGGTCGCGGGCCAAGCTGGCCGCGATCGAGGGCTACGGCGCGGAGCTGCGACGCTACGACCCGGCCACGGAGTCGCGCGAGGAAGTGGCAGCCGCGATTGCCGCCGACCGCGGGCTGACCCTCATCCGGCCGTTCGACGACTACGACGTGATGGCCGGGCAGGGCACCATCGGCGTCGAGCTAGCCGACCAGGCGCCCGACGTCGAGCTCGTGCTGGTCCCGGTTGGCGGCGGCGGCCTCGCGGCGGGGGTGTCGACGGCCATCACCGGCCTGATGCCGGGTGCGGCGGTGATCGGTGTCGAGCCGGCCGCCGCCAGCGACACCGCGCAGTCGATGCGGGCCGGGCACCGGGTCACGATTCCCGAGCCGGACACGATCGCCGACGGGCTGCGGGCGACCGAGCCGGGAGAGAAGACGTTCGCGGTCAACTCGCGCCTCCTCAAGGACGTGGTGACGGTGACCGAGGACGCGGTGGTCGACGCGATGCGGTTCTGCTTCGAGCGGCTGAAGATCGTGGTAGAGCCCAGCGGGGCAGTGCCGCTCGCCGCGGTGCTGTCCGGGGCCGTCGGGGCGGCTGGCCGGACGGCCGTCGTGCTGTTGGGCGGCAACATCGCCCCGGCCGACTTTGCAGCCTACGTCGCGCGCTGACCCGGAGCGCTGATCGCCCGCGCTGACTGCCGGCGACCGTTCACAACACGCCGAACGGTCGCCGTCGGCGCTCGACGGTCACCATCAGCTACCGGATAACGAGCACGGCGTCGCCGCGCGGGATCAGTTCGCCGATCACCGGTGCGCCCGGCAGTTCGCCGGCCACCAGCAGCCCGCCCGACGTCTGCGCGTCTGCGAGCAGCAGCAACTCGTCCTCGTCGACGGCACCGGGGTCGGTGTGCGGGCGTACCCAGTCGAGGTTCCGCTTGGAGCCGCCGGGCAGGTAGCCCGCCTGCGCCACCTGCCGGGCACCCTCGATGTAGGGCACCGCCGCGTGGTTGATGACCGCCGTCACGCCGCTGGCTCTGGCCAGCTTGAACAGGTGGCCGAGCAAGCCGAAACCGGTGATGTCCGTCACGCACGTGATCCCCGCGGCCAGGGCCTGCCGGCCGGCGACCGCATTCAGCGTCGTCATCACCTCGATCGCGGCTTCGCTGACCTCACCAGTCGCCTTGTGCCAGGCGTTGAGCACGCCGATGCCCAGCGGTTTGGTCAGGCTCAGCGGCAGGCCGGGCTTGCCCGCGTCGATCCGCAGCAGCGTGTCCGGGTTGACAATGCCGGTCACCGCCATGCCGTACTTCGGTTCGGGATCGTCGATGCTGTGCCCGCCCGCGACGTGGCAACTCGCCGCGTGCCCGACGTCCAGGCCGCCGCGCAGCACCTCGCCCGCCAGCTCGGCCGGCAGCGTGTCCCGCGGCCAGCCGAGCAGGTTCACCGCAACTAGCGGTTCGCCCCCCATCGCATAGACGTCGGACAGCGCGTTGGTGGCGGCGATCCGCCCGAACGTGTAAGCGTCGTCCACGACCGGGGTGAAGAAGTCGGCGGTGACCACCACGGCCATGGTCGGGCTTACCTGCACGACGGCGCCGTCGTCGCCATGCTCGACGCCGACCAGCAGGTCGGCGCCCGGCGTGGCCGGCATCAGCTTGCTGACTGTCTCTTCTAGCTCGCCCGGCGGGATCTTGCAGGCGCAGCCGCCGCCGTGCGCGTACTGCGTGAGCCGGAAGTCGGCGGGGTCGATCACGCAATTTACTGTAACGCGCCAGACGGGCGCGGGCCGTGTCGCGGCCCGCGCCCTGGTGCCAGGCCGTGATCATCGTCGCCGCGGCTGCCGGGTAACGTCAGGGCCGGAGGCGTCCGGGTGCCTGGTGGCCCCCTCGGTCTTCAAAACCGGTGGGCGGCGCTCCGCGTCGCCGGCGGGTTCGATTCCCGTCCGCCTCCGCCACCCGCCTTGAGTCCCGGACCCGCGCTCGCGGTTGCCGTGTCGCGCGTGACACCTGCGGACCGCCGGAGTCGGCCGCGTATCGTCGCAGTGTGGATCCGCGTCGGCAGGTGCCAAGGACCGACGTCGTGCTCACCGACCCGCGCCTGGTCGCGGCGCGCGAGCAGCTCGGCCCGGCGCTGGTCAAGGCGGCAGTCACCCAGGCGCAGGAGCTCGCCAGGTCGGGCGCCATCAGCCCGGATGGTGTCGCCGACGCTGCCGCCGCAGCATTGCCCCCGGCCGCGACGTCGCTGACTCCGGTGATCAACGCGACGGGTGTCATCGTGCACACCAACCTGGGTCGCGCGCCGCTGTCGGCGGCGGCGCGTGCCGCGGTGCTCGCCGCCGCTGGCTGCACCGACGTCGAGTTCGACCTCGCGACCGGCAAGCGCGGCCGGCGCGGCGAAGGCGCGCTGCGCGCGCTCGGCCGGGAGGTGCCGGCGGCGGCTGCGGTGCACGTGGTCAACAACAACGCCGCCGCGCTGGCGCTCGCGGCGACGGCGCTGGCGGTCGGCCGGGAGATCGTCGTCAGTCGCGGCGAGCTCATCGAGATCGGTGACGGCTTCCGCCTCCCCGACCTGCTGCAGTCGACCGGGGCGCGACTTCGTGAGGTGGGCACCACCAATCGGACCTCGCTGGACGACTACCGGCAGGCAGTCGGAGCTGACACGGCATTCATCCTCAAGGCTCACCCATCCAACTACACGGTCGAGGGCTTCACCTCGTCCGTCGGTGTGCGCGAGCTGGCGGGCTTGGGCGTGCTCGTGGTTGGCGACATCGGGTCGGGGCTGCTGCGGCCCAGCCCGCTGCTGCCGGACGAGCCGGACGCCGACTCGTGGCTGCGGGCCGGCGCGGGCCTGGTCACCGCCAGTGGCGACAAGCTGCTCGGCGGGCCGCAGGCCGGGCTCCTGCTCGGCTCGGCTGAGGTCGTCGCGCGGCTCGCGCGGCATCCGCTGGCTCGGGCGCTGCGCGTGGACAAGCTGACACTGGCCGCGCTGGAGGCGACCCTCGCCGGCCCCCCGCCACCGGTGACCGTGGCGCTGACGGCCGGCCCGCCGTCGATCACGGCCCGGGCAGCGGC
>JASHQA010000279.1 GCA_030037785.1 Streptosporangiaceae bacterium
TGGACACAGTGAAGCGTGGAACACTCGAAGGCTGGGCACCGAACCTGCCGGTTGCCCGCGCGGCGCGCTCACCACCCACAGCAGGGTCCCGTTGATCCCCCTCCTGCCCCGCAGCGCCGTGTCGGCGTCGTAGACAGCCTCCGGCGGGATGCTGTCACCGCAAAGGCTCACGCGAAATCGTCCGGAACGCGGTCTGCGCAATCGCTGTCGTGATCCAGCCGTCGGAGATCGCCTTGTCTGTCAATCGCGTCGCGCAGTTCGGCCCCGGTGAGCTGGACCAGCGGGATCTGCCGATTGACTTAGTGCCGGGCGGTTACGAGTGCGGCGAACTCGGCGGCTGGCGGGCTGAGGGCGTCCCATTGGCGGGCGGCCCAGCCGACGGCGAGCGGGTCCAGCGCGGGGATGGGAACGGCGCGGAGCGGGCTGCCGGGGGAGATTATCAGCCTGGGGAGTGCAGGGAGGATGACGTGGCCGATGTCGAGCTCGGCGAGCAGGATGGCAGTGTCCCAGTCGGCCACGCCAACCGGATCGGGACGGCTGATCCCGAGGCGCACGAGGTTGTCCTCTAGGCGCTGCCGAGAGGCCGAGCCTTCCGGGTAGGCGATGTAGCGGATCGACGTCAGTTCGCTCGGGTCGATGGAGTCCCGGCCGGCCAGCGGGTCATCGGCGCGCACGACGAGCACCCAGGGAAGGCTGGTAACGGGCCGCTGCTGGATGCCGGTCAGCGGCTGGCCGAGAGTAATCCAGGCCAGGTCCGCTTGGCCGGCGTGCAGGAGATCGGCGCACTGCCGGCTCGAATAGGCGGATCGGAACTGCAGGGTGACGTCCGGGTGGCGGCGGCGGAAGGTGGTGATGGCGTCGGTCATGAACTGGCGGACCGTGATCCCGCCGGTGGTGATGCTGACGGTGCCGCCGCGTCCGTCACGCAGTTCCCCGAGCTGACGGAGCGCGGCGTCGAGGGACGTTATGCCGCCGGTCGCTGCCTGGTAGAGGACCCGGCCGGCCTGTGTCGGCACGACGCCGCGGGGCTGCCGCTCGATCAGGGGCAGCCCGGTCTCGTGTTCGAGGCGCTTGACGTGCTGGCTGACGGCCGACTGGGTGCAGCGCATGGCACGGGCGACGGCGCTGAGGTTGCCGGTTTCGTACACCGTGATGAACACGCGAAGGTCGTCGAGGGTCACGTACCTAAGCTAGCTCTAGGGGATTTCTAAGAAAACCTGGGAATTGACTTGGGGTCAGCACGGCCTCCAGGATGACATCAGCGGCCGGAGCACCGGCCTTTGCCCTCGGCGGCAACCCGTCCGCGGCGCCGGGATCGGTGCCATCCGACGACCCGGGTCGTACGGCGCTTGACACCGCAGCAGCATCGCGGACGGGTGCCGACCGGTGGGTGCGCAGAGTTAGGAGGCATGCTGTGGCCACTAACCTGACCGGTCATCGGCTGACCTTGGACTTTCTCCTGGACCGCGGCGCCGGAAAGCTGGCCCATCCGGGCGGGACACTGTACGAGCACCTGGTCCGCGTCGCTGAGCTGCTCACCGCCTGGGGGGCGGACCAGGACCTGCAGGCGGCCGGGCTGTGCCATGCCTGCTATGGCACGGACGGCTACCCCGAGGCACTGCTCGCCCGCTCCGAACGGCCGGTGCTAGCCGCACTGATCGGCACGCGGGCTGAGTCGCTGGTCTATCTGTACGGGAGCTGCGACCGGGATGTCGTGTACCCGGTTCTGGGCAGGGCCGGACCGGTCTCATTCCGTGACCGGTTCACCGGCCTGACGCACACGCCCCCCGACCCAGATGTCAGGGCGTTCACGGAGTTGACCGCCGCCAACGAGCTGGACATTGTCCGGCAGAACCCGGCCACGGCTGCGCAGCACGGGACTGCGCTGCGGGACCTGTTCGCCCGTGTCCGGCCGCGGCTCACCGAAGCAGCCTGGCAAGCGTGGAGCGAGCTACCCGGCGCTGGCCCCGCCCTGCCGCTGGAACAGGGACGGCACGGGCCGCCAGTCTCGATCGACAGTCTGGACCACTTCGTCCTGACCGTCGCCGACTTGGACCAGGCCGCCGGCTTTTACGAGCGGGTACTCGGCATGCGCCCGGTTACCTTCGGCGCCGGGCGTCACGCCCTGGCGTTCGGCCACAGCAAGATCAACTTGCACCAGGCCGGACAGGAGATCGAGCCGCACGCGGCCCGGCCCATCCCCGGCAGCGCCGATGTGTGCCTGATCACCACCGCCCCGCCCGGACGGATCATGGCCCACCTCGACGCACAGGGGGTCACCGCGGAACTGGGCCCGGTGTCGCGCACCGGCGCCCGCGGTCCCATCACCAGCATCTACGTCCGCGACCCGGACGGGAACCTGATCGAAATCGCCAGCTATCCAGCAGCAAGCTAGCGTCGTCAGATGGCTGACTTCACAGGCAAGACCGTCCTCGTCACCGGCGCAACCTCCGGTATAGGACGGGCGACCGCTGTCGCCTTCGCCCGCGCCGGAGCGTCGGTCGTCCTCGCCGGCCGCCGGGAGGAGCAGGGACGCGAGACCCTTGAACTGATTCGCGACGTCGACGGACAGGGCATCTTCGTCACCGCCGACGTGACCATCGAAAGCGACGTACGCCGTCTGGTCGAGTCAGCCGCTGATACCTACGGCGGGCTGGACTGCGCCTTCAACAACGCCGGATACCTGGGCGGCATCGCCACGGTGACCCGTCAGAGCCTAGCCGACCTCCAGGCCACGCTCGATGTAAACGTCCGCGGCACACTGCTGTGCCTGCGCTATGAGCTCGCGCTCATGCTTGCCGCCGGCCACGGCGCCATCGTCAACAACGCCTCGCTCGCCGGGCTGGTCGGCAGCCCGGACAACGCCGTCTACGACGCATCCAAGCACGCCGTCGTCGGGCTGACACGCTCTGCCGCGCTCGAAGTGGCACGTCGCGGCGTGCGCGTGAACGCCGTCTGCCCCTCGAGCGTGGAAACGGCGATGGACGACAAGTTCCGCGCCGGCAAGGGCATCAGCCGGGAGCAACTCGCGGCGGCCATGCCGATCGGCCGCACCTGCCGCCCTGAAGAGGTCGCCCCAGCGGTGCTCTTCCTGTGCTCAGATCAGGCGTCCTACATCACCGGCGCGACCCTCGCAATCGACGGAGGCTTCTCCGCCCGGTGAGCCCCCGGGCCGCCACACGCATACGTGTCTGCACGCGGCTGCTCGCCCCAAAGCAGACGCTGAGGTAAGAACGGTCGCGGCGGCGCCGCGCGCTCATGGCGCGAGTACAGTGCGCACTCCCGGCTCCTCGGGCGCGGTCCAGACCTCCTCCACGGCACTGAGCGGCGCGGTCCTGGTGGCCACCGGGATGCGCCCGGAGTCGAGCTCGGCGACGAGGGATGGCAGCTGGGCGACGTACTCCCGTGGCGAGACAGAGCCCTGGCCAGCGCCGAGCAGGCGCAGGTT
>JASHQA010000280.1 GCA_030037785.1 Streptosporangiaceae bacterium
GCGAGGCACGGATGGCCTGCACCATCATGATGGCGACCTGGACCGCCACCGCGTTCGACCGGTTCTTGCTCTGGCGATGCCGGACCACCTGGTCAGCCACCAGGAACGTAATCATCAGCACCAGAAGGCCGGCGACCGTGTCGGTCGTCAGGGCGTGAGCGTCCCACCAGCGCCGCAGCCCGGCGTCGGCCGAATCGAGGATCACCAGCACGCAGGCCACCAGTACGACGACGGCAGCGCCAATCCCGTCCCGCCAGCGTGACACCATTTGAGCGACGATATCGGGCCCGCCGATCAGAAGCACGTTGGCTCTGACCAGCCTGCTGCCAGAATGGTCACAACGCGGCACGCGACAGGCCTATATCAGACGGAACGACGCGCTGCTATGGCGGCGGCATCAATGAAGCGCGCGCGGGTCTGGGTTTACCGACAAATGGGCGAGCGAGGTTATCGATGACAATGTGAGCGGCGACGTAGTCCGTTTCGCGGGAGATGGCCATGGCCAAATGGACGAAGCTTCTTGCTGCGGGTGCGACGCTGTTCGTGGTCATGGGTCTGGCCGCTGGCACTGCCAGCACTGCCGGCTTAGGCGCCGCTGCTCCGGCCCCCGCCAGCGTGTCCGTCGTCCATGCCCACGCCGGGTTCCCAGACGCGGCGGCGAACTCTGCGAGTGACTGGACCGGCTGGGTCGATACGGCGTGCTCGACGTGCCATCTCCGGTACGTCAACGCGAACTTTACCGTGCCCGCCCTCGACTGCTCGAATTCAACCCTCCCGATCGAGGGCAGCCAGCTCGTTCCGATTTACTTCTCTGCGTGGGTGGGCCTGGACGGCGATGGCGTCAGCGACCTCGAGCAGGTGGGGCTCTATGCCGACTGCCAGTCATACGCGAATTCCGGGAGCAACGGGCCGGTGTACAAGTCGTTCTACGAAACGGTCCCGGACGGTCCGACGTTCATGGCTGAGCCGGTCAGCCCCGGTGACTCCATCAGCGTGTCCGTGTACTACGACCAGAGCACCAAGGATTACTCGTTCTATTTCAGCAACAACACCCAGGGCATGAGCGAGACCGTCCCGAACATCCCGTGCCCCACGAGCTCGTGCGGGAACAAGACTGCGGAAGTCATCGCCGAGGTCAATTACCCCGGCCCGCCAGAGAACCTCCTGCCCGACTTCGGGACGCTGACCTTTAGCGGCACGACGGTCACCTCCTACGACGGCACGAAGGGCGATCTGTGCGGTAGCTCGAGTGACGGGCTGTGGACGAGCGCAAAGGTACAAGCGTCCTATGAAGATCTGCCCCTTGCGACCGCCAGTTCGCTGAGCACCTGCTCCGGCACGGACGGCTTCACCGCCACGTATCAGAGGAGTATCTGACCGGGCTGGCAACCCCAGCCGGCGCGACGCAGTTGCCTGAAATGCATCCCGGCGGCTGACTGCTGCGGCTACGCGGCGATCTTGCGGCGGTAGGTGACCATGGCGAAGGCGTAGGCGGCGGCGAGGATGCCGACACACCAGGCCAGGGCGACCCAGATGTCGGAGCCGACCGGCTGCTGTGTCAGCAGGTCGCGGACGGTGTTGACGATCGACGTCACGGGCTGGTTATCGGCGAAGGCGCGCACCGGGCCAGACATGGTGCGGGTGGGCACGAATGCCGAGCTGATGAGCGGCAGCAGGATGAGCGGGTAGGAGAACGCGCTCGCACCATCAGCAGACTTCGCCGTCAGCCCGGGGATCACCGCGATCCATGTCAGCGGCAGGATGAACAGGATCAGGATGCCGACGACCGCGAGCCACGCCAGCACGCCGGCGCCTGAGCGGAAACCCATGGCCAGGGCGACGAGCACGACGACCACGAGCGAGATCAGGTTGGCGACCAGCGAGGTCAGCACGTGCGCCCACAGCACGGCCGAGCGTGCGATCGGCATGGACTGGAAGCGTTCGAAGATGCCGTTCCGCATGTCCTGGAAGAGCCGGAAGGCGGTGTAGGAGACACCCGATGCAATCGTGATGAGCAGAATGCCAGGCAGCAGGTAGGTCACATAGGAATGCGATCCGGACTTGATGGCGCCGCCGAACACGTAGACGAAGAGCAGCATGAACGCGATCGGCATGATCGTGGTCGTGATGATGGTGTCCGGGCTGCGCATGATGTGACGCAGGGAACGCCGCAGCAGGACCGTGCTGTCACCGAGGAAGTGCCTGGTCATCGTGATTCCTTAATCGTCTGTGGCGGTGCTGCCGTTAAGACGGGTGCTGCCGTCAAGGCCGGCGCTGCGGTCAAGGTCCGCGTTGGCGTCCTTGCCCTCGCTGCCGACAATGGCGAGGAAGACTTCCTCGAGGCTCGGCTGCTTCTCGACGTATTCGACCTTGGCGGGCGGAAGCAGCCGCTTGAGCTCGGCGAGGGTGCCGGTCACGATGATCCGCCCGTGGTGCAGGATCGCGATCCGGTCGGCGAGATGTTCGGCCTCGTCCAGGTACTGCGTCGTGAGCAGCACGGTCGTGCCGTGCTGGGCCAGTTCCCGGACGGCACGCCACACCTCGATGCGCCCCTCCGGATCGAGTCCGGTCGTCGGCTCGTCCAGGAAGATGACCGGCGGACTCCCGATGAGGCTCATGGCGATGTCGAGGCGGCGGCGCATGCCCCCCGAATACGTCGACACCTTCCGCCCGGCGGCCTCGGTCAGCGAGAACCGCTCGAGCAGGTCGGCTGCGATCGTGCCTGGGTGCTTGAGGTGCCGCAACTGGGCGACCAGCACGAGGTTCTCCCGCCCGGTGAGGATTTCGTCCACGGCCGCGAACTGCCCGGTGAGGCTGATCGACTCCCGTACCTCCGCACCCCGCGTGGCGACATCGAAGCCGTTGACGGTGGCCGTCCCCGCGTCGGCCTTAAGCAGCGTGGACAGGATTTTCACGACCGTGGTCTTGCCCGCCCCGTTGGAGCCGAGCAGCGCGAAGACGCTGCCCCGGGCCACGCCGAAGTCCACTCCGCGCAGTACGTGCAGATCCTTGTACGACTTCTGGAGGCCCCGCACGCGGATTGGCTCGGCGAGGGGTGCTGTCGTTGTCATCGGGTTACCCCTTCTGGCGTCGTCGCGGCGGCGCTACTCGCAGAAGATCTGCATCCTGGTGGTTGGGTCGTCGAGGTCGAAGGTGACGTCGTCGAGCTGATCGATGAGTTCCTCGATGTCCTCGGGCCTGAGCTGGGTGA
>JASHQA010000281.1 GCA_030037785.1 Streptosporangiaceae bacterium
GATCCCCGGCGCGCGGCTTGTCATCTACCCCGAAATGGGCCACGACCTGCCGCCGGAACTCTGGCCGTCGATCCTGGACGAGATCACCGCCCTCGTCGGCCGGACCCCGGCCCGCTTGACGGACACACAGCCAGCGAGGAACCCGGCCACCCCGGTGACGCGCGTCACCCTGGTCTCCTCGCGCTCGCCGGCGTGCCCCGCGAGACCAGCAGCGTCATCCCGCGCCGGATCGGCGAACTCCTCCAGTCCGACACCGCGCTGCTGACCCGGCTGCGCCGCGCCGGGTTCCGGCTCAACGCGAAAGTGGCAGTGCGCCGAGTCAACGGCACAGTGCGGATCGGCACCGGCCAGCACGCCACCGAACTCGACCGCGCTGCCGCCGCCCAGGTCTACATCACGGCAGACTGACCAGCCGGCGCGGTGGATGAGATGTCGGAAAGGACCAACCTGAAAGCAGCGCGTCGTTAATGCCGACAATGGCAGGGCTGCGTCACGTCGCTCCATTCAGTGCACAATCGAAGACAGGACTAGTGTATCTGATCGGATACAGGGCTCTCCTATGCCGGATGCGAAACGGGCCTTTCCAGGAAGGTTTCCATACACGTACGGTCGATTAATGGCGCGAAGTTCTCAGCGGAGAGAAGCGCAGTGGTTCGAGGCGGCGGAGGGAAGGCGGGTTGGCCGGTGTAGGTCGGTCGGAGTGGGAACGCCAGCAACCGCGCGCTGCACTCAGCCCCTGCATGGCACGGTCGGCTCCGAGGCTGCCTCAGGCGCGCTGGCCGCCAGGCTGGCAAGGCGGAATATTAGGACTCAGCTTGGGCTAGTTGCTGATGTCGGGCTTGGTCACAGGGCCGTTGGCCGGCGAGTACCGGTCATCACGCGGCAAGGCACACGGTCAGCATGCCCTTGTCGATTTAGCTTGATCCGTCGGTGGTCATCGGTCGGACGGCAGGCGTTGCGGTTTCTATCGCGATTCTCTAGTGATCAAGGCAGGAGAGCGAGAGTGACGGCCTGCTCTTCGGCGGAATGTCAGCACACAGGTCCTAGCCAAGCGGATTTAGCGAGTACGTAAGCGATTCCTGGCCAAGTAGCCCTATGACACGAGGATTAATTTCGAATTTAATAGTGTTAGCTGCGCCTCCAGCAGGATTCGAACCTGCGCACACGGCTCCGGAGAGGGTTGCACTGTGCGGCCCTGACCAGGGCAAACGCGCCCCGGCGAAGGCTGCCCGGGCACGTATGGGGCGCGAGCCGGCGGGGCGTAGCCGTAAGCGCACTTCAGCGGCTGTCTTCGTCGCGCGGCAGGAGCGTGAAGTGGCCGCCGCTGAGCGGGGTCACGGCGCGGAAGTCGCGGTCGTCGAAGGACAGCAGCCGGGTGGTACGGAACCGTCGCGCCAGGATGACAACTGAGGCGTCTGCCAGCCCTAGCTCAAGGTCCGCGTACTGCTCGTCCAGCCGCGCTGCCAGCGCGTGCTCGTCTGGCGTCAGTCCCTCCACCAGGAATCGCCCCGCCGCCACGTCGCAGAGGAACGCCCTGGCGGCCTGGGCAGTCCCGCGGCGACGGATCAGATAGTCCACCTCAGCCGAGACCGGGGCTGGCACGACCAGCGCCCCCTGCTCCGCTCGCAGCAGGTCGCCCACCCGGGAGTGGAGCGGGTCGCGGGAATCTCCGAGTGCGACCAGGGGAGCGGCGTCGACAATAAGCGTCACGCGCCGAACCCGGCGAGCAGTTCCTCTTCCGGCACGTCCGCGACCGACGATCCGTCACCTTCCCACGTGCCGTCAAGGGCGAAATCGCGCGGAGTAGTCTGTGCGGTCTCGTATGCGGCCAGGGCTGATCGGATCACCTCGGCCTGGCTGCGGCCCTCCGCTGCGGCCAGGCGGCTGAGCCGCTCCACATCGGAGTCGTCGAGATAGACGCTGGTCTTCTTCACGCATGTAGGGTATCACGTAGGGTGGCCGGGGAGCTGCCTGCAGGCGGCGAGTCACTTCACGAGTTGGCCTGCCGTCAGGTCGGCGAGGAGCAGCGGGATTAGGCGCTCCTCCATGACCGCCCGTCCTGTCTGGGCCATCAGGTTTGCTAGCGCAGGGTCCCACAGGCAGTCGGCCGCAGAACCGCGCCGCCGCTCGGTCGGACCGGCGGCCAGGGCAGCCTCATAGTCCGTCAGGCTCATCCGCCACGGATGGGCGTCGTAGCGCCCGACCGCATCGCGGACGGCCCGCAGCCCGGTCCAGTCAAAATCGCCGCGCCAGTAGATGTCGGCCCCGGCAGCGGCAAATGCAGCCACCAGTCGATGGCACGCAGCGGACGCTACGCCTTCGATGCAGATCAGCGACGTCCGGTCACGCCGCTGTGGGGCAGTGCCGGCGAGGCCAGGCTGAAGCGACGAAGCGGTGGCTCGCAGTACCGACGGGTTCTCGCATACGAATACTTGATCAGCCAGTGGTTCCACTGACATCGAAGCCAGCTGCTGCAGCGTCACCCTGAATGGCATGCCCAGCGCCGCCGCCTCCGACAGCCAGCGTCCGAGTGGGTTTGTCGGTGTCGCCCTGACCCCAAGTACGAGCACCTGACTAGCCATGTCGTCCTGGATTGCCCCTGCTGACTCCCACAGGGCGCGTTGCACGGCCGCCCTGGACAACGGCAGCCGACGGCGCAGATCCGGCACGGCGTCGCCCTGGGACAGCGCAGCCAGCACGCCGTCGCTCTCGCGGAAGGCGGCTCTTCGAAGTTGAGGGGGCTGGTCACCCTCGCAACGGCTGACTGGTGATCGTCCGTTTGCAGTGCAACCGTACTCTGCGGCGCTGGTTTTCGAGGTTGCGGAACCCGAAGGCGATCCGGGCAGCGTCCTTGACCATCCTGTTCGTAGATTCGGTCCTGGCGTTGGTGATGCCGGTATCGATGAAGGCCAGGATCTGCGGCCACCAGGCCTCGATGGTGCGGGCGAGGGTGGTGACCTCGGGGACGTCGGCGCGGGCGCACCAGTCGTAGAAGGCGAACAGCCGGTTGCTGATCTCCGACCGCGGTGCGTGCTGGCGGGCCAGCGAGAGCAGGTAGCGGAGTTCTTCTTTGGCGATCCAGGCGGCGAGCAGTTCGCCGGTGGCTTCCTGCTGCTGGATCTCCTCCCACATGCGGTGGAACTGCCCGGTGGTGAGCCGCTCGCGGGCGCGCAGCAGCCGGCGCCGGTTGGCCCGGGCCGGGTCGCGGGTGGTGCCACGCCGGCCCAGCACCTGGCGGGTGACCCGCTGCCGGACCCGGTGACGGCCTGGCTGGCCAGCCGGACCAGGTGGAAGTGGTCCACCACGATCACCGCGTGCGGCAGCGCCCGCTGCACCGCGGACCGGTACACCGCGCACGGGTCCATGGCCACGAAGGCGACCTGGTCCTTCCAGGCCGGGCCGCGGTCATCTAGCCAGCTGGTGACCGCCTTGCCGGTCCGCCCGGCGACCCGGCCGAGCAGCCGGCCGGTGCCGGACAGGTCGGTGAAGTTCGTCTCGAACCGCTCGGTCCGCACCCACCGGCCCGCCTCGTCCTGGAGCCACTTCGGCGCGCCGCGGCGGGTCTCATCGATGCCCGGCACCACCGTCGGCTCGGGCTCGGTCAGCAGCCGGTCAGCGTGCCCGGCGTAGTGCCGGTGGATCACCGGCCAGCTCACCCGGTACTCCGCCGCGACCGCGGACACGCTGCGCCCCGACGCCACCTCGGCAGCCGCCTTGCGGCACAGCCGCCCGGTCAGCCGCGCCCGCGGCGGGAGCTCCGCGATCGACTCGGTGAACGCCTTGCGCGGGCAGGCCGCCTCCCGGCACCGGTACTGCCGCTTCCGCCAGCGAACCGCCAGGCCCTCCTCCCCATACGGCAGGTCCCGCGGCCGGGTGGTGCGGTACTGCTTCACCGACGTCGAGATCACCCCGCAGCACGGGCAGCCCGCCGCGCTGCTCACCGTCGTCCTGACGTGCACTAACCGGACTGACTCGTCATGCTCGCCGACCGCCAGCTCGACACGGTCCACTGCCACGCCAGGCAGCCCGAACAAAATCGTCCTACCGTTCTCCATAGCCTGTGGCTCCTCCACCAGCTGCTCATGATCAACAGCCAGTGTCGAGGAGTCACAGGCCTTTCACCCGCAGGCTGAGCCCGTGTCGTGCCCCGTCAAGTTCGAAGAGCCACTAAGGCGCTTCGTCGCGAACGGGGCACGCACGTATCAGAAGGCCGTCTGGACTGCCTGCGTAAGTCAGCGACGTCGGCTCAGGCGCTGGCGGCCGTGCCGGAGCGTCGCTGGCTGGGCTGGCGCTCCTGTACCCTCCCGGGAAGGCCACCCGGGCAGCTGCGGTGACCCGTCGTATAACGTCACGGGCAGCGCCACGGTCTGGCTTCCGCGCCTACCATGGGTTCATGAGCGAGCCGGGATTCGTGGTCCGCGCCGAGGACCAGCCGGCGTGGGCGGAGGTCGTGCGCCGGGCCGAGCGGGGCGAGTCGGTGCCTGTCATAGCACATGGTGATCACATTGCGGACATTGTTCCCTCCGGGGAACTGGATCGGCTGCACGAGACGATCGAGGTGCTGTCCGATACCGAGCTGGTCCGTGACCTGCGGGAGGGCCTGGCCGACGCCCGCGCCGGGCGGGTGTTCTCTGCAGGGGAAGTCGCTGCCGACCTGGCTGCGCGCCGAGCCGCTGGCCAGTGACCAGCGCGGGCCCGTACGCGATCAGCTTCACCCCGGCAGCGCGGCGGCGGCTCAGCAATCTGCCGCTGCCGGCCGCGACCGCGCTGTATGAGCATCTGACCGGCCCGGTTGCCGGGAACCCGCGCAGACTGGGCAAGCCGTTAGACGCGCCCTTCGATGACGTCTTTTCTACCCGCCGTGGCGACTACCGCGCCCTGTACACCGTCAATGACCAGGAACGGGTCGTAACAGTCCTGGCGGTCGCCCACCGGCGCGACGCCTACCGCCCACGGTGACAGGATTCCGCCCAAGCTGTGGCCTGCCAGCTACCTTCGCCACTGCTCGCTATCGGTACCTGCGTTGCAGAGCGTCGTTGCCTGCGGGATCGCGCCAGCAGGCGCGCCGTGCTCCTGGTCGGTGAACAGGTCCACGTCGGCAGTCGGCCGCTGAATGAGCCCGTGCGCGATTAGCGCGTTCGACCCGCCGAGGGCGAACCCGTGGCCGACGGCTGCGCGCAGCGCAGCGCTGGCAACCCGCTTGTGCAGTTCGCCGAGCGGCATTCAGGCCGCCGCCCCGGCGCGCAAGCCAGGGTGGCGCTCCTCCCACGCCCGGCGGAAGCCCTTGGGCAGGAACAGGTGCGGCCACACCGCGGCGAGCAGGTTAGCGTTCAGGTAGGCCGTCAGATCCTCGGCGTTGTCGGCCGCGCCGAGCACGAACTGGTACATCGCCTGCAGGCTGTGCGGCTTGCCGAGATCGAACACCCGGCCGGGCGGGCTCCAGTACAGCCGCAGCGGCAGCACCACCGTCCCGGCGGCAGGCCCGTGCAGGCTGGCTAGATCGCGGACGACGACCGCCCGCC
>JASHQA010000282.1 GCA_030037785.1 Streptosporangiaceae bacterium
GACGCGGGGTCGGCGTGGCAGCCCGGCAGCCGTGACGCTGAGCTCGTCGATGCCGCGCTCAGCGACCTGACCAGGGATACCGGCAGTCTGGTAGAAGCCCTCGACGACCTCGGCAACCCGGCGGCCTACTCCTTCGCCGGCTACGCCCGGATGACCGCCCTCGCCGCGGAGCTGCGCACGCTGCGCGGTCACGTCGCCCGGCCACTGGCCGAGCTTGTCACCGAGGTCGAGCGGACGCTCGGACTGGACATCGAGGTGGCGTCCCGGCCCGGTACCGATCCGGCCGCCGCGCGGGCTGACCTCGACGCGTTCGCGGACGCCGCCGCGGCGTTCGCCGGTGACGCGCACGAGCCGACGCTCGGTGCCTTCCTTGCCTATCTCGCCGCGGCGGAGTCGGAGGAGTTCGGCCTGGAAGCCGGTCAGGTCGGCGAGACGGACTCGGTCAAGCTGGCCACGGTTCATGCCGCCAAGGGCCTGCAGTGGGCAGCGGTGTTCGTGCCGGGCCTCGCAGCTGGCGCGCAGCGCCGCGTGTTCCCGGCGAGACCGCGAATCTCGACGCGCTGGACTGACAACGCACGGCTGCTGCCGTTCAGCCTGCGCGGTGACGCCGCTGACCTGCCTGCGCTTGCAGGGCTGTCCGCTGCCGAGCCGGCCCGGTTTACCGCCGCCTGTACCGCCCGTGACCTGGCCGAAGAGCGTCGGCTCTGCTATGTGGCGGCAACCAGGGCCGCCTACCTGCTTGGCTGCTCCGGATACTGGTGGTCGGACGGACCCGCGCGACTTGGCCCGTCGCCGTTCCTGTCCGAACTGCGTGCCGCGTGCGCAGACGGCGCAGGCGCAGTGGCGCACTGGCATCCCGAGCCCGACCCCGACGCGGCAAACCCCGCGCTGGCCGAGCCGGCCAGCGCGAGCTGGCCCGCCGCTGCCGCCCCCAGCGCGCGGCTGACCGCCATCCGGGACGCAGCCGCTCTCGTCGACGCTGCCCTGCGTGAGCTGCGCGCCGGCCCCGCGGCACCCGAAGAGCGCAGGCAGCCAGCCGGAACCGGTGCCGAGACACCGGACCGCAACGACCCCTACCAAGCGCTGGTAGCCGCCTGGCAGCAAGACACCGACCTGCTGCTCGCAGAGCGGGACAGCCGCCCGGCCCCCGGAGCGGCCGTGTCCGTCAGCCTGCCCGGCCAGCTACCCGTGTCGGACCTCGTGACCATGGCGCGAGACCCCGCCGACCTGGCGCAGCAGATCCGGCGGCCGATGCCCCGCAGGCCGGCCCCGCATGCCACCAGGGGCACCGCGTTTCACCTGTGGCTCGAGCACAGATACGGCCAGGTGCCACTCATCGACACCGACGAGCTCCCGGACGCGGCTGACGACGCGACCGCCCGGCCGGACGACCCCGACCTGGCCGAGCTGAAGGCCAGGTTCGACGCGGGCGCGTGGGCCGATCGCTGGCCCGCCGCCGTGGAGGTGCCGTTCGAGGCCCTGGTCGGCGACCGCGTGGTCCGCGGTCGCATCGATGCGGTGTTCGCCGACGCCGCGGAGGGCGGATACGACGTGGTCGACTGGAAGACCGGTCGGCAGCCGGAGTCGGCTGCCGACCGGCGCGCCGTCGCGGTCCAGCTCGCCGCGTACCGGCTGGCCTGGGCTGAGCTGGCTGGCGTGCCGGCCGACCAGGTGCGCGCCGCGTTCTACTACGTGCGGGACGACGCCACCGTCCGCCCCGCTGACCTGCTGGATGCGGCCGGCCTGGCCGCGCTGGTCGCCGGCGCCGGGCAGGCCAGCCCTGGTTAGGGCGGTCGCCGCCAGCGGCTCGTTCCGGTAATTGCTCGTATCGTATGGATGTGCAAAAACCGGTTCAGATCCCGACGGGAACGGTGACGCTGCTGTTCACCGACATCGAGGGATCGACACGGCTGTGGGAGGCCGAGCCGGAGGCGATGACCCGCGGGCTCCGGCGGCATGACGAGATCGTGCGCAACGCCATCGAGCTGGCCGGCGGCTACGTGTTCAAGACCGTCGGCGACGCGTTCAACGCGGCGTTTGCCACCGCGGAGGCCGCCCTGGACGCGGCCATCGCGGCCCAGCGCGCACTCGTTGGCCAGGACTGGCCAACCAAGAACCCGATTCTGGTGCGGATGGGCCTGCACACCGGAGCCTGCGAGGAGCGGGAGAACGACTATTTCGGCCCCGCGGTCAACCGGGTGGCGCGGCTCGAGTCCGCTGCGCATGGCGGTCAGGTTCTGCTCTCCGGTGCCACGGCGGAGCTGCTGTGGCAGTCGCTGCCGCCCGGCGTCAGGCTGCGCGACCTGGGCGCGCACCGGCTCAAGGACCTCGGCCGGCCGGAGCAGGTATTCCAGCTGGAGGCGGACTTCCTGCCAGCGAGCTTCCCGGCGCTGGCCTCGCTCGACAACCCCGACCTGCCCAACAACCTGCCCGGTCAGCTGAGCGCGTTCATCGGCCGCGAGCGCGAACTGGCGGAGGTGCTGGCGCTCGCCGCGTCGGCCCGCCTGGTCACGCTGACCGGCTCAGGCGGGAGTGGCAAGACGCGGCTGGCGCTGCAGGCGGCGGTCGAGCTGCTGGACTCGGCGGTGGATGGCGTCTGGTTCGCTGACCTGGCTCCGGTCACCGACGGCAGCCAGGTAACGGGCGCTGTTGCCGCGGCGCTGAAGCTGCCCGATCACTCCCGGCCCGAGGTGGTCGCGTCGATCTGCGAGGTACTGACTGGTCAGGACGCCGTGATCCTGCTGGACAACTGCGAGCACGTGATCGAGGCCGCGGCGCGGCTGTGCGAGCAGCTCATCCGGTACTGCCCGCGGATCCGGTTCCTGGCCACGTCGCGCGAGCCGCTGGGCATCGAAGGCGAGCGGGTGTACCGGGTTCCGTCGATGTCCCTGCCGCCGAAGGACGCGATCTCCGCGTCCGATCTGTCCGGCTCGGACTCGGTCAGGCTCTTCGTCGAGCGGGCGCGGGCGCACGAGCCCGGCTTCGCCCTGGATGACGCCGCCGCGCCGGTTGTGGCGACGATCTGCCGCCGCCTTGACGGCATTCCACTCGCGCTCGAACTCGCCGCGGCACGCCTGTCATCGATGTCGCTGCGGCACGTGAGTGACCGGCTGGATCAGCGCTTCCGGCTGCTGACCGGCGGGAATCGCACTGCGCTGCCCCGGCAGCAGACGCTGCAGGCGACCGTCGACTGGTCCTTCGACCTGCTGAGTCAGGCCGAGCGGGAGACCATGCGGCGGCTCTCGGTATTCGCCGGCGGATTCGAGCTCGAGGCCGCTGAGGCCATCTGCGCGGCGGGCGGGATCGACGCGGTCGACGTTCTGGATCTGCTCGGCTCGCTCGTCGACAAGAGCCTGGTGCTCGCCGAGCGAACCGCCGAGTCCGTGCGCTACCGGCTGCTCGAGACGGTGCGGCAGTACGCGGCGCAGGAGCTGTTCAAGTCGGTCGCCGCGGACGAGCTGATGGCGATCAGAGACCGGCATGCCGAGTACTACCTGCGTCTCGCTGAGGAGGCGGGCCCGGCGCTCACCGGGCGCAGCCAGGGCTACTGGCTGCGCCAGCTCGATGCCGAGTGGGAAAACCTGCGCGCCGCGTTCGCCCAGCTAGCCGGGCAGGAACGGACGAGCGACGTGCTCAGGCTCGGTACGTCGCTGCAGCGGTTCGCGGTGAGTCGGGCGCTTCCGGACGTGCTGAGCTACCTGCGCGCTGCCGTGGACGCTGGCGACTCGGGCGTGACCGTGCTGGCCGCCAGAGCGCAGCTCACCACGTGCCGGCTGCTGGGGATCTTGCGCCAGGCGGATCCGGCGGACCGCGCTGCGGCGCGCGGCTATGCCGAGCGCGGTCTCGCCATGGCAGAGATCATGAACGAACCCGCGCTGCAGGCGCGGGCGCTCGGTCTGCTGAGCGAGCTGGTCTTCGTTGACGGCGACCTGGATCGGGTCAGGGAGCTGGCCCAGCGGGCCATCGACATCGCGCGGATGACCGGCGACCGCCAGCTGCTCGGCGAGATGCTCAGATGCCTGGCTGCGGCGGAGCCGTCGGCCGAGCAGAACCGCAGACTGCGGGCCGAGGCCCTGGACTGCTTCCGGCAGTCGGGCGACGAGCTACTAGCCGCCGACGAGCTGCACCAGCTGTATGTCCTGGACTTCGCCGAGGGCGGGGTCGAGGAGGCCAGGCTGCACCTGGGAGCGGCCATCGCTGCTGCCGAAGGTCTCGGCGACGAGATGTACCTCTACCGCTTCCGCCAGGATCTGGTCATCTTGCTGCTGCTCGAGGACCGGCACGGCGACGCGCTCCCGCTCGTGCGCAGGTGCCTGCAGATCGCCCGGCGCAGTGGCATCCGGCTCGACGTGTGCGAGGTGCTGTTCGGCGCCGCCTGCTGCGCGGCGTGGCAGGGGGACCTGCAGAAGGCCGCGCAGCTGCATGGCGCGGCGGACGTCCGGATCCGGTACGCCATCGCCGACGGCAGCATCAGCTGGCAGCCGCTCGAGGAAGGACTGCGCGTGGCCGAGCAGGGCAAGCTCCGCGAGCTGCTCGGCGACGTGCACTTCGACGTGGCCTACCAGCAGGGGGTGGTGCTGTCGCGGCTGCAGGCGGTCGAGCTGGCGCTGCGGTGACGAGGCACGCGCTGCGGTGACGAGGCAGGCGCACCACCAGCCGCCCTGGCCGGCCCAGGCGACTGCCGCTGCGGTTCGGATCCTCTGCCGGCAGCAGATTCAGTTGGCCCGCCGCGTCCGGTCGCGTAATCGTGGATCGAGGGGTCGGCCGGGCTGGCCGGCCCGGCCGGCCAGCCCGGCCCGGAGCTGGGAGGCGAGACTCACGATGCAGACTGCGGCCGCGGACGCTGCCACGATGGCCGGGACGCTCGACGATCAGATCGTCGCCCGGCTGCTGTATCAGCGCATCATCGTGCTGGGCAGCGAGGTCGACGACCGGATCGCGAATCGGCTGTGCGCGCAGCTGCTGCTGCTGGCAGCCGATGACCCGCGCGCGGACATCAGCTTGTACATCAACTCGCCAGGCGGCTCGGTCAGCGCCGGGCTAGCGATCTACGACACGATGCGGCTCATCCCGAACGACGTCAGCACGCTGGCGCTCGGACTGGCGGGGAGCATGGCCCAGTTCCTGCTGTGCGCGGGCTCGCGCGGCAAGCGGTTCAGCCTGCCGCACGCGCAGATCCTCATGCACCAGGGATCGGCGGGCTTCGGCGGCACGGCGGCTGACGTCGAGATCTACGCGGCCCAGCTGGAGCGGACGTCGGAGCTGATGCTCAGCCTGACCGCCGAGCACACCGGTCAGCCGGTGGAGCGAGTCCGGGCGGACAGCATGCGGGACCGCTGGTTCAGTCCCGAGGAAGCCCTCGACTACGGGATGATCGACCAGATCGTGTCCAGCGTCGAGGACGTGCGCCCCGCCGTGGTCGGCCGGATGGCGAGGCTGTAGGCGATGGGCCAGTACACGATCCCCACGGTGGTCGAGCGGACCGCGATCGGCGAGCGCGCCTACGACATCTACTCCCGGCTGCTGTCCGAGCGGATCATTTTTCTCGGCACCGAGATCGACGACGGGGTCGCGAACGTCGTGATGGCACAGCTGCTGCACCTCGAGGCCGCCAGCCCCGACCTAGAGATCAGCCTCTACATCAACTCGCCTGGCGGCTCGTTCAGCGCGCTGACCGCGATCTACGACACCATGCAGTTCATCCGGCCCGACGTTGCCACGATCTGCATGGGCCAGGCGGCATCCGCCGCCGCGGTGCTGCTCGCCGCGGGCGCGCCCGGCAAGCGGGCCGTGCTGCGGCACGCCAAGGTGGCACTCCATCAGCCCTCGAGCCAGTCCCAGGGCACGCTGCCCGACCTGGCCATCCAGGCCAAGGAACTGGCCAGGGTCCGGGCCGAGGTCGACGAGATCCTCAGTGGCCACACCGGACACCCGGTCGCCAAGATCAGGGCCGACACCGACCGGAACAAGACCTTCAGCGCTCCGGAGGCCGTCGACTACGGTCTGGCCGACCGGGTCATCACCAGCCGCAAGGGCGCACCACTGGTACCGGTCCGCGGCTGACGACGCTCACGCGGCGAGGCGGCACACCGCGTCGCCGGAGCCGCGCACCGGCGCGGTTGCCTGTCCGTCTGTCGCGAGGCCGGTCGGAGCCGGGCGCTCGGCCTGCCCCGCGGCTGGCGGCAGCTCCGGACCGTCCGGCACGGCTCGCGCTAGCGCTCGCGGGTCGCCGTCGCGGAACGCCCCGAGCCGGACGACGCGGGACTGCTCCGCGCGCTGGTTGAGCAGGTCGCGGCCGACCGCGGCCAGCAACTCGGACAACTCGAGGCGCAGCGCCGTGCACAGGGCGGCGAGTATCTCCGACGAGGCTTCCTTGCGGCCGCGCTCGAGTTCGGACAGGTACTGCATCGAGATCCGCGCGGACCTGGCAACATCGGCGAGCGTCCGGCCCTGCTCGAGTCGGGTGCGCCGGAGCACGTCCCCGACCATGGTCCGAAGCAGCGGACTGGGCCGCTGCTGGCGATCGCGGTGACCAAATACGAGCAGGTCGCGCATCGCCGTTCCTCCGAGTGGCCGGGGTCGCCGCTGTCCGTCCCAGTGCAGCACAACATACCCAGCGCCAGTCCGGGCGGGACGTCGATTTCGCATTCGGCGTAAGACGGCCCGCCGCGGCCCCGGAGACCGAGGTGCGCCGGCCAGGCCGAGGACTTCGGTAGGATTCCCGGTCAACAGGGATGGAGGCGCGGATGACCGAGCGACGAGTGGACATGAGCGACGGGATCGCCGAGCGCGTCGTCCGGCGCGCCATCGCGCACCTGGCGAATTCCTACCCGCACGCGCCGTCCAGGGCGAGCTCGGCCAAGGAGCTGCTGGTGCACGCGTTCGAGGGCGGCGTGTACGACGATGCCGACGAGGCGGACGGCTACGCGGCTGCGGCAGCGATCGCCGCGCTCGCGCACGGTATCGAGGCCGAGGTGGGCCGCGGACTGGACTGGCTGGCCGTGGCGGCCCTGCAGGAGTGGGACTCCCACCACCCGGAGAACCCGATCTAGCCCGGATCTAGCCCGGCCAGAAACTCCGTGCGGGCTGGCGGCGCCGATGCCTCCGGCTAGACCGCCAGCCGGTACAAGCGCTCCTCGCCGTAGCCGGTGAACCCGGCCCGCAGCAGGATCGGGCCGGACGTCTGCACCCGGCCCTTCACCAGCGCGAGGGTCGCGCCGTGCTCGCGAGCCAGCCCGATCCTGGCCGCCAGCAGCACCCGGTAGACCCCGCGGCCGCGGAAGGCCGGCCTTGCCCCGGCACCCCACAGCCGGGCAACCTCACCCGCGAGCCCGCACCCGCCGGCCGCCGCCGGCTCTCCGTCGGCGTACACCACGACCCGGAAATCGGACCAGTCCGCGAGGTTGGCCCGGATTCCGGCAAGCTCCGCTGCAACGTCGGCCGCGGCCCGGTCCTGGTGCTCGTCCCACACCTCGGCGTTCACCAGCTGGCTGGCGCGCAGCGCTGCCGCGTCGTGAACAACCTCCGCCCGCACGCCCGCGAGCCGGCCGAGCGCTGCCGGGCTCGCATCGGACCCGGCACGCGCCAGCAGCGGCAGGTCGGCGAAGGCCGGGCCGGCCAGCCCGCCGGGCAGCCCGAGATCGGGAAGGGCGCCGCCCAGGTCGTAGCCGAGCACCTGCACCGTCTCCGCCAGCGCGGCCCCACGAGACTGCAGCGTCGCCTCGGTGTCGGCTGGCCGGGTGTCAGGCCGCACCCACCAGTACAGCGTGTCCCGGCCCCACCCCCGGACGTGGGCCGCCGCCTCGTCGATCAGCTCGCCGGCGGGCCGCTCGGACACCGACCAGACGACCTGGGTGGGATGCTGGAAGTGCCGCGGGTACGCGACGAGCTGGTAGGAGCCGGTCACGACCTGCTCGGCGTTCGCCGGTACCCACACCCAATCGGCCGCGGCCCGGCGCACGGCTGCCGCCGTCCAGGTGGGCACCCGCCCCGCCTCCGTTCCGTTGTCGCTCCGGCCTGGCCATGCTAGCGCCGATACGATCGAGACCGTTCGCCCGCCGCCGCGGGCCGCGGCTGACCACGAGGGAGCGCCATGGACGTCCGGCAGTACATCGAGGACCACGCCGCCGAGTTCTTCGGCGCGCTGGGTCAGTGGCTGGCGATCCCGTCGATATCTGCCGATCCGGACCGGCACGAGGACGTCCGCCGGTCCGCGGACTGGCTGAAGGACCATTTGACCGGAACGGGCTTTGATGTCGTCGAGGTCTGGCCGACGGACGCCGCCGAATCGGCTGGTCTGCCGGCGGTGTTTGCGGAGTGGCGGGCCAGCGACCCGGCCGCGCCGGTGGCACTGGTCTACGGCCACCACGACGTGCAGCCCGTGGAGCCGCGGGCGGAGTGGGACAGCCCGCCGTTCGAGCCGGCGCAGCGCGACGGCCTGCTGTTCGGTCGTGGCGCTTCCGACGACAAGGGCCAGGTCTTGTTCCACGCCCTCGGCGTCCGCGCGAACCTGGCGGCATCCGGTGCGGCCCGGCCGCCGGTCACGCTCAAGGTGCTGATCGAGGGGGAGGAAGAGTCCGGCTCACCGCACTTCGCCGATCTGCTGCGCGCCCACGCGGACCGGCTCGCGTGCGACGTGATCGTGGTCACCGACACCGGCATGTGGGCGGCCGATGTGCCGTCGATGTGCGTGGGCATGCGCGGTGTCGTGGCCGCCGAGGTCGACTTGCGCGGCCCGGAGGCCGACCTGCACTCCGGCTCGTTCGGCGGCGGCGTGCCGAATCCGCTCCACGTGCTCGCGGACCTGCTGTCGGGCTTGCACGACAGCGACGGGCGCGTCACCGTGCCCGGCTTCTACGACGATGTCCTGCCCATCTCGGGCAGCGAGCGCGAGCTGATCGCCCGGCTGCCGTTCGACGAGAAGGCGTGGCTGGCCGACGCCGGTCACAGCGGGGCCGTGGCTGGCGAGGCTGGCTACAGCACGCTGGAACGGATCTGGGCGCGGCCGACTGCCGAGATAAACGGCATGTGGGGTGGTCACACCGGTGCTGGCGGAAAGACGATCGTGCCGGCCGAGGCGCACGCGAAGCTGTCGTTCCGCCTGGTAGCAGACCAGCAGCCCGCGGCCGTCATCGCTGGCCTCCGGCAGTACGTCAGCGAGCACACGCCGCCGGGCATCGAGTCGATGGTGACCGCGGAGAGCCGGGGCGTGCGGCCGTGCTTCTCCGCTCCGGACTCGCCGGCCGTGCGTGCGGGTCGGCGCGCCATGGAGCGCTCGTTCGGGATGCCGGTGCTGTTCACCAGGGAAGGCGGCAGCGGTCCCGAGGCAGACCTGGCCGAGATCCTCGGCGCGCCGCTAGTCTTCGTCGGAGTCGGACTGGACGCAGACCGGATCCACGCACCGAACGAGCGAGTTGACATGGCACTGCTGCTCAAGGGCGCTGAGGCCGCGGCGTACCTGTGGGACGAACTGGCGGCCGCGGCCGGTGAGCTGACGCCGCGCGGGGCTCAGGGGGGTCGTCTCCCCGCAACGGGCACGGGCCGGTGAGCAGCGCGGCGAGCGCGGCCGAAGGCGTCGATCGACCCGCGGCAGGCGCCGAGGTCACCCGGCTGGATCCGGTTGGCGGATCGAGCGGTCACGGGCCGGCGCTGACCGGGCCGGCGCTGACCGACCTCGCTCTCGCCCGCGGCGAGCTCGACCGCTCGTCGTACCTGCGGCCCAATGACACCTGGCTCGCGCAGGCCTGGGCCGACCCGCAGACCAGGGTGGTCGTGGCCGAGCACGGGTGCGCGCTGTGCGCGATCGATGACGAGCCCGCGAGCCTGCTATTTGTCAGCCCGTCGCAGGCTCCGGAGGGAGTCAGGTTCCTGCTCGGGGTCGACGAACTGAGCACCGCCTACTTCGGGGTCGCCGGGCCGCTCCCTGCTCCGGCGCACGGCGGCGTGCGGGCCGTGCCGCTGCGCGAGGCCGGACCGCTGCTGTCCGACCGGGACGCGGGGCTCATGACCGAGGCGGTCGCGCTCGCCAACTGGCACGAGACGTTCACGCACTGCCCGCGGTGCGGGTCGCCCACCGTTCCGTTCGCGGCCGGGCACGCCCGCCGGTGCCCGGCCGACGCGAGCGAGCACTTCCCCAGGGTGGACCCGGCGATGATCGTGCTGGTCACCGACGCCGACGACCGGGCGCTGCTGGCCCGGAACGCGATGTGGCCGGAGCGCCGGGTGTCGATCCTGGCCGGGTTCGTCGAGGCTGGCGAGTCGGCAGAGGCGGCCGTCGCCAGGGAAGTCCAGGAGGAGACCGGCATCACCGTCGGCGCGGTGACCTACCTGGGCAGCCAGCCGTGGCCGATGCCGCAGAGTCTCATGCTCGGCTTCCGCGCCGCCGCGACCCGTACCGAGATCACGGTGGATGCCGACGAGATCGTCGAGGCGCACTGGTACAGCCGGGACGAGCTGCGCGACGCCGTCGCCGGCGGCAACCTGCGACTGCCACCCCCGGTGTCGATCGCGCATCGCATCATCCAGTCCTGGTACGGCAGCGAGCTTCCCGGTAGCTGGTAGCCAGGAGCTATTGCGATGCGGGTGACGGGCGTCAGGACCGAGCGGATAGCCGCCGGAGGCACCGAACTGCTGCCGCTCTTGGAACGCGTGATCACTGACGTTGCGGACGGCAGCGTCATCGCGATCACCTCCAAGATCGTCTCCTTGTGCGAGGGCAGGGTGATCCCCATTGGCCAGGTCGATAAGGAAGAGCTGGTCGTCCGCGAGTCGGACCTGTACCTGCCGGTCGGCCTCAGCAAGTACGGCCATCACTTCACGATCACCAACAACACGCTCATCCCGATGGGCGGCGTCGATGAGTCCAACGGTGACGGCCAGTACGTCTGCTGGCCGCTGGACGCCCAGGCCACGGCCAACCAGGTCCGCGCCTGGGCCAGGCAGCGGTTCGGGCTGAGCCAGATCGGCGTCCTCATCACCGACAGCACCTGTCACCCGCTTCGCCGCGGCACCACCGGGATCATGCTCGCCTACAGCGGCTTCCAGGCGCTCAACGACTACGTCGGCCGGCCGTTCACCGTCTCCCAGGCGGACGTGGCCGGCGGCCTGGCTGCTGCGGCCGTCGTGCAGATGGGCGAGGGAACCGAGCGAACGCCGATCGCCATCCTCTCCGACTTGCCGTTCGTCCACTTCCAGGACCGCGACCCGACTGTCGAGGAACTGGCCAGCGTGATCATCCCTCCGGCCGAGGACCTGTTCGCCCCGTTCCTTTCCAGCGTGCAGTGGCGGAAGGGAACACGCCGGCCGACCGGGACCTGACGAGGCCGGGCTGTCCGCTTCCGCCGTGCACCGGTTGAGCCGGGTGCGGCAGCTCGGATCGACGGGGCGGCTGAGTGGCGGATCTTCGATCGGAGCCATTCGCTAGCCGGCGGGCCCGGCGGGCCGGTGGCTCCACTGTCCGGGACAGACCGCGGGCGGCCGCCCGGCGACCGGGGCTGGCGCGGGCGGCCGGCGGAACCGGTAGATGAGGATGGACCCGGCCAGCACCCGCACCGGGCAGTAACCACGCAGCCAGCCGAGTTCCGAGCGGTCGGCGCTGGTGAGCGTCGTGGCCGATACCGCGACCCAGCCGGTAATCCGGTCCGGCGGTGTGCCGAGCAGCCGGCGCCCGCCGGGGACGGGGTCAGAGGCCAGGCCACGCGGTCCGAAGTAGTCGACCCAGGCTCGGTGCGTGGTGGTCCAGGACAGCAGGGCGTACAGCCCCTGCCCCCAGTCGACGTTCGAGTCTGTCGCGACCGCGTAGCCAGGCCGGAACGGGGGCGCGGTCCACGACAGCGAGTCAGGATATGAGGCGGCCGTGGTGATAGCCGCCACGGCCAGCAGCCCGCAGGCGCTGGCGAGGCTGGCCCGCCGCGCTACGGGCCGCAGCCTCGCGGCGGCGGGGACGAGCGCACCAGATGCAGCGGCCCACAGCGCGACGACGGGGAGCAGGTAGCGCACGCCGATGTCCCTGGGCATCGTGAGCGTGAAGGCGGTCAGCAGCGCCGCGGGGGCGCCGACCGCCAGCAGTGCCCGCCGTCGGCCTGGCGGCCCGACCAGGAGCCACGCTGCGCTGCCCGCGACGAGCAGCAGGAGAGCCGCTGCGGGCAGCTTGATCATCAGGCTCACCGGCCAGAACCACCACTGTCCGCCGGTATAGGAGATTCCTGCCAGGTAGCCGGGTGCGGCAACGGTGTCGGTGGCCCGCAGATAGCTCAACCCGCTGAG
Organism: Streptosporangiaceae bacterium; assembly: GCA_030037785.1. GTDB lineage: Bacteria > Actinomycetota > Actinomycetes > Streptosporangiales > Streptosporangiaceae > JAJYUU01. The sequence continues at coordinate 12,265 of JASHQA010000282.1, forward strand.
GTAGGGCGCTGGCAGCAGCCCTGGCTGGCCCAGCACTCCAGGGTCGAGAGCGGCGTACGCAATCCACACCGCCGCCAGGCTGATGAGCCCGGTCAGGACCGCCCTGGCGAGCGCACGCCGGGCGCCGGATCGCAGCGACGGTGCTTCCCCGAGGGTCGCGACCAGGACCACGCCCAGTCCCGCGGCCACCACGAGGAGCCCGGACATCTCACTGAGCGCGGCGCCCGCCAGCGCGAGACCGAGCCAGACCAGCGCGCGGCGGCTGCGCAGCCGCAGCCAGCGGGCGAGCGCCCACGACGCGATGACCACGGCGAGCGCGAACGGGATGTCAGTTCCGTCCAGGTGCCCGATGCCGAGCACAAGCGGAGACGAGAGCCACACCAGGCCGCCGAAGGCGCCTGCCGCGGCCCCCAGCAATTCGCGGCCGAGGAGAAAGATCGCGAGCGCCACGCCTGCCGTCTCGGCGAGCGGCATCAGGCGCGCGGCGAACGTGACCCTGCGCAGGATGCCTGCCCGCTGCTGCGCCTCGGCGAACCGCGCGCTGTATGCGCGCTCGTCGTTGCCGGCCCAGCGGCCATTGGCGGGGATCACCGGGCGCACGAACAACACCGGCAGCGCGGCTAGCACCTTCGGCACCGGCGGATGCTCGTCGTTGAGCGTGACGTCATGGTGCAGCACGGCGGCGAGGCCGGCCGCGACATACACCGGTTCGTCGAAGGTGGGCGCGTCCGACCACGCCTCACCGAGGCCGAGCGCGATGAAGCCCGCTATCCCGATGCCCAGCGCTACCAGCGGCAGCCAGCCCAGCTTGGACAGCATCCGCTGCACGCCAGTACCCAAGCGGCACGCGCCCTCTCCCGGCCAGGCGGTGCACGGCCGGCGCTCCCGGAATGGGGGTGACGGCCCGCTCGTCGTCCCGCGCTCACCAGACCGTCATGAGATAGTCGGGAGAATTTCAGGACTTAGCCATCCTGGGCCAAATAGCTATTAAGCTGATCGGATTACTTGACTATAGCGGAGGCCGGGTACCTGAAATTGAGCCGAGAGCAACTGGTTCAGGGCACGGGTGACGGCGAGACCACCGCCGACTCGGCGGTGCTGGTCTCGTCCGCAGGACCTGTCGTCCAGCGCCGGCTGTGGTCCTGGGCCGCGCCACGTCGGCGGGCCATCATCGGGTGGTCGTTGCTGGCAGTGGCATTCGTCATCTGCACGGCGACGATAGGCGTTCCGCAGTCCGAGGACACGGTGCTGATCTGGCTTGCCGCTGCGCTGTTCGTGGCGAGCCTGGACAACCTCAGAACCTGGCGGCTCGGAGTGCTGCGCGACTGGCTGCCGCTGTACCTCGTGCTCCTCGCCTATAGCTTGCTGCGCGGGTACGCAAGCCATGTGCTGTGGGGCCCGTTCGTCCGGCCGCAGATCGCGCTCGACCGGATCATCGGCTTCGGCAGCGTGCCCACCGTCGTACTGCAGCGGTGGCTTCTCGACCCTAACCATCTGCACTGGTGGGACTACGCGGCCTGGGTGGTCTATAGCAGTCACTTCTTCGCCAGCTACGTGATCGCCGCGGTGCTGTGGAAGCGGAACCACCAGAGATTCCGGCGTTTCATCAACCTATTCGTCGCCCTCACGTTCGTCGCCTACCTCGGCTACCTGCTCTACCCCGCCATGCCGCCGTGGATGGCGAGCGAGGCTGGGCACGCCGCGCTGACGGCAGGGTCAGCCGGCCCGCACTACCTATCAGTGCCGACTGACTACGACGGCGCCACGACGAGGGTCATCCCGCTGGTGTGGCAGCACCTGGGCCTCAAAGCGGCAGCGGCACTGTTCACCAGGGGCAGTGACTTTGCCAACAACGTGGCCGCCATGCCGTCGCTGCACGCCGCCTACCCCATGCTCATCCTGTTGTTCTTCTGGTCACGGGCCCGCCGCCTGGTCCGCGTGCTCCTCGTCAGCTACGTGCTGGCGATGGCCTTCACGCTGGTGTACGCGGGCGAGCACTTTGTCACCGACGAGCTCGCTGGATGGGCCTGCGCGGCCGTCGTGTACTTCGCGGGCTCGCGACTGCTCGACTGGCGGCTTGCCCGTCGCCAGCGGCAACGGCAGTCTGCCGAGCCCGGCGACGACATCCTGCTGACTGGCCGCGAGACGGCCGCGCCGCAGCAAGCGTCCTGAGGTCGGCGGCACCAGCGGCGACGGCCCGCACTCGGCTTGGCTGGGCGACCGCCGCCCTCGCCTTGGCGGGAATCGCTCCGTGGGAGTGGGTTTGCTATGGATCCGCCCATAGCAATTCCACTCCCACGACCGCCGCCGCAGGGCTGGCTGGGTGCAACGGGTCAGCCGAGGGCCGCCGCAGGGCTGGCCGGGTGCAACGGGTCAGCCGGGGGCCGCCGGGACCCGTCGCTGCGCCGGACGGTCGCACGGGTACGGCTCGTCGAGGACGACACGACCGCGCGCGTACCGGGGCAGCCGGCCCGGACTGCCCCGTTCCGTTATGAGGGTGCTGAAGGTCGTGCGTCGGGATGTCAGGACGGCGCGAGCTTGGCGATCACCTTAGGCAGGTCGATTCCAGGCGTCGGCACGATCGCGATCGCCGGAGTGTCCAGTCCCGCTGCGTGGTACCGGGCGACGCGTTCCCTGCAGTGCTCGGCGGGACCGTGGATCACCAGCTCATCGACCAGGTCGTCCGGGATGGCCGCCACCGCGCCGCGGCGGTCGCCGGAGTTCCAGGCGGCCAGCATCGGCGCGATCTGCTCGCCGCGGCCCAGCCACTCGTGGAACGCCGCGTACACGGGGACGGTGAG
>JASHQA010000283.1 GCA_030037785.1 Streptosporangiaceae bacterium
ACCCGGTCGGGACCTGCGCGATGGGCGGTGACTCGATGCTCGCGGCCAGCAAGCTGACCAGCGTCGTCGACAGCGAACTGCGCGTCCGCGGGGTGGAACGGCTACGCGTGGTCGACGCCTCGGTCATGCCGACGGTGCCACGCGGCAACACCAACGCGCCGACCATAGCGATCGCCGAGCGGGCTGCGGACCTCATCCAGGGCCGCGCGCCGCTCGCGGCCGTCGACCCGGCGGATGCTCAGCTCGCGGTCGCGGCGTCGTTGTAGCGCGGCGTCGTTGTGGCGCGGTGGCGCGGCGTCGTTGTGGCGCGGTGGCGCGGCGCGGTCGGCTGCCCTGGTTACTTGTAGCGCTTGCCGTGCAGCATCGTCGCCAGGTTGAGGATCTTCCGCAGGTCGGCGTCGGTACGGTCGAACGAGGTCAGGTTCACCGGTGACTTCATCCGCTGCCTGGTGATGGCCTTCGGACGGGCGAACTCGCGCAGCCCGTCGGCGCCGTGAATGCGCCCGAAGCCCGAATCGCCCGATCCGCCGAACGGCAGCGACGGAACGCTGGCAAAGGAGATCACCGAGTTGATGGCCGTCATGCCGCTCTTGAGCGCACTGGCGGCGGCGACGGCGGCCTTCCGGTTGCCGGCGAAGACGGTGCCGCCGAGGCCGTAGCGGGACTCGTTGGCCCGGTCAACCCCCTCCGCGAGGCTGCCGACCTTGGCCACGGTGATGGTAGGGCCGAACGTCTCGTCGGCGACGGCCTTGCTCTCCTCGGGGACGTCGGCCAGGATGACCGGGCCAACGTAGGGCCGCCGGATGCTGCCGATCCCGCCGACGACGGGGCGGCCGCCGCGGGCCAGCGCGTCCGCGATGTGCTTCTCGATCACTTCAGCCTGGTCAGGCAGCGTCATGGGCCCGTAGTCCGCCTCGCGGTCGTCACCTGGCCTGATCTTCGTGACGCGCTCGGTCAGCTTCTCCAGGAACGTGTGGTAGACGTCCTGGACCACGTAGACCCGTTCCACGCCGATGCAGGTCTGACCGGCGTTGGACAGCGCGCCCCACGCGCAGGCGTCGGCCGCGGCATCCAGGTCGGCATCGGCCCCGACCAGGAACGCGTCCTTGCCGCCGCACTCGGCCACCAGCGGGGTCAGGTTCTCCGCGCACGCGGCCATGACCTTCTTGGCGGTCGCGGCCGAACCGGTGAAGGCGATCTTGCCGACGCCGCTGCGAGCCAGATGGGCGCCCGTCTGGCCCATACCGGTCACCAACTGCAGCACTGGCTGCTCGGGCACCACCTCGGCAAAGGAGCTGACCAGCCACGCGCCGACAGCGGGGGTGAGCTCGCTCGGCTTGAACACGACCGCGTTGCCGGCGGCGAGGGCGTAGCCGATCGACCCCATCGGCGTGAAGACCGGGTAGTTCCACGGGCCGATGACGCCCACCACGCCTACTGGCTGGTACTCCAGGGTGGCGGCCTGGTTCAGCGCGACCAGGCCGCTGCGGACCCGGCGCCTGCCGAGCACCTGACGGGCGTGCTTCGCCGCCCAGTCGAGGTGCACGATCGTCAGCAGGATCTCCAGCTGGGCATCGGCCACCGGCTTGCCGGTCTCGGTGTGCACCAGCTCGGCGAGGCGGCCGATGTACCTGGTCAGGTACGACTTCCAGGCCAGCAGCCGCTGCTTGCGGCCGGACCAGTCAAGGCTGGCCCACCACTGCGCGGCGGCCTGAGAGCGCTGCACCGTGTCCGCGACGTCCTGCTCGTTGTACACCGGGTAGGTGCCGATGACCTCGCCCGTGGCGGGATTCAGCGAGTCGAACGTCTCAGTCGACCGGACGAGCACGTGGCTCCCGAGCGTTGCTGTCATGGCTACACCGCCGTTCCGCGACGATTTCGAGCGATTCTACGCTCGCGGCCCGGACCGGCCGCGGTGGCCGCGGCCGGTGAGTGCTACGCCGTCATCGCGGAAACTTCGCGTTGCGTGGATACTTGGCGTCCGTATAGGACGCCAAGTATCCACGCTAATCGCCTGGAGCGCCCGGGCTAGATTGAGCGCTCAGTGTCAGAGTCGGTGACATAGGAGCAGGCGGGTGGACACCCAGGTCACGGACGCCGATCGCCGCTGGCTGCGGGCGGCGATCGAGCTGTCCCGGCGCTGCCCGCCGTTGCCGACCGCCTACTCGGTGGGAGCGCTCCTGGTCAGCGCCGACGGCAGCGTGCTTGCGGCCGGCTACTCCCGCGAAACCGACCCGGCCGACCACGCTGAGGAGGTCGCACTCACCAGGCTTGGCCTGCCCGCCCGGCCGCCGGGCCCGGTGCCGTCGGCGGCCACTGCGGTGCCGGGTGCCACCCTGTACAGCTCGCTCGAGCCGTGCGCCGTGCGCGCCTCCCGGCCGACCCCGTGCGCGGACCTGATCATCGCCAGCGGCATCCGCCGGGTTGTGATCGCGTGGACCGAGCCGCCCACCCTCGCCCCCGGCGGCGGGGCAGCCCGGCTGCGCGCGGCCGGTGTCGACGTGGTCGTGGTGCCGGCGCTGGCCGACGCGGCCCGCGAGGTCAACGCCCACCTGCTGCGGGCCTGACCGGCTCGCGTCAGCTCGCGGCGACCGCGGGATTGGCCAGATGGAACATCACGTGCGGGCGCAGCGGGTGGCCGACCGGGATACGCGGATGGTCGAACCTCGCGAATTCGGTCAGCCCGATCCGGCGCATGACCGCTTGCGACGGCTCGTTGAGCGCCGCGGTGAACGACCAGATTTCGGCGAGCGCGGCGCCGTTGAACGCCACGTCGAGCGCTGCGCGGGCGGCTTCGGTGGCGTAGCCCCGATGCCAGGCGTGCCGGGCCAGCCGCCAGCCGATCTCGACGCCGCCAGCACCAGGGATACCGTCTGGCATCGGGCCGTTCAAGCCGGTGAAGCCGATGAACTCGCCGGTCGCGGCGATCTCCAGCGCCCACAGACCGAACCCGCGCTGGGCGAAGCGCGACTCGATGACGTCGATGAGGGCGTCACTGGCCGCCCGGCTCAGCGGGCTGGGGAAGTACCGCATCGTCTCGGCGTCGGCGTTGAGGGCGGCGAATGGCTCGCGGTCGGCGTCGCGCCAGCGGCGCATCATCAGCCGCTTCGTCCCGATCGCGTCGAATCGCGCGGTCACGGCGTCCTCCTGGCGATTTCCCCTGGTCAGAAAAGCCGCAGCATGCCGTCGTCGGTGCCGCGCATCGTGTCGTAGTCCAGCGTGACGCAGCGGATGCCGCGGTCCTCGGCTAGCACCCTCGCCTGCGGCCTGATCTCCTGGGCGGCGAAGACGCCTCGGACCGGGGCGAGCAGCGGGTCCCGGTTGAGCAGGTCCAGGTACCGGGTGAGCTGCTCGACGCCGTCGATCTCGCCGCGTCGCTTGACCTCGACCGCCACGCTGACCCCGGCCGAGTCCCGGCACATCAGGTCGACTGGACCGATGGCGGTGGGGAACTCGCGGCGAACCAGCCGCCAGCCAGCGCCCAGCACGTCGAGCTGCGCCGCGAGCAGCTCCTGCAGGTGCGACTCGACGCCGTCCTTGACCAGGCCAGGGTCGGAGCCGAGGTCGGCCGACCAGGCGCTGATGATCTCGCTGATCTCGATCGTCAGCGTCTCGCCAGACTTTCCGGTGATGAGCAGGCGATCCGGCTGCTCGGTCAGCCGGCACGGCGGAGACATCCAGTTCAGCGGCTTGTAGGAACCGGTATCGCTGTGGATCGAGACGCTGCCGTCAGCCTTGATCATGATGAGCCGGTTAGCTGGCGGCAGGTGAGCGGACAGACGGCCGGCGTAGTCCACGCTGCATCTGGCGATCACGAGCCGCACAGATGCCACCCTAAGGGGGACCGGCCCCCCGCGGCGCCCGCGGCACGCGAGTGCCGGACGCGGCATGACCGGGCGTGGCATGACCGGGCGTGGCACGACCGGGCGCGGCACGACCGGGCGCGGCATGACCATGCCGGTGCCGGGTAGGCACTCTGCGAGTCAGTCCAGAGCGGACCGCATGGCCGGGGGAGGGCGTTATGGCCACCACCAGGCAGAAGGAAGCAGCGAAGGGCAACATCGCCAGGGCCAGGCACACCCAGAGTGCCAGGGCCAAGGGCGCGAAGATACCCCGCCAGGGCGAGGGCATGAGCACCGCTGAGAAGGACCGCCTGGCGGCCAAGGAGTTCGCCTTCCCGAAGGAGCGCAAGGAGCCGCTGACCGACGCGCGGCACGTCCGCACCGCGATCGCGCGCTTCGACCAGGTCGAAGACGTCAGCGACGCCGAGCGGGACCGGGCCTGGAAGCGGATACTGGCGGCCGCGAAGCGCTACAACGTCGAGGTGTCAGAGTCGAGCTGGCGTCAGCTTGCCAACGGCGGCAAGGACCGGAAGCGCTAGCCAGTGCTCGGCCTGGGCGGCTGGGCGGCCGGGCCGTACGCAGCTGCGAAGCCCTGTCGCCAGCTCGGATAGCGGAGGGTCCAGCCGAGTTCCTTTTTCGCCTTGGCGTTGTCGGCGCCGCGCGACTGCGTCGCCATCGAGGCCATGGCGCTGCCGGCGATCAGCCCGGCGAGCCAGCGCGGCACCCGCCACGGCCGCTTGGCGCCGAGCACCTCCGCGAACACCGGCAGCCACTCGCGCATCGGCGCGGGCTCGTCGTCGACGACGTGGTAGATCGCCGGCCCGTCGTGGCCGAGGGCCAGTACGGTGGCCGCGGCAGCGTCGTCAAGATGGATCCACGACATCACGCCAGCGCCGTCGCCCACGATCGGGTACTGCCGCTTGCGCACCATGCTGGCAAAGCCGTCGTCCCCCGCGCCGTAGAAGCCGCCGTAGCGCAGCGCTATGCCGCCGGCGCCGGTGACCGCCTCGTCGAGGTGAGCCATCGCGGCGTTCGTCTCGCGCGCGG
>JASHQA010000284.1 GCA_030037785.1 Streptosporangiaceae bacterium
GTCGGCTCATCGCATGCCGCGGCGGTCAGATCGCCGCCGTCGCGCCGTCGGGCAGCAGCCGGTCCGTCACCTCGACGATCACATCAGCAGGCAGCCCGGCCCTGGCTGCCGCGTGGCGGATCGCGTCCGGCGACGGCGCCTCGTACAGGCAGTAGGTCTTGCGCCGGTCAGCCGAGAGGAAGGAGTACAGCCATCGGACCCCTTCCTCCTCATTAATACGGTTTATTCCATCGATGGTCTCTGCGGCTGCTTCCAGCTCCTCCGCGAAACGCCTCTCGACCATAAAAATGGGCACTTTGCCCCCCCCAACTTTTGCTGAAGATCCCGCTACCGACGATAACGCGAGCCGCGCGCGATCGCCCACGTTGTACCGGAGACCTACGGCAGGCTCACCGGAACCAGATCGAAGCCCTCCGCGGCGGCAGCCCGGCGCAAGGATCTGTCAAAAACGGCGAATGCGGTACAACTCTCGTCTGCCTGCCGCACAGCTAGCGCGGTTGCCAGTTGGACAGCGTCGTAGGCCCGAAGCCCGTGCGATGCACACAGCCTGGCAGCGTCATCCAGAGTCCCGGTAGTCATGGCCACCGCGACGAAGCGGGGCGGCTCAGAGTTCGTCCCGAAGTAGTCTGCTTCGAAGTCGGCGGCAAGCAGCCCGGCGTCATCGGCCGACAGCTCCCCCAGGCGTTGCTTGCGCCACAGTGCCGCCGGCACCTCCACCCTTGCCAGCTGAGCCACGGCTACGCTCGCCAGCGCCCGCACGTGCTCGTGGCCAGGCTCATCTGAGTACAGCTTCACTAGCGCCGATGAGTCCGCGAAGGTGCTCAACGATCCTGACTAACAAGCTCGGCCAGCGCGGTGCCGCGACCCGCGTGGCGGCGGGCGCGCTCGGTCTCATCGCGCGAAGGACGCCTGCGCGGCTTACCCTGATCGGCAAGCAGCCCAGCCTGATCCAGGCGCTCGCGCAGCCGCTCAGCCTCCGAGCCGGCCAGGCTCGGATTGGTCGCCGCGTCGAGCACCGCCGTCACATAGTCATTCATGCTCCGGCGCTGACGTTGAGCGGCGCGCCGGACCCGCTCAATCAGCTCAGCCGACGCCCGCCATGTCATCTGCTGCATGCAGTCATGGTAGCACGCATGCATGCACCTATCGGCCGCAGCCCCCCGGGCCAGTGGCTGCCAGTTGTGCTTAGCCCCAGCGTCAGCACCGATACATGCAGGTGCTCGGGCGGGGCGACCTGGCCATCTCCGACGGTCTGGCTAGAACAACCGCGGCGAGCGAGCTATAGTGAACGGACATCCGTTTTTTTAGGAGGATCCGCATGCGTGCTGGGCAGCCAAGCAGGACCGCCGACCAGAATGCGCTGTTCCGCGCGCTGGAAGCGCGCCGACCCGCCGCGGTGCGGGTCGCCGACGACCCGCTGGCGGTCCGGTTCCTGAGCCCGGAGTTCCGGGCGCTGGCCAAGGCGGCCCGGCTGCCGCCGGTGCGCCGCCTCCTAGAGGCGGTCATCGATCATCGCTGGCCCTGCGCCCGGCCGGGCGTGGTGGCCCGCACCCGGCTGATCGACCAGTTGGTGCTCGGGGAGCTCGGCACCATCGGGCAGGTGCTCATCCTCGGAGCGGGGTTCGACACCCGCGCCTGGCGGCTGCCTGGCATGGACCGGGTGCGCGTGTTCGAGCTGGATCACCCGGCGACGCAGGCGGCCAAGCAGCGTGCGCTGCGCCACGGCACGCAGCCTGCGCCCCGCGTCACGCTCGTTCCGATCGTATTCGGCGCGGACGATCCGGGTGGGGCGCTGGTCTCGTCAGGCTTCACGGCGGGAGCGCCCACCCTGGTGCTGTGGGAAGGCGTGACCAACTACCTGGACCGCGAGGCAGTTGATGCGACGTTCGGCCTGCTGGCCTCGATGCTCGGATCCGGCTCGCTGATGCTGTTCACCTACGTCGACGCCGGCATGCTGGACGGGTCGGCGGACTTCGCCGGCGCGCGGACGACGATGCGTGCCGTGCGGCGGGTCGGGGAGCCGTTCACGTTCGGGTTCGTCCCGGCCGAGCTGCCCGGCTATCTTGCGGCGCGCGGCTTCGAGCTGCTGTCGGATGAGCGGGTCTCGGACGCGGCGCGACGCTTCTACCCGGCCGCCAGGTGCCCGGCCGCCCCCGCCTACTACCACGTGGCCGAGTCAAGGAAGCGCTGACATGCCCCGGGTGGACGAGGGTTACCTAGCCTCCAGGCGTCGGCAGATCATGGACGCGGCCATCGCGTGCTTCGCGCGGGACGGGTTCCACCGCACGACGATGCAGGACATCGTCGCTGCGGCCGACCTGAGTGCGGGCGCGATCTACCGGTACTTCCCGGCCAAGGAGGACATCGTCTCAGCGATAGCCGCCGAGCACCATTTCCGGGAGGCAGTCGTCCTGGCCAGCGCGAAAGACGCCACTGAGGTGGGGGACGTGCTGCGCGACCTGGCCCGGGTCTCCCTGGGCCGGCTGTCCGACCCGGCCGAGCAGCGGTGGCGGCGGGTCACCGTCCAGCTGTGGGGAGAGGCCCTGCGCGACGACCGGGTGATGGGAATCGTCCGGAGCGGCCTAGACGCGCCGATCGAGATCATCGCCGACCTGCTCCGCCGGGGACAGCAGGACGGCCACGTGCCGGCCGGGATCCACCCGGAGAGCGCAGCGCGGGTCTGCGCGGCCATCTTCCAGGGCCTGGTCCTTCAGCAGGCCTGGCAGCCAGACCTCGACATCGACGGCTACATCGCCGCGGTCACCGCGCTGATCGGCAGCTTCGTCGTCCCCCACCACGGGCAGCAGCACGGGGGCAGCAGCAAGGCCAGCCACCCGAGCCCGGACGGCTCCTAGACCGCTGCAGCGATCATGGCGGGTCGCGTGCATCCGGCTCCCTGGTCGTCTGGCTAATGCAGCGGATTCAGCCAGCTGATCTGCGGGAATCTCGCGAAGTCCGAGTCCGTCGAGCAGACCCCTACGCCGTGCTCGATCGCAAGCGCCGCCAGGTGAGCATCGGTCACCAGATTGCCGCGCAGGTCGCCCGCGACAATCAGGTCACGAAGGATCTCCGCGTGCCCTTCGCCAGGAACCGGGACCCAGGTCGCATCGGCGTCGAGCCAGTCGGCCACGAAGGACCAGGCCTGGCTCGGGCTGAGCGGGCTGCTCGACGCGCGCGGGTGGGTCGAGATGCGCTGGAAGGCCAGCAACGATGCCCACGGCAGCCCGACCCTGGCCGGCTCGTTCAGAGAACTCTCCAGCCAGTCCTTGGCGGGCTGGTGGAAAGGGCTGCTGGCGTCCACCGCGTACAGCAGCACGTTCGCGTCGACGATCATCTACGGATGCTCTGCGCCGTCAAGCAGCTCGAGCGCATCCGCCACGTTGGACACGTCGACGCGCAGCCCCAGCTCGGCGGTGCGCTGCTGGAAGGTTCGCCGCCGGGACCGGCCCGGTTGCAGCCCCGCGCGAACGAGCCGGTTGACGGCTTCGCCGAGGCCAATGTGTGCGTCGCGGCTGAGGCGCTGCGCGGCGGCTGCGACGTCGTCGTCCAGTCGGATGGTGGTGCGCACGAGGCCAGCATAGCATCAAAGATGCGACTACTGAGACATCATAGAATCACGGGTTTGGCCGGGCGCTAGACCATCCCGAGGAGCATGTAGCCCATGGCCACGCCCATGGCGATCTTGTAGCAGGCGGCGAACCGGGGAGCGAGGACGACCGCGGCATCGTCGCGGCGACGACGGGCGGTGGCCAGGGTTCTGGCGCGCGACAGGGTGGCGAGCTGGTCCGCGGTCCACACGATGTAGCCGAGCATGAACAGGGCGAGGACCAGTGTGAGCGCCGGGTTGGCCGAGGCGCCGGGTCCGCCCATGCCGGGCATGGTCATGGCCGGCCGGGACGGCAGCAGCATGTAGAGCATTGCGGCGCACTCCACCGCGTGCGGTGCCGGGTGCGCACAGCGGGCGCGGGTGAGTCGGCTCCGGCCGCGACCGCCGATTGCCTGCCAGCCGAACCAGGCCGCCGCCACGGCAAAGACCGCCAGCCACGCGCTGCCGGGGACGGGCGCGATCCTCGGCTCCAGCATGCCCGCCATGGCCACGCCCATCAGGACGTGCAGCACGTCCGCCTGCGGGTCGGCCACCCGGCCGCGTAGCCGCCAGAAGCCGAGCCGGACAGCGCAGCTCGCGGCGATTAGCAGCATGAGCCCGGCGAAGGCGGCTGCGAGCCAGCCCGGTCCGGTCATCTGAGGCCGTCCGTGCGCGTCACCGAAGCGGACCCGGCCGGAAACTGGCACCACTGATCAGACTTGCTGTTATTCATGACGAGGAAACGTTAATCCGGATCGCTGAATTACTGCAAGCTGATCGCTTGTCCGGCGGCTAAGATGGAAACCCCAGGTGGGTATTGTCTGCATGGGCTACAGCACTCGCGATACCACCCGGCAGTATCGGATATACCTCGGGGTGGTATTTCTCAAACCCCGTACGGGTATTGCGGGTAATCAACCTGCCGCCTTTAAACAGGTGACCGTGTTGCGAGCGCATTCCAGCCCGGTGTAGCTTTCCGCCGTGCCCGTCACTCCGCCGTCTACCTGCGTGGCCGCCCGCAGCAGCCGCTCACTGGCGCACCAGGACTCACCGTCTCGAAGGCCAGGATGAATGTCATCGCCGATAGCTACCAGTAAGGCGCCTCCGCCGGAGCTGCGCGAGGTCGGCCTTGTCATTAGCGGCATGACCTGCGCAGCGTGCGCCGCGCGGGTAGAGAAGAAACTCGGGACGATTCCCGATGTCACGGCGTCGGTCAATTACGCGACCGCGAAAGCCGCGGTCACCGCACCGTCCGTGCTACCGGTCGCTGTCCTCATCGAAGCGGTGGAACAGGCCGGGTACGGCGCCGAGCCGGTACCGCTCGCGCCGCCAGCGGCTGGCGAGACCAGCCCCGATGCCGCGCGGGTCGGTTATCTGCGGCGGCGGCTCATCGTGGCGCTGGTGTTCTTCATCCCGCTCAGTGACCTGTCGGTGCAGCTGTCGCTGTTCCCTGCGTTCCGGTTCGCCGGCTGGCAGTGGGTGCTGGTCGGCCTCGCCGTTCCGGTCGCTGGCTGGGCAGCCTGGCCGTTCCACGCCGCGGCGCTGCGGCACGCCAGACACCGGTCGGTGACGATGGACACGCTGGTGTCGGTGGGCATCAGCGCAGCCTGCGCCTGGTCGGCGTATGCGATGTTCGTGCTCGACCCCCGCCAGCCCGGTGTCAGCGCCCGGGATCTGCTGATTCATGCCTCTGGCGGCGGCATCTACCTCGAGGTGGCCGCGTCCGTGACCACCTTCTTGCTCGCTGGCCGGTGGTATGAGGCGCGGGCCCGCCGGGACGCCGGCGACGCCATGCGGGAACTCGCCGCCGCCGGCGCCAGTGACGCCTGCCTGCTCGGCACCGACGGCACCGAGCGCCGCGTGCCGGCGGCGCGGCTGCGGCCCGGTGACCGGTTCGTGACCAGGCCGGGGGAGGTCATCGCTGCCGACGGGTTGGTCGAGTTCGGCGACTCAGCAGTGGACACCAGCATGATGACCGGTGAGTCGGTCCCGCTGGACGCTACGGAGGGAACTCCGGTGACCGCGGGCACGGTCGTGGTCACCGGGCGGCTGGTGGTGGCGGCGACCAGGACCGGGGAGGATACGCAGCTTGCGCACCTGATCGCGCTGGTCGGCAAGGCGCAGGCCGACAAGTCGGCGGCACAGCGGCTTGCGGACCGGATCTGCGGCGTGTTCGTCCCGGTGGTGCTCGCCGCCGCGGGCCTGACCCTCGCGGGCTGGCTGCTGGCCGGGGTGCCGACCGAGCGCGCCGTCAGCGCGGCGCTGGCGGTGCTCATCATCGCCTGCCCGTGCGCGCTCGGGCTCGCTACTCCGGCAGCGCTGGTGGTGGCCTGCGGGCGCGGGGCCGAACTCGGCATCTTCATCAAGGGCTACCAGGCGCTCGAGGCGTCCCGCAGCGTCGACACCGTGCTGCTGGACAAGACCGGCACGCTCACAACCGGGATCATGACTGTGACCGGAGTCCAGGCCACTCCCGGCATCAGCCGCGAACAGCTACTGCGCAACCTCGCGGCGGTCGAGGCTGCCTCCGGTCACCCGATTGCTGAGGCCATCGCAGCGTGCGGCCGCGCGGAAATTGGGACGCTTCCTCAGGTAACGGGGTTCACGGCGCTGGCCGGGCTGGGTGTGCGCGCGGTCGTAGACGGCACGGAGGTCATCGCGGGGCGACCCGAGTTGCTGCGTGACCACGGCGCCGCCGTCCCGCCCGCCCTGGTAGCCCGGTGCGCCGAGTGGGAGGCCGAGGGCAGCACGGTGACGCTGGCGTGCTGGGATGGCCAGGCCCGCGGCGCGCTTGCGGTTGCCGACACGCTCAAACCGTCTGCTGCTGCCGGGGTCGCCGAGCTGCAGCGGCTCGGCCTGCGCACCGTGCTCGTGACCGGGGACAGCCAGGCTGTCGCCACGGTGATAGCCGCCGAGGCTGGCATCGACGAGGTGGTCGCCGGCACGCTGCCGGCCGGCAAGGTCGAGGTCGTGCGGCGCTTGCAGGCCGAGGGCCGGCTGGTAGCGATGGCGGGAGACGGGATCAACGACGGGCCGGCGCTGGCGGCTTCCGACCTCGGCATGGCGCTCGGGTCCGGGACCGACGTCGCGATCAGCGCCGCCGATCTGCTCCTGCTCCGCGACGACCTCGCCGTGATCCCCGAGGCCATCAGCCTGGCCCGGGCGACGCTGTCGGTGATCCGCCGCAACCTAGCCTGGGCGTTCGGCTACAACGTCGCCGCGATCCCGCTGGCCGCCTGCGGCTTCCTCAACCCGCTCATCGCCGGCGCCGCAATGGCCGCATCCTCGGCGTTCGTAGTCGCCAGCAGCGTCCGGCTGCGCCGCTTCGGCGGTGACACCCGGCCAAGTCACGATGGGGCGCGGGCGGCCGAGCACGGCAACGGTCCGGGCCATGAGGACGCGTGCCACGAGGCCGCGTGCCACGAGGCCGCGTGCGACGAGGCCGCGTGCCACGAGATGGCCGGGATCAGCGCTGCAAAGGAGGCAGCCTCATGCCAGGGATGAATTCCGGCCTGAACGTCAACGACCCGACCGTCGTCGCCGCGTTCAGGACGGCGCTGCTGCACCAGGGCCTGATCGCGCTGGCGATCTTCTTCGTGATCGGCGTCGCCTGGCTGACGCTGCGGGCCTGGCTTCCCGACGGCCTGCCGGGCCGTGCTGAGGTGGCAGCGCCGCCCGAGCCGGGCTGGCGGCAGGTGCTGCGGATCGGTTTCGGCCTGATCTGGCTGGCCGACGGGATCTTGCAGGCACAGCCGAAGATGGCGGTCGGGCTGCCATCCCAGGTGATCGAGCCCACCGCGGCCAGCTCGCCACACTGGGTCCAGGACGTCGTGAACTGGGCGGGCACCGCGTGGTCGTATCACCCGATGCAAGCGGGCGCGGCTGCGGTGTGGATCCAGGTCGGGATCGGAGTCTGGCTGCTCGCCGCCGCTCGCGGCCCGCTGTCGCGGCTGGCCGGGCTGGTCAGCGTCGGCTGGGGCCTGCTGGTGTGGGTGTTCGGCGAATCGTTCGGCGGACTCTTCGCCCCCGGCCTGACCTGGCTGTTCGGCGCCCCGGGAGCGGTGCTCATCTACTGCGTGGCGGGTGCCCTCGTCGCCCTGCCCGAGCGTGCCTGGCGCAGCCAGCGGCTCGGCCGGCTCACGCTGGCCGGCCTTGGCGCGTTCCTGATCGGCATGGCAGTGCTGCAGGCCTGGCCCGGCAACGGCTTCTGGCAGGGCACCGTCCGCGGCAAGCCGGGCACGCTGGCGGCCATGACGGCGTCCATGGCCCCGACACCGCAGCCGCACGTCCTCTCGCAGTGGATCACCGCGTTCACCAGCTTCGACGAGGCGCACGGCTTTGCCGTCAACCTGTTCGTCGTGATCGCACTGGCGGTGACCGGCGCCGTCTTCGCCACCGGCAGGCGCCGCCTGATCGGGCCGGTGCTGGTCGCGTTCGTCGTGGTGTGCCTGGCCGACTGGGTACTGATCGAGGACTTCGGCTTCCTCGGCGGCCTGGGCACCGACCCCAACAGCATGATCCCGTTCGTGCTGCTGGCCGTCGCCGGCTACCTCGCTCTCGCCGGGGCGCCCGAGCCCGCAGCCGAGACTGCCACCCGGCGGCCGGCCATCCTCGAGCGGCTGCGGCAGGCAGCCCGGCCGCAGGTGCTCGCATCGGCGAGCATCGGCTCCGTCGCTGCCGTCGGCGCGGTCGGCGTGATCATCCTGGGTGCCGCGCCGATGGCGGCCGCGCAGGCGAGCCCGGTCGCCGACACGGTGCTGGCGCAGGCCGTCGACGGATCCAGCGCGCCGCTGAACTTCGCCGCTCCTGGGTTCAGCCTGACCAGCCAGAACGGCCGACCGGTGAGCCTGGGCAGCCTGCGCGGCAAGGTCATACTGCTGACCTTCCTCGACCCGGTGTGCACCAGCGACTGCCCGCTGATCGCGCAGGAGTTCAAGCAAGCCGGGCAGCTCCTCGGCGCCGCTGGCCGGCACGTCGAGCTGGTCGCGATCGTGGCCAACCCCGTTGACTACCAGCTCGGCTACACCCGGGCGTTCGACCGGCAGGAAGGCATGACCGGGGTCCGGAACTGGCTGTTCCTGACCGGCAGCCTGCCGCAGCTGGAAAAGGTGTGGCGCGGCTACGGGATCGCCGCCGACATCGAGCCGGCCGGCGCGATGATCGGGCACAGCGAGATCACGCTCGCCATCGACGCCCGCGGGCGCGTCAGGCAGGAAATGGGCTTCGACCCTGGTCCGGGAACCGCCGCGACCGAGTCGTCGTTCGCCGCCGAGCTGACCGGCGCGGCACGCCAGCTACTGGGGCAGCAGTGAACCGCCGGACGGCCGCCCGGACGGCGACCGGGATGGTCTGCCTCGGCATGCTCGTCGCGGGCTGCGGCAGCGCGGTCGCACCCTCCCGCCACGCCACAGCCAGCGCCCGCGTGCCGGCCGCTGCACTGGCCACCGCACTGGCAAGCCCGGCCGGGACCTGGGCCGCCGTCGTCATGGGCGGGTCGGCCGCCCAGCACAACAACTTCTGGCAGCTGTTCGTCAACCCCGCTGGCACGTCACAGTGGAAGCTCGTCACCCCGCCCGGCACCGCCGACAACGGGGGCCTGGTCCTTGCCGCCGGTGGCGGCCAGTCGCTGATCACCGCGTTCCGGCCCAGCCAGCTGCTGACCTTCACCCCCCTGAGCCAGACAGAAGACGGCGGGCAGGCCTGGTCGGCGATCAGCCCGCTCGACGCCGCCCTGGCTGCCACCCCCGCCGCCATGGCCCTGCAGCCCGGCGGTGACCGGCTCCTGGCCCTCACCGCCGACGGCGGCGTCGACGAGGCCGTGGCCGGGTCGGCAGCCTGGCACGTCCTCGCAACCGCGCAGACGGTCGCTGCCACGGCGGCCGGGCGGCGCTGCGGCCTGCGCGCGCTGACCGCCGCCGCGTGGACGCCCTCCGGGCAGCCGCTGCTCGCCGGAACCTGCACCAGACCCGGCATGGTCGGTGTCTTCGGTTACGACTCCGGGACGTGGCAAGCGGCCGGGCCCGTGCTCCCCGCCAGCCTCACCGCGCAGCACGTCACCGCGGTCCGGCTGGCCACCGATGACAGCCAGACCGTCGCGCTGGTAACCACCAGGGCCGGCCAGTCGGCGAGCCTGATCGCGGCGTGGACCAGCAACGCCAGCGCGAACTGGACAACGTCGCCGCCGCTCCGGCTGCGCGGCGCCGCGCCAGCGTCCGCGTCGTTCGGGCCCGGCGGAACGATCGCCATCATCACCGCCGCCGGCACCGGCGACCTGATCACCGGCGACGGCAGCTCATGGCACGCCCTGCCCGCACTGCCAGCCGGCACAGCCACCCTGGCCATCCAGCCCGGCGGGGCCGTCAACGCGCTCGCCGTCCGCGCAGCCAGGCTCACCGTCTGGCAACTCCAGCCAGGCGCCGCGACATGGATCGCAGAGCAGGTCATCAACGTGCCAATCCAGTACGGCTCATCGAGCTGACTCGACTCACGGCCCGTCCGGTTGGCTGGCGCCGTGAGTCGAGCACATGACACCACCGTCGGTGCGGCGGCGCGTGCTAGTGAAGGGCTGAACTCTTCCGCTTCCCTGGCTAAGTTGTCCAGTCCTGCCAGCTCAGGCCGGTGATTCGACTGAACTCGGATGTGTTGGCTGTGACCACTGTCAGCCCGCGCCGGAGTGCCTGCCCGGCGATCAGCAGGTCGTAAGCACCCACGGACGTCCCGTCCTTCTCCAGGGTGGCGCGTACCTGTCCGGCAGTGCGGGCATCCTCATCGTCGAAATCCAGCAGGTCCAGATCACCAGAGAGCAGTACCCGCAGACGCTCGGTGTTTTCCTGCACCTGGTTGCTCTTCGTCACGCCGTACCAGAGTTCGAACAAGACGACCGACGAAAGCGCGAGGTAATCACCAGCCGCTTCGGCTCCCCGGTAGCGTTCCCGCACGAGGCAGCAAACCCAGGCCAAGCCGCCGCGGGATCGCTCAATCGCTGCAGTGGTACCGGGCCTTCAAGATCCTCACTTCCTTGTCGTCGGCGCGGTAGACCAGGCGATGCTCGTCGTCGATCCGACGGGACCAGTACCCAGACAGGTCGCCTTTGAGTGGCTCAGGCTTCCCCATGCCTGAGAATGGGTCACGCTGGACCTCGCCGATCAGGCGCGCGATCCTCGTCGCCATCTTCCGATCCGCGCCCAGCCAGTACAGGAAGTCTTCCCAGGCATCGGGGTCGCAGTGGATACTTCGCACTACTCCCCCGCCAGGCCCTGGAGTTCCTCCATGGT
>JASHQA010000285.1 GCA_030037785.1 Streptosporangiaceae bacterium
TCGGTGGCCAACCACCGTGGGCTTGACTTCGAAGATCAATTGCCCCTCCGCGACCGCGCCTACCCGAGATGATCGCAGCCCGGCTGCCGGGACCGCGAGTCGGCCAGCGCTAGGGTGACAGATGCCCGGTTGCGCTGGTTCGAGGAACGGGTAGGGGGCCGCAGATGGATGAGAAGGTCGCACGTGAGCGGCTGACCGCGGAGCGAGCCGACGTCGCGCAGCTGCTCACGGACGCCGAGGCCGCCGCCTCGGCGGACCGCGAGGCAGAGGACGAGCCGGGCGACTACGCCGACTCGGCCCAGCCGCTCACGGCCCAGGGCTTGGACGAGGCGATGGCGGCCTCCTTCCGTAACCGGCTCGACGCCATCGACCGCGCCCTCCAGCGGCTCGACGAGGGCACCTACGGCCGCTCGGTCCGCAGCGGCACGCCCATCCCGGACGCGCGACTCGAGGCGGACCCGGCCGCCGAGCTCACGATCGAGGAAGCCAGGGCACGCTGAGCCACCGCGCCGGTCGTTCACGGGGTCACGCTCGCGCGCTGGCGGCAGTCAGCGGCCGGTGACCTCGAGCGTGATCGTGGTGCCCGCGAGCGCCTTGCTGACCGGGCAGCCAGCCTTGGCGTCGGCCGCGATCTTGGCGAAGTCCGCGGGGCTGACGCCCTGCGCCGACCCGCTGACCGTCAGCACGATCCCGCTGATCCGGAAGCCGCCGGCCGGATCAGGGCCGAGCGTGACGTCCGCGGTCACGTCCAGCGACTGATCGCGACCGCCAGCCGCGCCGAGCATCGCCGAGAACTGCATCGCGAAGCACCCTGCGTGCGCGGCCGCGATGAGCTCCTCCGGGCTCGTGGTGCCGTCGGCTCCGTCGGCGGCTCGCTTGGGGAAGCTCAGCTCGTAGCTGCCGAGGCCGGAGCTGACCAGCGTGGCCGTGCCGGTACCGTCCTCAAGGCCACCAGTCCAGGTGGTGTGCGCTCTGCGGGTTGGCATTCGTGTCCTCCTCTGCCGGGCCTGCGGTCAGCCTGCCACGGTCCTGTCGTACCGTCCCCTGCTGCGAGACAATCACTACCGCCGCCTGCCTCAGGCGTTACCGGACCTTGCGAGGGCACCATGCCGGCCGACCCCTTCGCGCCCGCCCGCCTCGGGCCGGTGCAGCTGCGCAACCGAGTCGTCAAGGCGGCGACGTTCGAGGGCATGAGCCCGGCCGGCGTGGTGTCGGCAAGCCTGATCGAGTTCCACCGGCGGATCGCGGCCGGCGGAGCAGGCATGACGACAGTCTCCTATGTCGCGGTCTCGCGCGACGGGCGGGGCGCCCCGAACGAGATCTACATCCACGACGAGGTCGCCGACGGGTTCGCCCGGATCGCCGCGGCGGTGCACGCAGAGGGCGCCGCCATTTCGGCTCAGCTCGGCCACGCGGGTGCCGTCGGCACGATCCGCAAGCGCTATCTCGGCCCGTCGCCGGGTCGCACCCTGGCGGGAACGAGGGTCGAGGAGATCACCCCGACCGGGATCGACGAGGTGGTCGCCCAGTTCGCGGCCGGCGCGACGATGCTCGCCCAGGCCGGATTCGACGCGGTCGAGCTGCACTTCGGCCACCACTACCTGGTGTCGGCGTTCCTCAGCCCGCGGTGGAACCGGCGGCGGGACGACTACGGCGGCCCGATCACGAACCGGGCCAGGCTCGCGCTGCGCATCCTCGCTGCCGTGCACGCGGCAACCGGCGGAAAGATCGCGGTCACGGCCAAGCTCAACATGACCGACGGCCTGCGCGGCGGCCTGCAGGCAGACGACAGCGTGGCGATCGCACGGCTGCTGCAGGCCCCCGGCGTGCTCGACGCGCTCGAGCTGACCGTCGGCGGGTCGCGCGGTAACCAGATGTTCATGTTCCGCGGCGACCCGCCGCGCGCGGAGCTGGCCGCCGCGCTGCCCGGCGTCGCCGGCGTCGCATTCCGGCTGGCCGGGCCCGCGCTGCTGCGCCGTTACCCCTACCAGGAGACCTACCTGCTGCCCCTGGCCCGGCGGTTCCGGACCGAGCTGACCGTGCCGCTCATCCTGCTCGGCGGCATCAGCTCGCTGGCCGCGATCCGGCAGGCGATGGCCGAGGGCTTCGACTTCGTCGCGATGGGCCGCGCGCTGCTGCGTGAGCCGGACCTGGTGTCCCGGCTGGCCGCGGGCGACGCGACCGCGGGCAGCTGCACCCACTGCAACAAGTGCGTCGCGAGCATCTTCACCGGCACCCGCTGCGTGCTCGACCATCCCGACCCGCTGCCGGTGCTCAGCTAGGCTTGCGCGCCTCGATGAGGAACCGCGTCGCGTGGCACGCGAACGAGCCGTGCTCGCCGATGTGCGCGTGCATCCGCGCGATCGGCTCGGCGTAGCCGCGGGCGGTGAACCCCGGCACGGTCCAGGCCACCTTGCGCAGGAAGTAGACCACGGCGCCCACGTCGAAAAACTCCAGCCGCAGCCGCTGCTCCCGCAGGTCGGTCACCTCAAGCCCGGCTGCCTGCGCGTCGGCCACCGCGCGCGCCGGGCTGCGCCCCTGATGGACCGGCTGCGGGCCCATCATGAAGTCGGTCAGCTCCCGGTTCGACCCGGCACCGACGTGCTGCGACAGGTACACCCCGCCAGGCGCCAGCACGCGGCCGATCTCCGGCCACACCGCGACGGTGGGGTGCCTGCTCACCACCAGGTCGAAGCGATCGGACCGGACCGGCAGCCCGTCGTCGTCGGCGGCAAGCAGCACCGCGCCGCGAAACGGAGCGAGGGCGCGCCGCGCCAGCACGGCGTTCGGCGGCCACGACTCGGTGGCCGCGAGCGGGTCTGGCACGCGAGTACCGCCGGATAACGCGCCGGCGAGCACCTCGCCGCCACCGGTCTGGATGTCGAGGACGGCGTGCGCCCTGCTCAGGCGGTCCCGCAGCAGGCCCGAGTAGCCCCAGGCCGGCCGTTCCTCGGTCGCGCGGCCGTCGAACCAGGAGAAGTCCCAGCCCTCGACCGGTTCCGCGGCGCCCTCGGCGACCAGTTCGTGCAGTGTCCGCGGTCGTGTCACGACAGCATTTTTTCTGGGAACGGGCCCGGCCGGCCAGCCCGGTCGGCCCGGCGCGCAGGTGTCTTACGTCAGGCCAAGCAGGCCGTCGAGCCCGACGGTCAGACCGGGCGGCAGCCCGGCGATGCCGCGCACGGCCAGCAGCACGCCGGGCATGAACGACGCCCGGTCCAGCGAGTCGTGCCGGATCGTCAGCACCTCACCGTGCCCGCCGAGCAGCACTTCCTGGTGCGCCACCAGCCCGGCGAGCCGGACCGAGTGCACGTGCACGTCGTCGACGACACTGCCGCGCGCGCCCTGCGCCGCGGTCGTGGTCGCGTCCGGCATCGGCCCCGTGCCCGCCGCAGACCTGGCCGAGCTGATCATGGCCGCCGTGCGCCCGGCGGTGCCCGACGGCGCGTCCGCCTTGCCGGCGTGGTGTAGCTCGATCACCTCGGCCGACTCGAAGAACGGCGCCGCCACTTCGGCGAAGCGCATCATGAGCACGGCACCCACCGAGAAGTTCGGCACCACGAGCACCCGCCCGTCCGGTCGCGCGGCGAGCCAGCCGGTCACCTCCGCGAGCCTGGCGTCGTCGAAGCCGGACGTGCCGACGACGGCGGCCAGGTCGTGCTCAACGCACCAGCGCAGGTTGTCCATGACAGCGGTCGGATGCGTGAAGTCGACCACGACGCTGGCGGCCGTCAGGTCGTCGCGCGGGTCGCCGACGTCGACGCCAGCCACGAGTTCGAGGTCGCCCGCGGACTCGACCTCGGCGCACACCGTGGATCCCATGCGCCCCTTGGCGCCCAGCACGCCTACCTTGATCATCGCACGCCCCCTTGCGTAGTGCTCGATCCTAGCGACCGGTCCGTCACGCGCGGCGCTCGCCGATGCGATATGAAGGTCTGCGGATACCGCGAAGCTGCGAGCCGGAGGTCAAGCACATGGCGGCATGGAACTCATTCGGCACGGACGTCAATAACGGCATCACCTCCGAGGTGATCACCTATCCCGCTGGCAACGGCGATGAGATCCATGCCTACGTCAGCCAACCGACGGTGAGCGGCACCCGGCCTGGCATTGTGGCGGTGCACCACATGCCGGGGTGGGACGAGTTCTACCGCGAGTTCTCTGACCGGCTCGCCCGGCACGGCTACACCGTGATCTGCCCAAACCTGTACGAGCGGTTCGGGCACGGCCTGCCGGATGACATCACCGCCAAGGTCCGCGCCGAGGGCGGTGTGCCGGACGACACCGTGGTGGCCGACTGCGCCGCCGCGGCCGACTGGCTGCGCGCACAGCCGACGAGCAACGGCAAGGTCGGCATCATCGGCACCTGCTCCGGCGGCCGGCACGCGCTGCTGGCCGCGTCCCGCACGAACAGCTTCGACGCGGTGGCGGACCTGTGGGGCGGCGGCGTCGTGATGGCCGCGGCGGAACTCAGCCCGGCGCGCCCGGTGTCGCCGCTGGACTACACCAAGGACCTGACCACGCCGCTGCTCGGCCTGTTCGGCAACGACGACCAGTTCCCGACGCCCGCGCTCGTCGACCAGCACGAGGCGGAACTGCGGCGGCTCGGCAAGGACCACCAGTTCCACCGCTACGACGGCGCGTCACACGGCTTCTTCTACTACCACACGCCCATGTACCGGCCGGAGGCCACGATGGACGGCTGGGAGAAGGTCTTCGCGTTTTTCGGCGACCACCTGGCGGCGTGAGCCACGGCGGTCCGGGCGGCCTGGTCACGCCCGGACCGCCGCGGTGCGTACTCGGACCGGCTACGAAGTACCGCCTAACCGGATGCACAGCCGTCCCGAGCCCTCGGGCGGCCAGCGGCCCGGCACGAGGACCCCGGCGGCGTAGCACAGCCCGACTAACTCCGTGCGTGATCGGACGGCGCACATGCGCAGCATGACCGCGACGTGATGGTCGACCGTCCGGGCGCTCACCTGCAGCCGGGCCGCGACTTCGGTGTTGCTCAGGCCCATGGCGACGTAGCGGAGTACCTCGACCTGACGCCGGGTCAGGTGCGGGAGATCACAGCAGCAGGAGTCCCGGTCGGGTAACAGATCGCCGATCGCAGCCACGTCGCACCCATTAGGTCGCGATATTCCGACTATCAACCTCATCTGACCATATCTACGGCCAGCGGAGAAGGGCATTGCCACCGGAAGGAAGGTCTGCGTCCGCGGCTGACCCAGCTCCGGCCCATCAGCGCCGGAGCGCTTCCGCAGGCTCGATGCTGCTGGCGCGCAGCGCCGGATACAGGCCCGCGACCAAGCCCACGACGGCCCCGGCCGGGAGCGCCAGCAACACGACGGTCGGCTCGAGGATCGCGGTCCAGCGCTCGGCGACCGTCACGGCGAGCGTGATCACCACTCCGGCGCCGGTGCCGATCACGCCGCCGCCGAGCCCGAGCACCGCGGACTCGGTGAGAAACTGCGCGGCTATGTGGCCAGGGCGCGCGCCGAGCGCCCGGCGCAGGCCGATTTCCGCCGTACGTTCCATGATCGCCACCAGCGAGGTGTTGGCGATGCCCAGAGCGCCGACGATCACCGCGACGGCAGCAAGCGAGAGCAGCAGGGTGCGCAAACTGGCGGCGACCGCGTTCCGCAGCGTGGTCGGAGCGGCCGGCGCCGCCGCCGACAGCAGGCCCGGATCGTCGGGCCGGATCGCGACCGCGGCCTGCCGCGCCACGACCTGCGCGGCGCCGACCCTGGTGCGGATTATCATCTGGGCGGGCTGGGCCGGCTGCGGCAGTCCCCAGTCCGCGAGCGCGGTGCTCGCCGGGACGATCAGGCCGAGCCCGAACTGAGGCAGCCGGGAGTCGGACCTGATGATGCCCACCACGGTGAACGCCTGGCCCGCAATGAATACGGTCGGCTGGCTCGCTGCGCCCAGGACACCAAGCTGCGCGGCCGCCGCGGCGGACAGCACGGCGACCGGCTCGCGTTCCGCCTGGTCAAACGCATTGAACAGGACGCCATTGGCCAGTGACGGCTGACTGGCTCGCAGCGCGCCGGGGTCAGCCGCGTAGACCGGCAGGTTCACCCCGGCCGGAGCGTCGTCGCCGGGAAGGTTGCTCACCTGTGCTGCGGTGGCGCTGCCCAGCAGCACCTGCCACCAGACACCGGCGGCGATCACGCCGTTGATGCGGTCAGCCGCCACGCTGGCGTCGGACGGGAAGTCCAGGGTCGGTGTGGTCGCGTTCGCCGCCCCCGTGTCGGTCACCGTCACCTGAGTCGCGAGCAGCGCGTTGAAGTTCTTGCTGATCTGACCGTTTGCGGTCTCCGACAGGCCGAGGACCACCACGAAAGTGCCGATGCCCAGCACCGTCCCCAGCATGGTCAGCGCGGATCGGCCCGGACGCTGCAGAATCCCGGCGAGCGACTCGCGGGCCAGATCGCCGGCCGACAGCCGGGACCGGACCGCCGGAGCGGTGTCACGACGCCTGCGGATCCGCACCCAGATCGCCTCCGCTCGCGTCGGTCAGCACCCCGTCGCGCATGCTGACGCGACGTTCGGCCCGGCCGGACACCGCGGGATTGTGCGTGACCACCACCACGGCGATTCCGTCCGCGTGCAGTTCGTCGAACAAGCCGAGCAGCTGCGCGGTGGCAGCCGAGTCGAGGTTGCCGGTCGGCTCGTCGCACAGCAGCAGCCAGGGCCGGTTCACGACAGCCCTGGCGACCGCGACCCGCTGGCGCTCCCCCCCGGATAGCTGACTGGGCAGCGCCCAGGCGCGGGCCGCGAGACCCACCCGATCGAGCGCGTGCATCGCCAGGTCGATCCGTCGCGCGCGCGGCACCCCGGCGTACACCTGGCCGAGCATGACGTTCTCCGCAGCGGTCCGGTTCGGCAGCAGGTGAAAGGACTGGAAGACGAACCCGACGCGGCAGGCCCGCACCGCGGCCCGGTCCGGTTCCGGCGCCGCGCTCAGGTCCGCGCCGTCGAAGAGCACGCGGCCCGCCGTCGGCCGGTCGAGCAGGCCCATGAGGTTGAGCAGCGTCGACTTGCCCGATCCCGACGCACCGGTGAGCGCGACGTGCTCGCCGGCGCTGACGCGGAGCGTCGCCCACCGCACCGCGAGCACCGGCGGTGGACCCGGGTAACGGAACGTCACCGCATCCAGCACGACGAGCGGTTCGCCGGGCGAACTCACCCGAGGCCGCCGGTGCCTGAGTTGCCGAGCCTGGCGTAGTTCTCCCCCGTCACGACCCGGTCGCCCGGCGCCAGTGTCGCGCCGGCCAGCGGCGTCACCTCGACCTCGCCATCTCCGATGACCCCGACCTGCACCTCGACCCTGACCTGGCTGCCGCGCGCGGTCACCACGGTGACGTACGTGCCGCCGTCCGGCGCGGCGAAGACGGCTGCCACCGGCACGGCGAGCACCGGGCCCGCGCTGTGCGCCGCGGTGATGGTGAGCTGGACGTCCTGGCCGACCATGGAGACCGGCAGCGCCGTCGCCGTGGCCACGCCCATCGCCACGTAGCTGCCGCCCGCGATGCTGTTGGTCGTCTGGGCGGTCGTGCCGACCGACGTGACCGTGCCTTCGCCGACCGAGCCGCCCCCGCCCTCGGTGCCGATCTGCACGCTCATGCCCGCCCGCACCAGGCCAGCGTCGGCGGGGTCGAGCTGACCGTCGACGACCGGGGCGCCCATGGCCAGCGTCACGAGCGGGCCGCTGACGAGCTGGCCGACGGTCACCGCGTAGCTGACGACCGTGGCCGGCAGCTGCGGCACGAACATGAGCTCCGTCGCGGGCACCATGACGGTCGTCGTCGCGGGCTGGCTGCCGCTGGCCGGCGTGACCTGCTGCGGCACGCTGTAGCCGATCGCGTGGTAGTAGGCCGTCACCGCGGCGCTGGTTCCGGCGCCGAACGTACCGGGCTCGTCGGACCCGATCGAGTAGCCGAGTGACTCCAGCCCGGTTTGCAACTGCGCCACGTCCTGGCCGGTCTCCCCCACCGTGAGGTCGCGGTAGACGGGCACCGACCCGGCAAACGCGAACAGCGGCCGTCCCGCGACCTCGGCGAGCACAGTGCCCGCCGACACCTCGCTGCCCGCCGGCTTGAAGATTCGGGTGACCACCGGCATGGTGGCGCCGGAGGTATCCCCGCTGGCTCCGGCAGCGCTGAACGACACCGGCCCGGAGAACTCCGCCGGCTCGGCCACCACGCCCTGGGCTAGCACGGTACTGGTCACGACCTGCTGGCTAACCGGGGCCGTCAGCACCGTCGGGGCGGGGGCCTTGACCTCGGCGTCGACCTGGGCGGGGGACTTGATCAGCGGCGACACCAGGATGCCGGCTAACGCGGCGACGAGCGCCGTTCCGGCGATGGCGAGAAAGCCACGGCGGCGCATCCGCAGGCGGCTCGCTCGCTGCGCCAGCTGCGCGTCGGTGTCGGTGTCCATCCGCGCGGCCTCGCCCTCCCGCTCAGGGTCAGTGTCCGCTCAGCACCGCCTCCGCGCGGCTGATCTCGGCCGCGTACGCCTGCTTGATCTGGTCCAGCGCGACGGCGTTGGACTGGATGAGCGTGCGCTGCGCGGCTGCCTCGGCGGTGAGCCAGATGGAGACGAGCTTAGTCCGGTTCTTGCACGAAACGTCCGCGCTGGCGGTGGCGATCTCCACCTGGCTGGCGGGCACCGGCCACTGCGCGGTCATCGCCTGCATGGGCGTCGCGTACTGGTACCCGCTCGCGGCCATGCAGGAACTCCAGCGCGCCAGCGCCCGGATAACCGCTGGGGCGCTCTGGGCCTGCTGCTGCGAGTCCGCGACGAGCTGACTCACCAGACCGACCGGGTCGGGCGTGCGCGGCCCGGCCTGAAGCTGCCGCAGCGCCTGGCCCTCGCAGCCCTTGGTCGTGTTCTGGCCCGGCGGCGGCTCGCCGCTGGCGTATCCGACCAGCGCGATGTTGAAGGCCGCCGACTCGGTCGGACCGAGGCTGATCGTCGTGCCTGGAGCTGCCGTCGTCACGTGGCTCGGCGCCGAGCCAGGGGTGATCGGCGGCCCGTACCCGTACTGTGCTGCGTAACTCGCCGACGTGATGCCGTACGGCTGGGTCGCGCCCGACTGCGCGGACTTGGCCGTGAACGCCTGGAGCGCCTTCTGCGCCGCGGTCGGCGCCGGCATGGTGAAGCCCTTCCCGTGCATGCACCGCGCGGTTAGTTCGTCCTCGGCGTTGTCGATCGCGTCCTGCTGGCTGGTGTCTGCCTCGTAGCCCGCCAGTGGCAGCAACGCCGCTGTCACGGGAGCCGCTGTGCTGGCCGCAGCCGCCGTGCTGGCCGGGCGGGCGCCGCTGCCCCCTGGACTGGCCGCGCAGCCGGCCAGCGCTAACCCGGCGATCGCCGACGCTATGAGCCCTCCGCGACACAGAACCGAAGTCGCCATCTGCGCTACCTCGCGGCTTAATCGATGCCCTCAGGATAACGAACGTGCGCCACACTGGCCGGGCCACCGCGGTGCCCGGCCGGTGTGGCTCAGCCACTGAGCTACTGGTTCGGGCCGACGACTATCCCGCCGCCCGGTACGTAGCCGCAGACAATGCCCTCGTACTCGTAGGCGTAGTACCAGACCGTGTAGTAGTCCCAGTAGTAGTCCGCGCTCCAGCCGGTGATGCCGGTCGCGGTGTCGGTGCCGTAGTCCCACCAGCCGTCGAAGGAGACGTCACCGCCCGGCGCTTCACACGTGTAGCTGTTGACGGCGAAATCCTGGTCTTCGTACCCGAGACCGAGGATCGTGCCGCTGACCGGGCTCTTGCGGATGCGGACGCCCTGGCCGGAGAACGGCGCACACCCCGCCGCGGCATTGCCGCACGTGTAGCTGGCCGCGGCCGGCTTCGCGGGCGCGGCCAGCGCACTCGGGGCCGCGGCCACGACCGCACCGGCCGCCAGGATGGCCACCAGGACTGGTATCCGGGTGACCCGTAACACACCTAATACCCGTAACACACCTAATAACTGCATGCTTGCCTGTCCCTTCCCCGCGGTCCGACGCGCGGCAGGGGCAGGCTAACCGGCCGAGGCGGCCGGCGGCATCGGCCGTTTCACTGGTTCTCGCTAGGTACTTCCACCAGTCCGGCACTGGCGTGCTCGCGCAGGTAGGACCGGACGATGGCCTCGAAGCCAGCATCGGGGCGCAGCCCGAGCCCGGCCGCCCTGGTCGTCGTGAAGCGGGCGGGCCAGCCAGCCACGATGGCCGCGGTCGCGCGGTCCGGCTGCCAGCCGACCAGCGCGCTGACGGCCGGGCTTGCGACGCGCTCGAGCGTCGCCACCATCTCACCGACGGTGACGGTGACCGACGGCAGGTTGACCGCCGTCGGATCACCCCACTGCTGCGGCGCCGCCGTTGCCGCGCGCAGCAGGCCTTCCACCGCCCTGGCCGGGGAGCTGACCGCGACCTCGGTGTCGGGCGGTACCGGTGCGTTGGCCCGCAGCCCGGCCAGCGGTTCCCTGATGATGCCGGAGAGGAATCCAGACGCCGCGCCGTTCGGCCGTCCGGGCCGCACACAGACTGTGGCCAGGCGTACGGACCTGCCCTGGATGAACCCCTTGCGGGAGTAGTCGGCGACTAGCTGCTCGCCGATGAGCTTCTGGACTCCGTAGCTGCTCTGCGGCACGGGCAGCGTCGAGTCGGTGACGGCGTCCGGTAGCGGGTGGCTGCCAGTACCGCCGAACACCGCGACCGAGCTGGCGAAGACCAGCACGGGGACGCGTCCGGACTGGCGGCAGGCGGCGAGGACCAGCTGGGTGCCCTCGACGTTGGCACGCAGGCCGAGGTCAAAGTCGCGCTCGCAGTCCGCGCTCACCGCCGCCGCGAGGTGAAAGACCACGTCAGCGTCGCCGAGCGGGCTGCTGTCGCGGTCAGCGAGCCCGGCGACGAGGTCGGCCTGCCAGACCGCGACGCGCGGGTCCCGGCTGAGCAGCGCAGGCGGCGCGACGTGATCGACCAGCGTCAGCCGGGTCACCGGCCGGCTCGCAGCGCCCGCCGCCGAGAGCGATCCGGCGGCGAGGATCGCGCTGGCCAGCCGCCCGCCGATGAATCCCGCCCCACCCGTGATCACGACGTTCATACCCGTCATCATCGCCGTCTGGGGCGGTGCCGTACACAGGTTGACCGACCGCCGCGCGGGTCGATGTTCGCCGGCTGGCAGCATGGGCGCACGATGACTCTCACCGACCTGCTGCCAGAAAGCGCCGAGCCCGACGCGGTGTTCGCAGCGTTCACCGACTGGACCGCGCGTCAGGGGCTGACCCTGTATCCGCACCAGGAGGAGGCGCTGATCGAGCTCGTGTCCGGTGCGAACGTGATCGTGTCGGCGCCGACGGGCTCCGGCAAGAGCCTCGTGGCGACCGGCGCGCACTTTGCCGCGCTGGCGGCGGACGAGCGCACGTTCTACACCGCGCCGGTGAAGGCGCTGGTGTCGGAGAAGTTCTTCGCGCTGTGCGACACCTTCGGCGCGGACGAGGTCGGGATGATGACGGGCGACGGCAGCGTCAATCCCGGCGCGATGATCATCTGCTGCACCGCTGAAGTGCTTGCCAACATCGCGCTCCGGGAGGGCGCTGCTGCCGACGTCGGCCAGGTGGTGATGGACGAGTTTCACTTCTACGCCGACCCCGATCGCGGCTGGGCCTGGCAGGTACCGCTGATCGAGCTGCCGCAGGCCCAGTTTGTGCTGATGTCGGCGACCCTGGGCGACGTCAGCCGGTTCGAGCGGGACCTGACCCGCCGCACGGGCCGCGCCACCGCGGTGGTCAGCTCGGTGAGTCGGCCCGTTCCGTTGTCATTTTCGTTTGCGCTGACGCCCGTGCACGAGACCGTGCAGGACCTGCTCGCAACGAGCGACGCGCCGGTGTACATCGTGCACTTCACCCAGGCCGCGGCCATCGAGCAGGCACAGGCGCTGATGAGCGTGAACGTGTCCAGCCGGGCGCACAAGGACGAGATCGCCGAGCTGATCGGCGGGTTCAGGTTCGCGCCGGGCTTCGGCCGGACGCTGTCCCGGCTGGTCAGGCACGGCATCGGGGTGCACCACGCAGGCATGCTGCCGAAGTACCGGCGGCTGGTCGAGACGCTGGCCCAGGCCGGCCTGCTCAAGGTCATCTGCGGCACCGACACCCTCGGCGTCGGCATCAACGTGCCGATCCGGACCGTGCTGTTCACCGCGCTGTCGAAGTTCGACGGGACCAGGAACCGGCTGCTGCAGGCGCGCGAGTTTCACCAGATCGCTGGCCGGGCCGGGCGAGCCGGATTCGACACCGTGGGCCGGGTCGTCGTGCAGGCGCCCGAGCACGTGATCGAGAACGAGCGCGCGCTGGCGAAGGCCGGCGACGACCCGCGCAAGCGACGCCGCGTGGTCCGCAAGAAGCCGCCACCCGGCATGGTGTCCTGGGGTCGCCCGACGTTCGAGCGGCTCGTCGCGGCCGAGCCCGAGCCGCTCCGGTCCAGCTTCGCGGTCAGCCACGCGATGCTGCTCAACGTGATCGGACGGCCAGGCAACGCGTACGCGGCCATGAAGCACCTCATCACCGACAGCGACGAGGACCGGCCCGCGCAGCGGCGGCACATCCACCGGGCCATCGAGATCTACCGCGCGCTGCTGGCGGGCGGCGTGGTGGAGCGGCTCGAGGTCCCGGCCGACGACGGCCGCTGCGTCCAGCTCACCGTGGACCTGCAGGAGGATTTCGCGCTCAACCAGCCGCTGTCACCGCTCGCGCTCGCGGGCATCGAGTTGCTGGACCGCGCGTCACCGGAGTACGCGCCCGACGTGCTGTCGGTGGTGGAGTCGACGCTGGACGACCCGCGGCCGGTGCTTGCCGCGCAGCAGTTCCGGGCCCGCGGCGAGGCGGTCGCGGCCATGAAGGCCGAGGGCATCGCCTACGACGAGCGGATGGAGCTACTGGAGTCGGTGACGTACCCGATGCCGCGGGCCGACCTGCTGCAGGCGGCCTACGACATCTACGCCCGCGGCCATCCGTGGGTCCGCGACCACGAGCTGTCGCCGAAGTCGGTTGCGCGCGACATGTTCGAACGGGCCATGACGTTCGCCGAGTACGTCGGCTTCTACGGGCTGGCTCGGTCCGAGGGCCTGGTGCTGCGGTATCTCGCGGACGCCTATAAGGCACTGCGGCAGACGGTGCCAGCGGACGCCCGGACCGAGGAACTGACCGACATCATCGACTGGCTCGGCGAGCTGGTCCGGCAGACCGACCACAGTCTCATCGATGAGTGGGCGAAGCTGCGCGATCCCGTGCAGGAGGCGGAGCACCTCGCCGCCGACCGGCCGCCGGCGCTGACCGCCAGCAAGCGCGCGTTCCGGGTGCTGGTCCGCAACGCGCTGTTCCGCCGGGTGGAACTGGCCGCCCTGCGGCGCTATGACGAACTGGGCGAACTAGACGCGGAGGCCGGCTTCGACGCGCGTGCGTGGGCGATCGCGCTCGAGGCGTACTTTGCCGAGCACGACTCGATCGGGACCGGGGCCGACGCGCGCGGCCCCGCGATGCTGATCATCGAGGAGGTGCCCGGCTTCTGGTCGGTCCGGCAGATCTTCGACGACCCGGCCGGGGATCACGACTGGGGCGTCTCGGCCACCGTGGACCTGGCCGCCTCTGACGAAGCCGGTGTGGCGGTCATTTCGGTGTCCAGCGTGGGCCAGCTCTGACACGCCCGCGGCCAGGGCCGGCAGTTGCCAGGCTGCACCGCGGCCTGCCAGCCTGCTCGGGTACCCTGGCCAGGATCGGCCGACGGAGAGTGAGTCAGCACAGCTATGAATGACGCGTCTGCCGCGCCGGACCGGGCGGCTGCTCCAGGCACCACCGGCACGTCTCCGCCGGGACCGCTCGCGGGACTGCTGGTAGCTGACTTCTCCAGAGTGCTCGCGGGCCCGTACTGCACGCAGATCCTGGGCGATCTCGGTGCCGAGGTCATCAAGGTCGAGGGTCCTGGCGGGGATGACACGCGGCACTGGGTGCCGCCGGTGCGGAACGGGACTTCCACCTACTACCTGTCGGTGAACCGGAACAAGCGCTCCATCCTGCTCAACCTCAAGGACGACGCGGACCGGGCGCTCGCCACCGAGCTGGCCAGGCGCGCCGACATCATGATCGAGAACTTCAAGCCGGGCGGGCTGCGGCAGTTCACGCTCGACTACGACAGCGTCCGGCTCACCAACCCGGCCGTGATCTACGCGTCGATCACCGGGTTCGGGTCTGGCGGCGGCGCGCATCTGCCGGGCTACGACCTGATCGTCGAGGCCATGTCCGGCATGATGAGCCTGCAGGGGGACGCCAACGGCACGCCGTACCGGGCCGGCATCGCCGTGTTCGACGTGATGTCGGGCCTGCAGACCGCCATCGGCATCCTGGCCGCGCTCGACCATCGGCGCCGCACCGGGGCGGGTCAGCGCGTCGAGGTCAACCTGATGTCCGCGGCCCTCGCGGGGATGGTCAACCAGACCGGCGCCTTCGCGTCGGCCGGAGTGGTGCCGCACCGGATGGGCAACTCGCACCCGAGCTTGTTCCCGTACGAGCCGCTGCCGACCGGAGATGGCGACCTGGTCATCGCGGCCGGGAACGACACCCAGTTCCGCAACCTCTGCACGGTCATCGGCGCACCCGAGCTCGCCACCGACGAGCGGTTCGCGGTCAACTCCGACCGCACGGCGAACCGGGACCAGCTCCGGCCACTGCTGGTTGAGCGGCTCAAGGCGCGTCCCGCCGCCGAGTGGTTCGACCTGCTCATCGCCGCCGGCGTGCCGTGCGGTCCCATCAACAGCGTGGCGGGGGGCGTGGCGTTCGCCGAGCGCATCGGGCTTGACCCGGTCGTGCTTGCGGGCCACGGCGAGACCGCGGTGCCCGGCATTCGCAACCCGCTGACGTTCTCGGCCACCCGGCCGCGCTACGACTTGCCGCCGCCGGGGCTCGACGAGCACGGTGAGCAGATCCGTGCGTGGCTGGCCAGTCCGGCTGGCTAGCCGGCCAGCTAGCCCGCCCGCGCCGCCGTCTCGGCGCGTTCGGCGCGCTCGGCGAGCCTCAGCAGCCGCGCCGCCTCGGCGGGCCGGGTATTGATGTCGGCGATGCGCGCCCTGGCCGCGGCGGCGACGTGCGGCCACGGGCTGTCCTGCACCGCGGCCAGGAAACGCCGGCCGAACGTCGTGCGCAGCGACCCGATCACCGGGCGGAGCCAGACCGGGATCAGGTCGGTGTCCGAGGTCGCGAGGATCACGTAGGCCGTCGCCACGTCCACGCCCGGCGCGCCCACCTTGGCTCCGACCCAGTCGATGACGACGGGACCGCGCTGCGTCAGCATGACGTTGGCCGGATGCAGGTCGAGGTGCAGCATCGCGGTGCCGGCGGCGAGCGCGGTGCCGTCCCGGCCCGTGGCCGCGGGCCAGCCGGGCGGCCCGCTGATACGGTGCAGCCGGTCATGCAGGTCCGCGAGCGTGCGGGCGTGCCGGGGAATGAGCCACGGCCGCCAGCCGAGGTCGGCCAGCATGTCGGGGCCGTCCAGTCGCTCCATCACGAGGTCCGGCCCGGCTGCGTCGTAGACCCGCGGCACCGGGTAGCCCGCGGCGGCGAGGTAGCGCATGAGCCGCGCCTCAGCCGTCGCGTCGATGGGCAGGCGGTAGCGCCGCAGCACCCGATCGCGGCCGAGGGCGAACACGTCGGCGGACCGGCCAGCACCGAGCAGGGGGCCCGGTGACCCTGATGACATGACCGAACCGTAGTGCAGAACGGCGCACTCCGGCTGGCTCGTCCGACCGCGCTGGGCTACGGCGCGAGCGCGGCGGTGAAGGCGTCGTCGTCGAACGGGCCGACGACGGCGAGCGCCATGGGCTGGCCCAGTACCAGCCGGGCCACGTCGCGCACCTGCTCGTGGGTGACCGCCTCGATCTCGGCCAGGATCTCCTCGACCGGCTCCAGCCGCGGGTAGACCAGCTCGGACTTGCCCAGCCTGCTCATCCGCGACGACGGCTCCTCCAGACCGAGCACGATCGAACCGCGCAGCTGGCCTTTGCCGCGGCCCAGCTCCTCGTCGGTCAGCCCGGCGTCGATCACCTTGGCGATCTCCTCGCGGCAGATGGCCAGGACCTCCTCGGTCTTGGCCGGCAGGCAGCCCGCGTAGATGCCCCACTCGCCGGTGTCAGCGTGCTGCGAGCTGAAGCTGTATACCGAGTACGCCAGCCCGCGCTTCTCCCTGACCTCCTGGAACAGCCGCGACGACATGCCGCCGCCGAGCGCGGCGTTGAGCACACCAAGCGCGAACCGGCGCGGGTCGGTGCGCGCCAGCCCGGCGCAGCCCAGCACGAGGTTGGCCTGCTCCACCGGCCTCGACACCAGCCGGACCCCGGTGGCGCCCGCGGCACCCGCGGCACCCGCCGGGCCGGACAGTCGCGGCGGCACCGGCGCGGCGTCGCCGGACAGCAGCGAGCCGAACGCGGCCCTGGTCAGCTCGACCACGCGGTCGTGGTCGAGGCTGCCCGCGGCGGCGACCACGAGGTTGTCGGGGGTGTACCTCGCCCGGTAGTGCTCGGCGATCCGATCCCGGCCGATCGAGTTGATGGACTCGACGGTGCCGAGAATGGGCCGACCGAGCGGCGTGTCGCCGAACAGCCGGGCGGCGAACGCCTCGTGCACGAGGTCGGCCGGGTCATCCTCGTTCATCGCGATTTCCTCGAGGATGACGCCGCGCTCCGCGTCGACGTCCCGCGGCGCGAGCAACGAGCCCGTCACCATGTCACACAGCACGTCGATGGCGAGCGGCAAGTCCTCGTCGAGCACCCGCGCGTAGTAACACGTGTACTCCTTGGCCGTGAACGCGTTCAGCTCACCGCCGACCGCGTCCATCGCCGCGGAGATGTCCAGCGCGCTGCGCCTGCCGGTGCCCTTGAAGAGCAGGTGCTCCAGGTAGTGGGTGGCGCCGGCGTGCAGGACGTCCTCGTCCCGCGAGCCGACGCCCGCCCAGATCCCGAACGCCACGGACCGCACCGCCGGCAGCGTCTCGGTGACCACCCGCAGGCCACCGGGCAGCACCGTGCGGCCGATCGCCTCGCCAGCGGCCGGGCGCTGCGCGCCAGCCGTCATGATCGCAGTCCTGCCGTCAGGAGTTGCCGGGCTCGTAGCCCGCCGACGCCCCGCCTCCCGGGCCGCCACGGCTGCGCTGCCGGGTGCGGTGATGGTCGCCACGGTCGCCGCGGTCTCGGTCGCCGCGACCCGACTGCCGGTCGCCACCACGGTCATGCCGAGGACGGGAACGGGGCTCGTCGCCGCCACCGCCGAGGTCCTCCCCGGCCGCTTCGCGCTCCACGACCTCGACGGGCACCAGCGACAGCTTGCCACGGTCGTCGATCTCGCGGATCTCGACCTGGATCTTGTCACCGACCTTCATCACGTCGTCCACGCTCTCGATCCGGGCGCCGCCGTGCAGCTTGCGGATCTGCGTGATGTGCAGCAGCCCGTCCCGACCCGGCAGCAGCGACACGAACGCGCCGAACGTCGTGGTCTTGACCACGGTGCCGAGGAACCGCTCCCCGACCTCTGGGATGTGCGGGTTGGCGATCGCGTTGATCGCCGCCCTGGCTGCCTCGGCGGCGGTGCCGTCGGTGGCGCCGATGTAGATGGTGCCGTCGTCCTCGATGGTGATGTCCGCTCCGGTGTCCTCCTGGATCGAGTTGATCATCTTGCCCTTGGGCCCGATGACCTCGCCGATCTTGTCCACCGGAACCTTGATCGTGATGATTCGCGGCGCTAGCTCGCTCATCTCGTTTGGCTGGTCAATAGCCGCCCGCATGACGCCGAGGATGGTCAGCCGCGCACTGCGCGCCTGCATGAGCGCAGCGCCGAGCACGCTCGCCGGGATGCCGTCGAGCTTGGTGTCGAGCTGCAGGGCCGTGATGACGTCCCT
The DNA here is from genome assembly GCA_030037785.1 of Streptosporangiaceae bacterium. Taxonomy (GTDB): domain Bacteria; phylum Actinomycetota; class Actinomycetes; order Streptosporangiales; family Streptosporangiaceae; genus JAJYUU01. Next base: position 17,933 of record JASHQA010000285.1, read on the forward strand.
GGTGCCGGCCACCTTGAAGTCCATGTCGCCGAAGGCGTCCTCGGCCCCGAGGATGTCGGTCAGCGTCACGTACTCGCCGCCCTCGTGGATGAGGCCCATCGCGATGCCCGCCACCATGTCCTTCAGTGGCACGCCCGCGTCCAGCAGTGACATGGTGGACGCGCACACCGAGCCCATCGACGTCGAGCCGTTCGACCCGATGGCCTCCGAGACCTGCCGGATCGCGTACGGGAATTCCTCCCTGGTCGGCAGCACCGGCACGAGCGCCCGCTCGGCGAGCGCGCCGTGCCCGATCTCCCGCCGCTTGGGCGAGCCGACGCGGCCGGTCTCACCGGTCGAGTACGGCGGCATGTTGTAGTTGTGCATGTAGCGCTTGGTCTTCTCCGGGTTCAGCGTGTCGATCATCTGCTCCATCCGGAGCATGTTGAGCGTCGTGACGCCGAGCACCTGGGTCTCCCCGCGCTCGAACAGGGCCGAGCCGTGCACCCGCGGCAGCACGCCCGACTCCGCGGACAGCTGGCGGATGTCCGCGAGACCGCGACCGTCGATGCGCAGGCCGTCACGGATGATCCGCTGCCTGACCAGCTTCTTGTTCAGCGCGCGGAACGCCTCGGCGATCTCCTTCTCGCGACCCTCGAACTGCGTCAGCAGCTTCTCGGTCGCGAGCGCCTTGATCCGGTCGGTCTCGTTGCCGCGCTCGGTCTTGCCCGCGATCGTGAGCGCCTGCGCCAGGTCGCTGCCGATCTCGGCCTCCAGCGCGGCCAGCACGTCGTCGCCGTAGTCCGCGAACGTGGGGAACTCGGTGAGCTCCTTGGCCGCCAGCGTGGCCACCTCGAGCTGGCCGGCACAGAGCGCCTTGATGAACGGCTTGGCAGCGTCCAGACCTGCCGCGACGGTCTCTTCGCTCGGCGCCACCGCGCCACTGGCCGGGTCGGCGAGCAGCCGCAGCGTGCTCGGCGTGGACTCAGCCTCGACCATCATGATCGCGACGTCGCCGTCGTCGAGCACGCGGCCGGCCACCACCATGTCGAACGTGGCGTCCTCAAGCTGCGAATACGTCGGGAAGCACACCCACTGGCCGCGGATCAGCGCGACCCGGACCCCGCCGATGGGGCCCGCGAACGGCAGCCCGGCTAGCTGGGTCGACATGGAGGCGGCGTTGATGGCCACCACGTCATAGAGGTGCTCTGGGTGCAGCGCGAGGATTGTCTCCACGATCTGGACCTCGTTGCGCAGGCCCTTGACGAACGACGGGCGCAGCGGCCGGTCGATCAGCCGACACGTCAAGATGGCGTCCTCCGACGGGCGGCCCTCACGCCGGAAGAACGAGCCAGGGATACGGCCGGCGGCGTACATCCGCTCCTCGACGTCGACGGTCAGCGGAAAGAAGTCCGTCCCCTCGCGGGGGCTCTTGCTCGCCGTCGTGGTGGACAAGACCACGCTCTCGTCGTCCAGCGTGACCACGGCCGAGCCGCCCGCCAGCTTGGCGAGCCTGCCGGTCTCGAACCGGATCGTGTGCGTGCCGAATGTGCCGTTGTCAATGGTGACATCGGCGGTGTAGACACCCTCCACGGGTGACCTCCTTGACTGAGGTCCCGCGTGCTGTCCGCCGCCAGTCGCGGTGCGCCAGGCCCGGCGGCTGACAGTGCCGCTAGTCAGCCGTCACTTCCGGATTCCGGCGGCCGGCCGGTCTTCGATCGAAGTTCTCGGCCCTGACCTGACCCGAGAACCACTACCGAGGACCGGCCCGCTGGGCGCTACCAGCGCTCCTGGCCGGAGCCGCGGGACGTTTATTTCTACGTTATCTAGTTGTCCTGACAGTGCTGTCTGCACCGTCTGCCAGCACGCAAAGCGGGGTGACGCCTGCCACCCCGCTGAGCCGTCTACCGGCGCAGGCCGAGCTTCTCGATCAGCGCCCGGTACCTGGCAATGTCCGTGCGGGAAAGGTACTGCAGCAGCCGCCGACGGCGACCGACGAGCAGCAGCAAGCCGCGACGGCTGTGGTGGTCGTGCTTGTGCGTCTTCAGGTGCTCGGTGAGATCTGCGATCCGCCGAGTCAGCAGCGCGACCTGGACTTCCGGCGAACCGGTGTCACCCTCACTGGTCGCGTGCCCGGCGATGATCTCTTTCTTCACGGTAGAGTCGAGCGGCACGTTGCTCCCTTGATCGATCCTTTGACGGGAAATGTCCCCCACGGTGGTCAGCCGCCTGAGGGCGCAGCTAACCGGGCCGGACTGCCGGCCAACGCTCAACGTTACCACGCGCCAGCCAGGCGGCTGCACGACGACGCACCGGCCCGAGCCAGGACGCTGCCAGGCGCGGCGCGGCTGGAGCGACCGCTAACCGGCGGTCAGCAGGCGCCGGGCGTCGCCGATGTCGATGTGCATCTGCCGGACGAGAGCATCGACCGAGTCGAACTTGACCGTCGC
>JASHQA010000286.1 GCA_030037785.1 Streptosporangiaceae bacterium
CCGCCATCGACGGAGTGGAGGTCGAGGTCTCGGTGCTCGAGGGTGCGGACGGGGGGCCGCCGGACACCAGCATTCCTGGTCAGCTGCTCGTCGACGGCGGCGAGGACTTCTGGGACTTCGAGGCCAAGTACCTGGACACGGCGAGCGGGATGGCGATCCCCGCGCCGATCCCCGACGCCGCGATCACCGAGATCCGCCGGCTCGCCGCCGCCGCGTTCGACGCGGTCTCCTGCGAGGGACTGGCCAGGGTGGACTTCTTCTACACCAGGAACGGGGAGATCCTGGTGAACGAGATCAACACCATGCCCGGCCTGTCCCCCGCGTCGTACTTCCAGAAGATGTGGGAAGCGAGCGGGATGCCGTTCCCGCAGCTGATCGACAGGATGCTGCAGACCGCCCTGAAGAAGCGGCGCGGTCTGCGGTAGGCCAGGCCGAAGAGCAGTGCAGCGCCGCGCCGCGATCCCTCTCGGCCTGGTCTGGCTGCTGACGGTACTCGGCACCTGGGTGCTGACGACGGCCGCGCTGGCGGCGCTCATCGGCGCGCACGCCGGCCACCTCGCGGGAGCGGGCCTGCTCGGCCAGTCCGCGCTCAGCGCCGCGCTCGCCTGCGTCGTCGTCGGCGGGCCGGCCACCGGCGCCGCGCTGCACGTCCGGCGGCGCCGCGGGCTGGGCCCGGCGGCCCTGATCGGTCTCGCGGTCGGGGCCCTGGTCCTGGTGTTCATCTGGTCGTACATGGCCGCGTCCGGAACGGCGCTGCAGGATCCGTGGAGCGCGGTCACGCCCGCGCTGGTCGTCACGGTGGTGCAGCTGGCGCTGGCCTTCGCGCTGCGAGGCCACCGCGCAGAGCCAGCCCAGACAGACGCAGTTCCAGCGGACGACCCGGCACCGGTCGAGCGTGCCGACCCCGGCGAGTGAGCGGCGCGGTTACCGGCTGCCGGACCTGGCGGTCCGCTTGGTGTTGACCATCGCCTTGAAGTCCGCGCCGGCCCGGAACTTCGGCACCGACATCCTGGGCACCTTCACGGCGGCCCCGGTGGCCGGGTTGCGCGCGGTCCGCGCGGCCCTGACCTGCTTCTCGAACACCCCGAACCCGGAGATCGACACCTTGTCGCCGCTCGCCACCGTCTCCTGGATGGTCTGCAGCACCGCGTTCACCGCGTCGGTGGCCGTTCTCTTGTTGTCGCCCATCAGGTCGGACACGGCATCAATGAGGTCGTGCTTGTTCATCTTCTGGTCCCCCCGTAGTACCCCGAGCAGCTAGGAAGGCCCGGAGAATCTGGCCGCCGCCTGCTCGAGCGCGGCCAGGAACGCGGCCAGCCTTCGCTCGCCGCTTGCCTCGTCCGCGCCAGGCGCCTTGACCGCGTCGCAGATGGCGATGAACTGCCGGTGCAGTCGCGCAGCGAGCGGCCGCGGCAGGTCGAGCGCGGCCATGCGCCTGCGCGCGTCGGCCAGCTTCGCCGCCAGCGTCCCGTCGGCTGGCGACGGCACGAAGTCAGGCATTCACGTTCCTCTGCTCACAGCTGCGAAATCTCCCGGCACCATACCCGCTGCGGGTAGGCGGCTACCGCGCGGCAGGCACTTAAACCCGCAGTCCATACTGGACGTGCAGCCGAACGGTATGCTGCTAGCCCCCTGGCGACCCCGAGCGAGGTCTGTCCATGAAGGTATCCGTGGTCAATGAGACCGCGCACGGCGAGAGACGGGTAGCTCTGGTGCCGGACGCGGTCGCCAAGCTGCGCGCCGCCGGCCCAGAAGTGCTGGTCGAGTCCGGCGCGGGCGCGCGGGCCTGGTTCACCGACGACAGCTACGCCGAGGCGGGTGCCAGCGTCGTCGACCGGGCCGAGGCCCTGACGGCTGATGTCGTGTTGCTGGTCGGCAAGCCAGACGCGGCGACCCTGGCCGCGCTGCGCGCAGGCCAGGTGCTGATCGGCATGCTGTCCCCCCTGACCGACCCGGAGCTCGTGACCGCGCTCGCCGCGGCCCAGGTGACCGCCATCAGCCTGGACATGCTGCCGCGCACGCTGCCCAGAGCGCAGCCGATGGACGCGCTCTCCTCCCAGGCCAACATCGCCGGCTATCAGGCGGCCCTGATCGCGGCTACCGAGTACGGCAGGTTCTTCCCGCTGCTCATCACCGCTGCCGGAACGGCCCGGCCGGCCAGGGTGCTGGTGCTCGGCACTGGGGTGGCCGGACTGCAGGCCATCGGGACCACGCGGCGCCTCGGCGCGGTCGTGAGCGCCTACGACGTCCGGCCGGAGACGCGCGTGGAGGCCGAGTCGGTGGGCGCGACCTTCATCGAGCTCGGCTCCGTCGGCCCGGCTTCCGGAGCAGGCGGCTACGCCCGCGAGCTGACCGAGGACGAGCGGGAGGCCCAGCAGCAGGAGCTGGCCGGCCACATAGCCCGGCACGATGTCGTGATCACGACGGCGCAGGTGCCGGGTCGGCGCCCGCCCCTGCTGGTAACCGAGGATGCGCTCAAGGGGATGGCGGCCGGGTCCGTGGTCGTGGACATGGGCGCGAGCCCGCTCGGGGGCAACGTGGCTGGCTCCGAGCCGGGCAGCACGGTCGTTACCGAAAACGGCGTGACGATCGTCGGCGCCGCCGCCCTGCCATCCAGCATGCCGAGCGCAGCCTCCAGCATGTACGCACGGAACATCTCCGCACTGCTGCAGCACCTGCTCGCGGACGGTGCGCTCGTGCTCGATGGCGGCGACGAGATCACGGCCGGGGTGCTCATCACTCGGGACGGCGCGATCGTGCACCCCGCACTGCGACCCCAGGAGTCTGACTGATGTACCCGGCACTGCTCGTTGACGTTGCCATCTTCGTGCTCAGCTTGTGGGTGGGCTTCGAGGTCATCAGCAAGGTGCCAGCCACGCTGCACACGCCGCTGATGTCGGCCGCCAACTCCATCCACGGCATCGTGCTCGCTGGTGCCATGCTCATCGCGGTAACGGCGCATAACACGGTCGGCTACGTCATCGCGTTTCTCGCGGCGGTGTTCGCTGCCGCGAATGTCGTCGGCGGCTACGTGGTGACCGGCCGGATGCTCAAGATGTTCCGCCGTCGGCCGCTGGCGCCTACGCCCGCGCCTGGCGCCGTGTCGGCAAACGGCTCAAGCCCGAACGGGCATCGCGACTCGGGCCGGGCGGCATGAGCGACTTCGCCTGGACCATCCAGGTCATCTACGTGCTGGCCGCGTCGTGCTTCGTGCTCGGCCTGCACCTGATGAACACGCCCGCGACGGCCCGCCGCGGCAACCAGGTGTCGACCGCGGGCATGGCGGTCGCGATCGCCGCGACCCTCGCGACCATCGCGCACGACGACCTGATCACCACGACCGGCTGGATCGTCATGTTCGCGGGCGCGCTGGTCGGCAGCGTGCTCGGCCTGTACTCGGCCAGGAACGTGCAGATGACCGCGATGCCGCAACTGGTCAGCATGTTCAACGCGGTCGGCGGCGGCGCCGCCGCGCTGGTTGGCATCCACGACTACATGACCGCGGGCGCCGGGGTGTCGGCGACAACGTCGGTCACGACCCTGCTGGACGTCATCATCGGCGGCGTCACGTTCTCGGGCTCGATCATCGCGGCCGGCAAGCTACAGAGCGTGATCACCTCGGCGCCGGTCAGCTTCCCCGGCGCGCGGCTGGTGAACCTGCTGCTTGCCGTCATCGCCGTCGGGGTCGGCGGCTACCTCATCGCCTCCCCCAGCACCGGCCTGCTGGCGGTGGTGATCGTCGCGGCGCTCGTGTTCGGCGTCTCGATGGTGATGCCGATCGGCGGCGCGGACATGCCGGTGGTGATCTCGCTGCTGAACGCGTTCACCGGCACCGCGGTCGCGATGGCGGGCTTCGTCATCGGCAACTGGGCAATGATCATCGCCGGGGCGCTCGTGGGTGCCTCCGGTGGCATCCTGACCAAGCTGATGGCCGACGCGATGAACCGCTCGATCCGCAACATCATGCTGGGCGGCTTCGGCACCGGCGACACGGCCGCCGCGATCGCGGGCGGACCCGGCGGCGACGTCAAGTCCATCGCGGCGGACGACGCGGCCATCCAGCTCGCCTACGCGTCCAAGGTCATCATCGTGCCGGGCTACGGCCTCGCGGCGGCGCAGGCGCAGCACGAGGTGGCGGCGCTGGCCGAGTTGCTGGAGTCACGCGGGGTCGACGTGAGTTACGCGATCCACCCGGTGGCTGGCCGGATGCCCGGCCACATGAACGTGCTGCTGGCCGAGGCGAACGTGCCGTACCCGCAGCTGAAGGAGATGGACGACGTCAACCCGGAGTTTGCCCGGACCGACGTCGCGCTGGTCATCGGCGCGAACGACGTGACGAACCCGGCGGCCAGGCGGCCGGGCACCGCGATCTCGGGAATGCCGATACTCGACGTGGACCAGGCCAAGAGCATCATCGTCATCAAGCGGTCGATGGGTCACGGCTACGCGGGCATCGACAACGAGCTCTACGTGGACCCGAAGACCAGCATGTACTTCGCTGACGCCAAGAAGGCGCTCACCGATCTGGCGTCCGCCGTCAAGACGCTGGTGGGCTGATCGTGGAGCGGATCCATGCGGACCTGCTGATCCCTGGCCGAGGTGCGCCCGTCCGCGACGGCGTCGTGGTGCTCGACGGCGGGCAGATCAGCTACGCGGGTCCGGCCAGCGGTGCGCCGGGCACTCCTGGCGCCGTCACCCATCACGCAGCGACCGTGATGCCGGGCATGTGGGACTGTCACGGGCACTTCATGGGCATGCGGACGCTCGATCTCACCCGGCTGCCGCTGGAGCGGGTGGAACTGCGGGCCGCCCGCAGCGCCCGCGACCTGCGCGCGGCGCTGGACGCCGGGATCACGTCGGTGCGCGAGGTCGGGGGCATGGGGGTCTTCCTCGGCCGGGCCGTCGCGGAAGGCACGCTGGCGGGGCCGACCGTCTACGGCGCCGGGGCGATCCTGTCGACTACCGGCGGCCACGGCGACCTGCACTCCTACCCGCTGGACTGGGTGGGCGGGCCTAGCTGGCCGGACATGGGGCGGCTCGCCGACGGACTGGACGAGTGCGCCAGGGCGGTCCGCGAGCAGCTGCGGCTCGGCGCGAAAGTGATCAAGATTTGCGCATCGGGCGGAGTGCTATCGGAACTCGACCACCCCATCCACCAGCAGTTCACGACCGCTGAGCTGCGCGTGATCGTCGAGGTGGCCGGGCTCGCCGACCGCGTGGTGGCAGCGCACTGCCACGGCAAGCCAGGGATCATCGCGGCGCTGGAAGCGGGCGTGGCGACGATCGAGCACGGCACCTATCTGGACGACGAGTGCTGCGACGCGATGGTCGAAACGGGTGCCATTCTGGTGCCGACCAGGACGATCGTCGCGGACATCATGGCCAACAAGGAGTCGGTGCCGGACTACGCCTACGCCAAACTGGAGGCCCTCGCGGCGACCCACGCCGAAGCGGTCGGGCGCGCGCACGCACGCGGCGTCACGATCGCGATGGGCACCGACATCGGCGTCAGCACTCCGGGCGCCCCGACGTCCTGGGGGACCAACGGCGCGGAACTCGGGCACCTGGTCGAGCTCGGACTGACGCCGCTGGAAGCGATCGAGGCGGCGACCGCGGTGGCGCCGCGCACGCTCGGACCGCAGGCGCCGTTGTCCGGCCAGCTAGCCGCCGGATATGACGCTGACGTGATCACGCTGACTGCCGATCCGACCGCAGACATCACGGTGCTTACCGATCCCGCTGCAGTGGTCGGCGTCTGGACCGGTGGCCGTCAGGTCAAGGGCGCGGCGGCGGTGCCGGCGGCGGTGCCGGTGGCGTAGCCGTACCACCGACGCGAGCGTGGCCTGGCGGACTTGCGGCAGGCTCGTTCCTCCTGTCTGCGGGCTTGTAGTCGGTGCGTGCGAGCCGGTTCAGCCAGCGGGCTGCCGGAAGTGCCAGATGACCAGTACCGGGCGGCGGCCGCGGGACGCCCGTGCCACTGACGGCAGGTAGTCCATCAGCGACCACGGCCAGTCCTGCCAGTCACCGATATCGGTCGCGGGCTCGGGCAGCGGATCGCCCTGCTGCCCGAAGCGCTGGCTGCCTCCTATCTCCTCGCACCCCCGTACCTGCAGGCCATGGCTCAGCGCCGCCCGCAGGTAGTCGCCGAGCGGATGCCGGTAGGTGTCCGCGATCCACGGCTGGCCAGCCGGGCCGCGCGCTGACATCACCGAGCCGCGGGTGACTTGCTCGTGGTGCAGGTCGGAGATGACCAGGTCCCCGCCGGGACGCAGCACACGGCCGAACTCGGCAAACACCGGCTGGAGGGGGACGTGTTCGAGGGCGAGCGCGCAGACGATGACATCCACCGAGTC
>JASHQA010000287.1 GCA_030037785.1 Streptosporangiaceae bacterium
GTCGGCCGTCACCCCGGTCCACGTCTCGAGAAACCTGAGCATGGACGTGTGATCGTAGAGGTTAGAGTCCACGAAGCCGCCGCGGGTCCACGGCGAGCAGATGAGCATCGGGACGCGGTTGCCGAAGCCGATCGGCAGGCCGTCGATGAACTCGTCCGGGGTCGTCGCCTCCGGCGACGGCGGCACGACGTGGTCGAAATAGCCGTCGTGCTCGTCGTAGGTGACGAACAGCGCCGAGGACTGCCACAGTTCCTCGTTGCCCATCATGGCCTCGAGCACGGCGCGCACGTAGTGGGCGCCGTAGCTGGGACTGGCGGACGGGTGCTCGGAGTACTCGTAAGGGGCGACGATCCACGAGACCTGGGGCAGGGCGCCGGCCGCGCAGGCCGCCTCGAACGCGGCCAGCACGTGGTTGACCTGATTGGGCCCGAGCGGGTAGTCCTCGAACGGCTGCCACGGCACCACGGCGCCGCGCTGCGCGAGCTCCTGGCCCGCCGGGGTCGTCGCGTTCATGGACGTCTGGTACGCCTGGTAGAACCACAGCGGGTTGTCGCCGAAGTCGCCGACCCAGCCGTAGCTGCCGCCGCCGTCGCCGACCTCGTGGTTGGTGTACACCTGCCAGCTGATCCCGGCCGCCTGCAGCAGCTCGGGGTAGGTCGTGATGGTGGTGAACTCGACGGTGTAGTCAGGCGGGTTAGAAATGAAGCCGCCGCTGGTGCCGGTCCAGAAGTACATCCGGTTGGGGCTGGTCGGCGCCAGGATCGCCTGGTGGTAGCTGTCACAGATGGTGAACGCGTCGGCCAGCGCGTACTGGAACGGGATGTCGGACCGGGTGAAGTAGCCCATCGTCTGCTCGGTCTTTGCCGCGACCCAGTTGTTCCACGTCCCGCCGCTCCGCGCGCTGTGATCGCCGGCCCAGCTATGGTCTAGGTCGCCCGCGTTCTGCGCGTTGACCTTGCTCGAATCCATGTGGAATGGCAGCAGGTAGCCACCATCCGTGCGGGCGGCGTCCGGCTGCTGGAAGATGCTGGTGCCGTTCTGGTAGGTCAGGAACTGCTTGTCCGAGTAGCCGCGGACGCCGCGCAGGCTGCCGAAGTAATGGTCGAACGACCGGTTCTCCTGCATCAGGATCACGACGTGCTTGAGATCGGCCATGGTGCCGGTTCGGCCGCCGAGCCCACCGCCCAGCGTGCTGGCCAGCGTGCTGGCCAGCGCCTGCTGGCTCCGGGCGACCTCGCCTATGCCGGTGCCGATGCCCGATACCGCGACGGCCCCGGCGGCCGCGCCCAGCTGTAAGAGGCGGCGCCGGGTGACGCAGGCCCGGAACGGGGCGACGAACCGGTAGTCCGGGCCGACGAGCTGCTGCTGGGGGTTGGCGGTGTTGTCCATGTCCGTGCCGTCCTCTCCGCGGAAGCGCTCAGCGCGAAAGCTCTTGTCGGCGGCCGATTGAGACCGGATGCCGCCCACGGTGGGCAGCGACCCGATCAAGCCGCCGACAACAACGTCGCCGCCTTGTCCACCGCGCTCAGCAAACAGAGCGGAGACTTCGGGGGAACACGGCGACAAATCTCCCCGCGCCGCGGTCCCGAGCGCGCAAGCTTGTGGCGCCCGCAGGGGAACGCCCGGGCCTAATTGCGCCGTCCGCGCGCTGGCGCTGGTGTAGCCGGCCGCTGCGGCGCAGCGTCACCGGCGCTCATGTGAGCGCGACAGCTTCGGCCCACGCGTCGTATTCGTAGATCCATCGCCGGTCTTCCAGCTGGCTGCCGGAGCTGTCGTAACCGGCGCCTTGCCGCCGTGAGCCACGCTGCACGCGGGCGGTCCGGTCCCTTCGCAACCGCTCGTACGCGGCCAGTGCGCCCGGCACGTCCGCGGAACTCGCGCACGCTCGGAGCAGCGTGGCCAGCGCCACGGCGTCCTCCAGTGCCTGGTTCACGCCCTGACCCAGGTGCGGCAGCATCGGGTGCGCCGCGTCGCCGAGCAGGGTCAGCCGGCCGTCGCTCCACCGCGAGAGCGGTGCACGGTCGTACATCCCCCACTGGAATCCGGTGCCGCCGGGTCCGCTGATCGCGGCGATGACCTGCCCGATGACCGGGTCCCAGCCGGCAAAGTGCGCAGCGAGCGCGGCTGGGTCGCCGCGCTCCGACCACGACTCCCGGACGGAGCTGTCCGACGGGACGAATCCCACGTAGTTCAGCAGCTGCCCGGCCCGCACCGGGTACACCAGGAAGTGCTTGCTCTCGCCCACCCAGATCCGCAGCGCGTCGGCCGGGTGCCCAGCCGGGAGCGGCACTAGACCGCGGTAGGCCACCACCCGGAGAACACGGGCTCCGCCGGGGCTACCACGAAGCCTCGCAGCACGGAGTGCATGCCGTCCGCCCCGATCACCACGTCTGCCGTGGCTGCGGTCCCGTCAGCGAAGATGACAGTGGCGCTGCCCGCATCCTGGCGGAAACCCGTGCACCGGTGCCCGGTATGGACCATGCCAGCTGGCAGCTGCCCGGTCAGCAGCGCGAGCAGGTCTGCGCGGTGGATCCCGACGTTCCGTCCCGGCTGGACGAACTCGTAAGGC
>JASHQA010000026.1 GCA_030037785.1 Streptosporangiaceae bacterium
GACTCGAGGTTCGTGTCGATGATCACCGACCTCGTCGTCGAGCGACTGGACGGCACCGCGCCACTATCCCTCGGTGCCTTCGGCGCCGGGCCCGACGCCTGCCCGCCAGGGTGCTGCGTGCTGGCCGGGCGGTGACGGTCTGATGCGGGCCGCGACGCCACCGCCGCCGTCGTCCGAGGTGGCCGAGCTGGCTGAGCTGGCGAGTTCGATCGCGCGGCAGGCGGCCGAGCTGCTGCTCGCCGGCCGCGGCCGGGTCGCGGTGGTGCAGACCAAGTCCAGCCCGACCGACGTGGTGACGGAGATGGACCGGGCGGCCGAGAAGCTCATCAGGGACCGCCTGGCGGCTGCGCGGCCGGCCGACGCCGTGCTCGGTGAGGAGGGTGGCCAGACCGGTGCGGGCAGCGTCCGGTGGATCGTCGACCCACTCGACGGGACCGTGAACTACCTCTACGGGCTGCCTGACTGGGCCGTCAGCATCGCGGCAGAAGTCGCGGGCGAGGTCGAGGTCGGCGCGGTCTGCGTGCCGCTGCGGCGCAGCCTGTTCACCGCTGTCAGGGGCGGCGGAGCCTGGCTCGAGGCGGCCTGGCGGCCGGGGCGGCAGCGGCTTGCCTGCAACTCCGGCGTCGACCTGTCCGCCGCCCTGGTGGCCACCGGCTTCGGCTACGCGGCCGAGCAGCGGGCCAGGCAGGGCCGCGTGGCCGCGGCGGTGCTGCCGCGGGTCAGGGACATCAGGCGATCGGGATCGGCCGCGACGGATCTCTGCTCGGTTGCCGCGGGGCAGGTCGACGCGTACTACGAGCAGGGCGTGCAGTACTGGGACATCGCAGCCGGCGGGCTCATCGCACGGGAAGCCGGGGCTTTGACCGGCGGCCTGCACGGCCAGGCCGCCGGATCGGAGCTGACGATCGCCGCGGCCGCTGGGCTCTTCGCGGAGCTGCATGACCTGCTGGCCGAAGCGCGCCCGAGGGCCGAGCCCGGGCCCGGTCGGGCCAGCGCCGGTTAGCTGCGCGTCAGGGTGCCCGTCGCCTGTGTTGACGTCGTCGCCGGCTGGCTCTGGAAGTTGAAGCTGATCGAGTTCGCACTGCTCAGCGACACGGTGACCGTGCCGTTACTGCACGTCGACCGGCCAGCGACGATGCCCTGGCTCATCGTCATCGTGGTCTGTGTGGCCGAGATCAGGCTCAGCACGCCGGAGCAGGTGAAGTCCGTGCCGGTGTAGACGATGGCGCCGGACGACTGGCTGGCGGTGAGGGTGATCTTCACGGTGAACGTGGCCGAAGCCTCTGTTACCGGGCCAGACCAGGTCCCGCCGAAGGCTGCCGGGGTCGTCGGACCCGCGCTGGAGGATGCTGCCGGACTGGTGGTCGCGGTCGGCCGGCCCGTGTTTGCCGCGAGATTGCCGTGGCCCGTCGCGTGGTCGCCTTGCACCAGATGCACGATGAGCAGCGCGAGAAGCACCACCACGACGGCGGCTCCGCCGACGATCGCCCAGGCGGCCGAGCGCCTCCTGCTGGCCCTCAGTGCACGGTTCCTGGTCCCACGGCGCTGCGCCGGGTCTTGCTCGCTCGGCTCGGCCCCACCAGCCGAGTGCCGGGGAACCGCCGGAGCGTCCCGGTCGCGGGCCGTTCCCATGGCAGCCGATTCCGAGGCTGGCTGCGCCAGCGCTGATCCGGCCGCGCGGCGGGAGCCCGCGGCCAGCAACCCCGCCGCCGGGGACCCGTCACCGAGCAGAAACTGCAGCACGGCACGAGCGGCAGGCCGTTCCAGCGAGTCCAGCTGAAGGCACTGCTGCACGGGCTCGCGGGTTCGGCCGGGTAGGAACTCGAGGTCGCCGTGACCAGCAGGCGGGTGCCCGGTCGCCGCGAACACGACGGTCTGCGCCCAGGCGAGCATGTCCGCTGACGGTGTGGCGGAGCCGTAGGGCGGCGTGATGCCGTATTCCACCACCCGAGGCGGACCCTCGGCCGGGAGGATCAGGTACTGGGGGCCGAAGCTGCCGTGCACCAGGCCCGCTTGATGGACAGCTGCCAGCCCGGTCGCCATGCCGATGGCCAGGGCCTCGAGTTCCGGCCCTCGCCTGACACCGGTTTCGGCGACGCTCTCGAGCAGCGACTGGCCGGGGATGTACTCGCTGACCAGGTACGCAACGTCGCCGTCCAGTCCGGCGTCCAGGACCCGGGCAGCGCAGAACGGGGCGACCCGCTTGGCGACGGCCGCCTCAGCCGCGAACCTGTCCCTGGCTGCTCCGCCCCGCGCCCAGTCGCCGCCGAGCAGAGCAATGGCGACGGCGGCGCCGTCCGGGGTCGCGCCGATGAACAGGGGGTCGTCAGATGGCAGGCCCGCCAGCCGCCCGGTCAGCCGGTACCGCCCGACCCGTCTCGGGTCGCCCGCGCGCAGTGGCACGTGGTGAGGCATCGACCGGGGAACTCCGCCTGGCATGCAGCGTGGACCTGTGATGGCGATTCGTACCATACGCACGTTTGCGCAGGCCGGCGCGGCAAATCCGCGAAGTTACTGCGAAATAACTCGCCGCCCCCGTGCATCCCGGCCGCGGTCGCGGGAAGATTCGCCCGCTTGACGGGCGTTCGGTCATCGCGGGACGCGACTCGCGCACCCGAAGACCCTCCGGTAGGTGTGAAGCCCGGCCAGACGTGGCAGAATTCCCCGCCGGATTCGGGCACAAGACAGCGGTCCTGAGCGTTACAAGCGCGCGGAACGAGTTAGTAAAGATGGAGGGGTAAGGGCCGAGATGGCTACTGACTACGACAGCCCGCGGAAGACCGACGACGACGTCACCGAGGACAGTCTGCAGGAGCTGCAGGCGCGCCGGATGGACAAGTCGTCAACGGCGATTGACATCGACCCCGATGACATTGCCGAGTCGCTTGAGCTCCCCGGAGCCGACCTGTCGAACGAGGAGCTCTCGTTCCGGGTGATTCCGCGCCAGGCGGACGAATTCACGTGCTCGAGCTGCTTCCTTGTGCACCATCGGAGTCAGCTCGCCGACAACCGGGGTGGCCAGCTGGTTTGCCGGGAATGTGCAGCGTGACCTCGGCGCGTGCTGTGACGGCCGGGCGGGTGATGCACGCTTGACCTAGCAGCGTTCCAGCCTGCTGATGCACTCGGGGGCCCCGCACGTCCGGCCTGAACCCCGGCAGACCGCACCGCAGGCGCAGCGCGCGGCCCGGCTCGCGAGCCAGGCGCGATAGTCGCCCAGCGCGACGCTGCCGTCGGTCCGCTCGATGCTGTACACCTGGCGAAGACCGCCACCCGGCAGCGAAACGTACTCGCGCGCGATCACATCCACCCCTCCAGTGTGACCCATCCTCGGCCGGCCGCCGCCGCTGCCGCCTGACCTCACCGCAGCGGGCCCCAGCTGCGGCGCTCGTCGCCACGAGGATCGAAGACCACCTCACCCGGACCTGGTGCGGCGCCGAACGTCATGACCGGGTAGCTGGCGTCGAACGGCTGCCAGCCGGGGTCGCCGCTGGCGGCGAACCGGATCCAGGCGGTGTGCATCTCGGCTGCCAGGTCGGGCCGCGGCTCCGTG
>JASHQA010000027.1 GCA_030037785.1 Streptosporangiaceae bacterium
CGCAGCTCTACCTGGCGATTGGCATCTCCGGCGCGATCCAGCACCGGGCCGGCATGCAGACCGCCAAGACGATCATGGTGGTGAACAAGGACCCCGAGGCGCCGATCTTCGAGCTCGCCGACTTCGGTGTCGTCGGCGACCTGTTCAAGGTCGTGCCACAGCTGATCGAGGAGATCGGCAAGCGGCAGGCCGGCTGACCAGACAGGCACAGCAGTCCGCGGTAAGGCGGCAGCGCCCGGCCGCGACCGGAACCGCCGTCAGCCGCCACTAGGCTGGACGCATCATGCCAGACCCAGCCGCTGCAGATACCAGCACCGCGGGAAGACACCCGGTGGTGTACCTCGACCACGCCGCGACGACGCCGCTGCTGCCAGCGGCCGTCGCGGCGATGACCGAGGAGCTGGCCCAGCTGGGCAACGCTTCGTCCCTGCACAGCGCGGGGCGGCGCGCCCGCAGGATCGTCGAGGAGTCCAGGGAGCTGATCGCCGAAACCTACGGCGCGCGGCCGAGCGAGGTGGTGTTCACCAGCGGCGGCACCGAGGCGGACAATCTCGCCGTCAAGGGGCTGTACTGGGCGCGCAGGGTCACCGACCCGAGCAGGCGGCGCGTGCTCGCTACCTCGGTTGAGCACCACGCGGTGCTGGACAGCGCGGGATGGCTAGCCGAACAGCAGGGCGCCGAGGCCGTCTGGCTGCCGGTGGATCGCGCTGGCGTGCTCAGCCCGGACACGCTTGCGGCCGCCATCGATGCGGATCCAGCCAGCGTGGCCATGATCAGTGTCATGTGGGCCAACAACGAGGTCGGCACCGTGCAGCCGATCGCTGATCTTGCGGCCCTCGCTGCCGAGTACCAGATTCCGTTTCACAGCGACGCCGTGCAGGCTGCGGGCACCCTGCCCGTGAGCCTCGCGGAGACTGGCGCGACCGCGCTCACGGTGACCGCGCACAAGATCGGCGGGCCGGTAGGCGTCGGTGCCCTCCTGCTGGCCAAGGGCGAGCAGCCGGTGCCCGTGCTCCACGGCGGCGGCCAGGAGCGGGACGTCAGGTCCGGCACGCTCGATGTGCCGGCGATCCGGGCGTTCGCCGTCGCGGTCGAGGTCGCGGCCCAGCGCCGGGTCGACGAGGCCAAGCGACTCGCGGCGCTGCGAGACGACCTGATCGCCCAGGTGCAGGCGGCGGTGCCGGACGCGGTTCTGAATGGGCTGCCCGGCGGGCCCGGCAGGCTGCCGGGGAACGCGCACTTCTCGTTCCCCGGATGTGAGGGTGACGCCCTGCTGATGCTGCTTGATGCCCGCGGCATCGCGTGCTCGACCGGTTCGGCGTGCACGGCGGGGGTGGCCCAGCCCAGCCACGTGCTGCTCGCGATGGGCTCGGACGAGGCGCGCGCGCGCGGCTCACTGCGGTTCTCGCTCGGGCATAGCTCTGAGCAGGCTGACGTGGACGCCGTCGGCGCGGTGATCGGCGAGGTGGTCGAGCGCGCCCGCAGGGCCGCCCGGTAACGACCGTGGTCGGCTCGGACCGAGGCTGAGCTGGGCCGGGGGTTCACGGGGGTTGTCCCGCGCTGGTGCACCTAAGCTGGCAGGGATGACCAGACTGCGAGTGCTCGCCGCCATGTCCGGCGGGGTCGACTCGGCCGTGGCCGCGGCACGGGCCGCAGCGGCCGGGCATGACGTCACCGGCGTGCATCTGGCGCTGTCTCGAAATCCGAGCTCGTATCGCAGCGGCGCTCGTGGCTGCTGCACGCTCGAGGATGCCCGCGACGCCCGGCGTGCCGCCGATGTGATCGGTATCCCGTTCTACGTGTGGGACATGGCCGAGCAGTTCCATGCCAGCGTTGTGCAGGATTTCGTCGCGGAGTACGCCCGCGGGCACACGCCCAACCCGTGCCTGCGCTGCAACGAGAAGATCAAGTTCACCGCTGTGCTCGACCGGGCGGTGGCGCTCGGCTTCGACGCCGTGTGCACGGGCCATCATGCAAGGCTCGAGGCCACTCCCGGCACGACCGGGCAGCGCCGGCTGGTACGGAGCGTCGACGCCGCGAAGGATCAGTCCTACGTGCTCGGCGTGCTGACCAGCGAGCAGCTGAGCCGGGCGCTGTTCCCGCTCGGCGACACCACCAAGGACAGGGTGCGCCAGGAGGCTGCCGCGCTCGGCCTCGCCGTTGCGGACAAGCCAGACAGCCACGATGTCTGCTTCATCGCCGACGGTGACACGAGGGCGTTCTTGCAGCGGCAGCTCGGGAGCGCGCCGGGCCAGATCGTGGACGCGGACGGCGCCGTGATGGGCAGCCACGACGGCAGCTACGGGTTCACCATTGGTCAGCGCAAGGGCCTGGCAATCGGTCGCCCGGCCGCCGACGGCCGGCCGCGGTACGTACTCAGCATCGAGCCGACGTCCCGCACCGTGATCGTTGGCCCGCCCGAGGCGCTGGAGGTGCGGCAGATCGAGGCGGCCAGGCCAGTGTGGTCGGGCTGCGCGCCACCGTCGGAGCCGCTGCACTGCCTGGTGCAGCTGCGTGCGCACGGCGCGGTGTACCCGGCGGTGTGCACGCCGGCGGGCGACGGGGTCACGGTCCGCCTGCGCGAGCCTGCCCGCGGCGTGGCGCCGGGCCAGGCGGCGGTTTTCTACGACGGCGACGCGGTTCTCGGCTCGGCGACGATCAGCGCCACCGCCCGGTCCGCGGCCTGACCGCCCGCGCGGGCCTCGCGTCGTAGGCTCTGAGGATGTCCGCGCAGCAGTTCCCGTGGCCAGCCGGGACCGCGACCGGCGTGGGGTCCATGCCGGGTACCAACCCGGCCGAGGCGTGCCGGGTGGTGTTCGGCGAGCTGCCCGACCTGCCGCACGTGCCCGAGCTGCCGGACCGTGGGCCCGGCGCTGACATCATCGGGCGGTCCGCGGCGCTGCTGATCGACCTGCCCGTTCAGGTGACACCCAGCGGTTGGAAGCTCGCCGACCGGCCGGGCCGAGACCTCACGAGGGCGGCCGGCTACTGGTCTTCGGACCTGGACACGCTCGAGGAGGCGGCCGCCGGCTACACCGGACCGCTGAAGATCCAGGTGTGCGGACCATGGACGCTGGCGGCGACGCTGGAGCTGAGGCGCTCGGCTAATCCGGCGCTCTCGGACCCCGGCGCGGTCGCGGATCTGACCACCTCGCTCGCGGAGGGCCTCGCCGGGCACGCGGCTGACGTGCGCAAGCGGGTGCCTGGTGCGACGCTGGTCGTGCAAGTCGACGAGCCGTCGCTGCCCGCGGCGCTGGCCGGGCGGGTGCCGACTGCCAGTGGCCTCGCCGCGGTGGCGGCAGTCGACCGGATCGTGGCGAGTCAGCGACTTGCTACGGTGCTGGCGGCACCGGCCGCCCCGACCGTCGTGCACTGCTGCGGCCGCGCGGCTTCGGTGTTCGGTGAGATCAAGGCCGCGGGCGCGACCGCTATCAGCTTCGATCTCAGCCAGCTCCCGGTGCGGGAAACCGACCGGATCGCGGAGCTGGCCGAGTCCGGGCTCGGCCTGCTGGTGGGGGCAATACCGACGGCTACCGCGGCGCGGCTCGGCAGCGCCGCGCCGCCGACAGCACCGCGGGGGGCTCGGGGGGTCGCCCCCCCGCCGACAGCACAGCGGGGGGCTCGGGGGGTCGCCCCCCCGCCGACAGCACGGCAGACCGCGGCTGAGGTCGTGACGATGTGGCGGCGGACAGGGCTGTCACCAGGCCTGCTGGCCCGGCAGGTCGTGCTCACGCCGGCGTGCGGCCTGGCCGGGGTCTCGCCGGCCGCGGCGACGGCGGCGCTGCGGCACTGCCGGGAGGCGGCCCGGGTCGCGGCGGAGATGAGCGAGGAGAACAGGTCATGACGCAGCAGGACCCGAGGGAACGTCACGCGGAGCTGGCCGCCGAACTGCTTGAGGCGCAGTACCGCTATTACGTGCTCGACTCGCCGCTGGTTTCCGACATCGACTACGACACCAAGATGCGAGAGCTGCAGAGCATCGAGGAACAGATCCCCGAGCTGCGGACGCCCGACTCACCCAGCCAGCGGGTCGGCGGCATGATCTCGACCGAGTTCACGCCGGTGCAGCACCTGCGGCCGCTGGAGAGCCTGGACAACGTGTTCACCGCGGAGGGCCTGGACGGCTGGGTGAGCCGGGCGGAACGGCTCGGCGGCGCGGGGCCCTACCTGTGCGAGCTCAAGATTGACGGCCTGGCCGTCGCGCTGGTGTACCGCAAGGGCCGCCTGCAGCGGGCGGCCACCAGGGGGGACGGCCGCACTGGCGAGGACGTGACGCCCAACGTCAAGACCATCGCCGCGGTGCCGAACCGGCTGTCCGGGTCCGGCTGGCCCGACGTTCTCGAGGTCCGCGGCGAGGTGTTCCTGCCGGTGGCGGCGTTCGAGGAGCTCAACGAGAAGCTGACGGCCGCGGGAAAGCAGGCGTTCGCCAACCCGCGCAACTCCGCGGCCGGGTCGCTGCGGCAGAAGGATCCCCGTATCACCGCGGCGCGTGCGCTGAACATGATCGTGCACGGCGTCGGCCTGGCGGAGGGCCTCGGCGATCCGCCCGCCAGCCTGTCCGGGTGGTATGAGCTGATGAGGTCGTGGGGGCTACCGGTCAGCGACCTCGTCGAGGTGGTGCCCGGCATCGACGGCGTGCGCAGCTACATCGCGCACTACGCCGAGCACCGGCACGACCCGCCGTACGAGATCGACGGGGTCGTCATCAAGATCGACGCCATCGACGTGCAGCGGCGGCTCGGTTCGACCAGCCGGGCCCCGCGCTGGGCCATCGCATACAAGTACCCGCCGGAGGAGGTCAACACCCGGCTGCTGGACATCAAGGTCAACGTCGGCCGCACCGGCCGGGTCACCCCGTTCGCGGTCATGGAACCGGTCAAGGTCAGCGGCTCGACGGTGGAGAACGCCACGCTGCACAACGCCGACGAGATCAAGCGCAAGGGCGTGCTGATCGGCGACATGGTGGTGCTGCGCAAGGCTGGTGACGTGATTCCTGAAGTCGTGGCGCCGGTCGCCGACCTGCGGACTGGCGACGAGCGGGAGTTCGAGTTCCCGTCCCGCTGCCCGGCCTGCGACACGCCGCTGGCGCGCGAGGACGGCGGCGTCGACTGGCGCTGCCCGAACGCGCGGTCTTGCCCAGCGCAGCTGCGAGAGCGGCTGTTCCACCTGGCCGGGCGTGGCGCGCTCGATATCGAGGTGCTCGGCTACGAGGCTGCGGCCGCGCTGCTGGACTCCGGGCTGGTCACCGACGAGGGCGACCTGTTCGGCCTGACGGCGGAGCAGCTCGCCACCGTGCCGTTCTTCGTGACCAAGGCCGAAAAGCTGACCGCGAACGCGACCCGGTTGCTGGTCAACCTCGAGGAGGCCAGGCACCGGCCGCTGTGGCGGATCCTGGTCGCGCTGTCCGTCCGGCACGTCGGCCCGACGGCCGCCAGGGCGCTCGCCGGCGCTTTCGGCTCCGTTCAGGCGATCACCGCGGCGAGCGACGCCGAGCTGGTGATGGTCGACGACGTGGGCCCCACCATCGCGAGGTCGATCCGGGACTGGTTTGCGGTGGACTGGCACGTGGCGATCGTCGACAAGTGGCGGGCGGCCGGGGTCGACCTGGCCACCGAAGGATTCGTGCGGCCGGCCAGCGGGGCCGCCGCGGCGGGCGAGCTAGCCGGCCCGCTGGCCGGACTCACCATCGTGCTGACCGGAACCCTGGACGGGCGGACCCGCGAAGAGGCAGCGGAGGCGATCCAGGCCCGGGGTGGAAAGGTCTCCGGTTCGGTGTCGAAGAAGACCAGCTACGTGGTGGCCGGGCAGAGCCCGGGCTCGAAGCTGGACACGGCCGAGTCGCTCGGCGTGCCGGTGCTGGACGAGCAAGCACTGGAGTTGCTGCTGTCGGACGGGCCTGAGGCCCTGCACGGCTGAGCGCGTGTTGTTGTCGGCGATCTCAGGTTGTAACAGATAGTGTGCAATTGGCTTCGGGAAGTACGTTTTTTGCCGTAGCATCAACGGAAAGCGCCGAGATCTGCACACTGAGCGACGGCTTGCCAACGAGGAGTCATGACAGACCCAACCGACACCAGGGATATCGCCCCCCGTGTCGGCTCGCCGTTGTGGGTCTATATGGCGTTGGTCACGGTGGCTGGTCTGGCCGCCTACGTGCTGGCCGTGAGCAGAGTGATGGAGCTCCAGCTGCTGGCCACCCATCCGCTGCCCTGGGTCCTGGTCGCGCTCGT
The DNA here is from genome assembly GCA_030037785.1 of Streptosporangiaceae bacterium. GTDB lineage: Bacteria > Actinomycetota > Actinomycetes > Streptosporangiales > Streptosporangiaceae > JAJYUU01. The sequence continues at coordinate 6,228 of JASHQA010000027.1, forward strand.
GGTCTTCGGCGACCTCCGGCCGGTCGTCACGCCTGGCCAGTCCAGTATGGAGGCGCCGCGGGCGTCCATCGCGTTTAGCTTCGCGGCGCTGATCGCCTGGGGGATGCCGATCGGCGTGCTGCTGTCGGGCACCTCCTCGGCCCTGGTCCTGCTCGGCAAGCGCCGGTCGCCGCACCGGGTGGCCTTCAACGCGGCGGTCTCGGCGCTGTCGACGTACACGGCCGGGTGGGTGCTGCACGGCGTGGGCCTGCGGCGACCGTTGCTTCGGATCGGCAATCAGACACTCTCGCTGCACCAGTGGGTTCCAGAGGGTTACGACGTCTGGCGGATCCTGCTGGCCGCTACGGCGTGCTTCGCGGTGGGCTTCGTCGCGGTCAGCGTCGCCATCGCGCTGCACAGCCGGGAGCCGGTCGGCCAGACGCTGCGCCGACGGCTGCCGTACCAGGCCATGACCAACGCCGTCCTGTTCGCGGTCGCACCACTGGTGGCCGTCGTCATCAGCACCTGCGCGACGTTCCTGCTGCTGTTGTTCGCGGTGCCGCTGATCGCCTTCCACGTCGCGGCCGCGATCTCGGTGCAGCGCGAGCACCAGGCGCATCACGACGAGCTGACCGGGCTTGCCAACCGGACACTGCTGATGCGCAATCTGGCTAAGACGCTGGAGCAGGCCTCCTCCGCGGGCACCAAGGTCGCGTTCCTGCTGCTTGACCTGGACCGTGGCCTCAAGGAGGTCAACGACACGCTGGGGCACGCGGTCGGCGACCGGCTGCTCCGGCTGGTGGCGCAGCGGCTTACGCACAGCGTCCGGCCCGGCGATCTGGTGGCCAGGCTGGGCGGCGACGAGTTCGCCGTGCTGCTGCCGTCGGTGAAGGATGCGGCCGTGCCCCGTGAGGTCGCCGCCCGGCTGCGGGCGGCGGTGGCGGAGACGATCCGGCTGGAGGGCATGCAGTTCGTGATCGAGGTGAGCATCGGGATCGCGATGTTCCCGGACGACGCGACCGCTGACGAGACCCTCGTCCAGCACGCGGACCTGGCCATGTATCTGGCCAAGCAGCGGCGCAGCGGGGTCGAGCGGTACGTCGCGGACCTGGACCGGAACTCGCCAGCCAGGCTGGCGCTGTTCGGCGAGATGCGCCGCGGCCTGGACCGTGACGAACTCGAACTGCACTACCAGCCCAAGGTGTACCTGGCCGACGGCCGCCTAGCCGGGCTGGAAGCCCTGGTCCGCTGGCGGCACCCGGTGCGCGGGGTGCTCACCCCAGCCGACTTCATCCCGGTCGTGCAGCAGTCCTATCTCATGCGCGAGGTGACGGCGTTCGTCATCGAGACGAGCGTGGCCCAGGCCGCGCGGTGGCGCGAGTCCGGCCTCCCGGTTCAGGTGTCGCTCAACGTGTCGGGCCGGGACCTGCTCGACACCGGTCTCGCAGACCTTGTCGACCAGAGCCTCAGCCGGAACCGGTTGCCCCCGGACGCGCTGTTGCTGGAGATCGACGAGGGCGTGCTCACGAGCGAGCCCGCCCACGCGGTGGCGACCGCAGAGGCACTGGCCGACATCGGGGTCAGTCTCAGCCTGGACGACTTCGGCACGGGATATTCGTCCCTGCTGCGGCTGCGGCGGTTGTCGTTCAGTGAGATCAAGGTCGACTCGTCGTTCATCAGCCGGATGCTCGACTCGCCCGACGACGAGGTCGTGGTGAAGTCCATCGTCGACCTCGCCGCCGCGCTCGGCATCATGTCGGTGGCCGAGGGCGTCGAGTCGGCCGCCGTCGCTGCCGCGCTGACCGCGATGGGCTGCGTCGCGGGGCAGGGCTGGCACTTCGCCAAGCCGATGAACGTGGCGTCGGCGACCTCGTGGCTGCGCGAGTACGGTCGGCGTGCCGATGCCGCCGACGCCGCCGATGCCGCCAAGGCCCAGCCCGTCCGGTAGCCGAGGCGCGCCGACAATGCCGTGGGACCGGGCTGCGACAGCCCCATAGGATGGCCTACATGGCCATTACCAGGGACGAGGTAGCCCACCTGGCCAGGCTCTCCAGGCTGGCCCTGACGGACGCCGAACTCGACCACTTCGCTGGCCAGCTCGACCAGATCATCGTGGCCGTGGCGCGGGTCCAGGAGGTCGCGGCCGAGGAGATCCCGCCCATGACGCACGCGGCGGGCATCGCCAACGTGTACCGCGACGACGTGCCGGCGCCGCAGCTGACGCCGGAACA
>JASHQA010000288.1 GCA_030037785.1 Streptosporangiaceae bacterium
CTGACCGAGTAGCGCATCCACGACTCGCCGCCCTCGTACATGAGGTCGACGATGAGCTTGAGCTCGTGCAGGCACTCGAAGTAGGCGACCTCTGGCTGATAGCCGGCCTTGACCAGGGTCTCGAACCCGGCGTTCACCAGGGCCGTCACGCCGCCGCACAGCACGGCCTGCTCCCCGAACAGGTCGCTCTCGGTCTCCTCGGAAAACGTGGTGACCAGCGCGCCGGCCTTCGTGCCGCCGATCGCGGCCGCGTACGAGCGGACCAGGTCCCACGCCTTGCCGGTGGCGTCCTGGGCGACCGCGACCAGCACCGGCGTGCCGTGGCCCTCCTCGTACTGGCGGCGGACCAGGTGGCCGGGCGCCTTGGGCGCGACCATCGCGACGTCGACCGAATCCGGCGGGGTGATGTAGCCGAAGTGGATGTTGAACCCGTGTGCGAAGAACAGCGCGTCGCCGGGCCGCAGGTTCGGCTCGATCGCAGCCGCGTACAGCTTGCGCTGGGTGGTGTCCGGAGTCAGCACCATGATCAGGTCGGCCCACGAGCTGGCCTCCTCCGGCGTGGTCACCTCCAGCCCGGCCGCCTCGGCGCGGTTGCGGGACCGCGAGCCCGCGGGCAGCCCGACGCGTACGTCGCAGCCGGAGTCGCGCAGGCTCAGCGCGTGCGCGTGGCCCTGCGAGCCGTAGCCGAGCACGGCGATCTTGCGGGACTGGACGAGACCGAGGTCTGCGTCGGTGTCGTAGTAGACGGTGGCCATGGCGGAAATCGTCCTCTCGGTAAAAGATCAAAATCGTTTTGCAGGGAACGGGGTCGTCAGGCAGCGGTCTCGGCTTGCCGGGCCGCGGCCGACGCCAGCGCGGTCGGCTGGGCCGCGGACACGCCGGGCTCGCCGGGCTCGTCGGGCTCGCCGGGCTCGTCGGTGATCACGCTGGCGCCGCGGGCCAGCCCGATCCGGCCGGTCCTGACCAGCTCGCAGGTGCCGTAGCTGTCGAGCATGGCCAGCAGGGCGTCCAGCTTGGCGGGGCTCGCAACGGCCTCGAGCACCAGCGTGGTCGGGCTCATGTCGACGACGTTCGCGCTGAACACGCCCGCCACCTCCAGCAGCTGACCGCGCAGCGCCGGCTCGACGCGAACCTTGATCAGCGCCAGTTCGCGCTCGATCGCGGCGTTGTCGGTGAGCTCGACCACCTTCAGCACCCGGATCAGCTTCTCCAGTTGCTTGCGCACCTGGTCGACGCTGGTGGACGTGCCGTCGACCACGATGGTCATCCTGCTCACCCGCTCGTCGTGCGTCGGCCCGACGGCCAGCGAGGCGATGTTGAAGGCGCGCCGCGAGAACATCCCGGCGACGTGCGTGAGCACACCGGGCTTGTTCTCCACCAGCACGGACAGCGTGTGCGTCGTCATCACAGCTCCATTTCCCTGCGGGTCGCGGCGCGCTGCTCGGCAGCGCTGAACTCCGGGCCGAGCACGATCTCGTCGTTCGGCCGACCGGCCGCGACCATGGGGAACACGCCCTCCCGGTCGTGGGTGCGGAAGTCGACCACCACCGGCACGTCGGTCGGCGCCAGCGCCTTGTCCAGCACGGCGTCCACTTCGTCTGCCCGGTCGCAGCGCAGCCCCACACAGCCGTATGCCTCGGCCAGCTTGACGTAGTCGGGGATGGCGGTGCCGAGCTCGACGTAGGAGTACCGCTCGTCGTAGAACAGCTCCTGCCACTGCCGGACCATGCCGAGGAACCCGTTGTTGAAGATCAGCACCTTGATCGGGATCTTCTCGATCGCGCAGGTGGCCAGCTCCTGCGCGGTCATCTGGAAGCAGCCGTCGCCGTCGATCGCGACGACGGTCTCGCCCGGCCGACCGACCTGCGCACCCATGGCGGCCGGCACCGCGAACCCCATCGTGCCTGCCCCGCCAGAGTTGATCCAGCTGCGCGGCCTGGTGAAGGTGTAGTGCTGCGACGCGTGCATCTGGTGCTGGCCGACTCCGGCCACGATGATCGCGTTCCCGCCGGTCAGGGCCGATAGCCGCTCGGTGACGTACTGCGGCTTCAGCGGTCCGTCGGGGTGCTGGGCGTACCGGAGCGGGAACTGGCGCTTCCAGCTGTCGAGCACCGCCCGCCAGTCGCCGGTCTGCGGCGCCGTGCCGTCCGCGATGGCAGCGGCGACGGCATCGGCCAGCGCGGCCATCGTGAACCGAAGGTCACCGACGATGGCCACGTCGGCCGCGCGGTTCTTGCCTATCTCGGCCGGGTCGATGTCGGCGTGCACGATCTTGGCTCGCGGTGCGAAGTCAGCCAGCTTGCCGGTCACCCGGTCGTCGAACCGGGCACCGAGCGCGACGATGAGGTCGGCCTCCTGCAGCGCGGCGACGGCGGGGTAGGTCCCGTGCATGCCGGGCATGCCGAGCGCCAGCGGATGGGTGTCAGGGAAGGCGCCGCGGGCCATCAGCGTGGTGGTGACCGGCGCCCCGGCGAGCTCAGCGATCCGCCGCAGGTCAGCGTGCGAGTCCGACTTGATCACGCCGCCGCCGACGTACAGCACCGGTCGGCGAGCCTGCAGCAGCAACTGCGCGGCTGCCTCGATGGCAGCCCGGCTCGGCGGCGGGGGCAGCCGGTAGCCCGGCAGGTCCATGGGCGGCGGCCAGTCTCCCACCCGCCACGGAGCGGTGGCCTGCTGCACGTCCTTCGGCACGTCCACCAGCACCGGGCCCGGGCGGCCGGTGGTGGCGATGTGGAAGGCCTCCGCGATCGCCGCGGGGATCCGCTCGGGATCGGTGACCAACTCGTTGTGCTTGGTGATCGGCAGCGTGATACCGGTGATGTCGGCCTCCTGGAACGCGTCGGTTCCGATGAGGCTGCGCCCGACCTGCCCGGTGATGGCGACCACCGGCACCGAGTCCATGTAGGCGTCGGAGAGGGCGGTGACCAGGTTCGTCGCGCCCGGCCCGCTGGTGGCCACGCACACGCCGGGCTTGCCGGTCGCCCAGGCGTATCCCTCGGCGGCGTGCCCGGCACCCTGCTCGTGCCGGACGAGCACGTGCCGCAGCCGGGACGACAGCAGCGGGTCGTAGGTCGGCAGGATCGTGCCGCCGGGAAGCCCGAAGACTACCTCGACGCCCTGCTGTTCGAGGCTGCGCACGAGTGCCTGGGCGCCGGTGAGTTCTTCCACGGGTCTTGCTCCTCTGCTCCTGATCTTTAACCGCGGCTGTCGCGTGCCTTCGGGGGCCACGGGGGCCTCGACCCCCGTGGGTCCAAAAAAAATCCTCCCTGCCGGTCCGGCAAAGAGGGGTAGCGCGAGCCCTGCAGCGGGTTCGCGCTACGTGATAATAAGTACGAGTTGCCGACGAAGGCTCACGCCCGAGTCCCTTCACGTATCAGTGGATGCAACGGTGCTGTGTCAGTGCCGCGCTATCTCACTGCCGTGCCGTGTCACTGCCGTGCTGTCTCGCCGCCATGACGACGAAACGCACCGATCAAGATACACGTTACACCAGAGTTCGCAGTGACCGGGGCCACTCTAGGGCAGTGCGGGCAGATAGTCCGGGCGCTGCCCCTCGTAGGCCGCGATCTCGGCCTCGTGCCGCAACGTCAGCCCCACGTCGTCCAGCCCCTCTATCAGCCGCCACTGGGCGTAGCCGGCGAGCTGGAACGACTCCGTAACCGCCGCGCCGACCGAAACGGTCCTGGCGGCCACGTCCACCACCACCTCACTGTCCGGGGCGTCCGCCAAAACGGCCGCGAGCCGAGCCACTGCGTCGTCGCTGACCTGCGCGGGGACCAGTCCCGCGCTGATCGCGTTGCCGCGGAAGATGTCGGCGAAGCTCGGTGCCAGCACGGCCTGGAAGCCGAAGTCCTGCAGGGCCCAGACCGCGTGCTCGCGCGACGACCCACAGCCGAAGTTCGGCCCGGAGATCAGCACCCTGGCCGCCTCGGCGCCCGGCCGGTTCAGCGCGAACGCCGGGTCCTTGCGCCACGCCTCGAACAGGCCGGCCCCGAATCCGGTGCGCTCCACCTTCTTCAGCCAGGCCGCCGGGATGATCTGGTCGGTGTCCACGTCGCTGCGCAGGACAACGACGGCCCGGCCGGCTATCCGCTTGACGCCACTCATCTCGTTGCTCCCTCTCCGTCCGCCGCTGGCCGGCGCGTGCTCACAGGTCCGCCTCCGTCTTCACAGATCCGCCCGCGTTTTCACAGGTCCGCCCGCGTTTTCACAGGTCCGCCGGGGCGGCGAAGTGGCCCGCCACCGCGGTAGCCGCCGCCACCGCCGGCGACACCAGGTGCGTGCGGCCGCCCGGCCCCTGCCGGCCCTCGAAGTTCCGGTTGCTGGTCGACGCTGACCGCTCGCCTGGCGCCAGGATGTCGCCGTTCATGCCGAGGCACATCGAGCACCCGGCCGACCGCCACTCGAACCCGGCGGCGATGAAGCGCTGGTCCAGGCCCTCCTGCTCGGCCTGAGCCTTGACCGCGGCGGAGCCCGGCACGACGAGCGCGCGGACGCCCGGGTGTACCGTGCGACCGCGGATCACCTCGGCCGCGGCCCGCAGGTCCTCGAGCCGGCCGTTCGTGCACGAGCCGATGAAGACGATGTCGACGCCGATGTCCCTGATCGGCGTGCCGGGCGTCAGGTTCATGTACGTCAGCGCCCGCTCGGCCGCCTGCCGGGCGGCCGGCGTCGGGGCGGCCTCCGGGTAGGGGACGACGTCGTCGATGGCCACCGACTGCGCCGGGTTCGTGCCCCAGGTGACGGCCGGCCGCAGCGCGCTAGCGTCCACCCGGATCTCGGTGTCGAACTCCGCGCCGGCGTCGGTGACCAGCGACCGCCAGTCGTCGAGGGCACGCTCCCAGGCGGCGCCCTTCGGCGCGTGCTGCCGGCCCTCGAGATAGCCGAACGTGGTGTCGTCCGGCGCGATCATGCCCGCCCGGGCGCCGCCCTCGATCGACATGTTGCAGACCGTCATCCGGCCTTCCATGGACAGCGCGCGGATCGCCGCGCCCCGGTATTCGATCACCGAGCCAGCCCCGCCGCCGACGCCAAGCGCGCGGATGATGCCGAGCACCAGGTCCTTGGCCGTGCAGCCGGCCGGCAGCTCGCCGTCCACCGTGACTGCCATCGCCGCCGGCTTGACCTGGCTGAGGGTTTGGGTGGCCAGCACGTGCTCGACCTCGCTGGTGCCGATCCCGAACGCCAGCGCGCCGAACGCGCCGTGGGTGGAGGTGTGGCTGTCGCCGCAGACCACCGTCATGCCCGGCTGGGTGAGGCCTAGCTGCGGGCCGATCACGTGCACGATGCCCTGCTGCCTGCTGCCGAGGGCGTGCAGGGTAATGCCGTGCTCGGCGCAATTGGCCGCCAGCCGCTCGATCTGCAGCGCGGCCAGCGGGTCCGCGATGGGCTCGTCGAGCCCGATCGTCGGCACGTCGTGGTCCATGGTGGCGACCGTCAGGTCCGGGCGACGCACCTTGCGACCCGTGAGGGACAGCGCCTCAAACGCCTGCGGCGACGTAACCTCGTGCACCAGGTGCATGTCGACGTAGAGCAGCGGCGGCTCACCTTCGGGGCTGGCCACCACGTGGCGATCCCAGACCTTGTCGAACAGGCGTGCTGCCATCTCCGCCTCGCTTCCTCGCACCGCTCGCCCCGCTCAGTGGCGGCTGTCTCGCTCGCTAGCGGCTGTCTCGCTCAGTGATGGCTGTCGCGCGCGCTAGCACTTGTCTCAGATACTGAGATAGCATGTTCAGGATATGGACAGCATACAGGACGCCCGCGGTCGCGCGACCCGAACCACCGGAGTCGGCGTGCTCGACCGCTGCGTCGGGCTGCTCGACCTGCTCGCCGACGGCCCGCAGACGCTGCGGTCGCTGGCGACGGCCAGCCGACTGCCGCGCCCGACGGCGCACCGGCTGCTCGTGGCGCTCGAGGCGCACCGGCTCGTGGCCCGAGACGCTGCCGGTGCCTTTCGGCTCGGACCGCGGCTGACCGAACTCGCCGCCGTCGCGGGTCCTGAGCTCGATCTCGCCAGCCTGGCCGGACCGGTACTTGACCGGCTGCACCGGACAACCGGCGAGAGCGTTCAGCTGTACGTGCGGTCCGGCGACCATCGGCTGTGCATCGCTGCCAGGGACGCGGGCACCGGACTGCGGGACAGCGTACCGGTCGGCGCCTTGCTGCCGCTCGCCGCGGGGTCTGGCGGCAAGGTGCTGCTGGCCTGGTCGGACCCGCTAGGCACCGGGGCGGCCGGAGCGGGCGCACCCCGCGACACAGCCGCAACCCGCGACACAGCCGCAACCCGCGACACAGCCGCACCCCGCAACACAGCCGCACCCCGCAACACAGCCGCACCCCGCGACTCGCACGCTGCCCCAGTCCTGCCAGCCGGCCCAGCCGCGGAGGCGGCCGACGAGCTAGCCGCAGTGCGCGCCCGGGGCTGGGCGGCGAGTGTCGCCGAGCGCGAACCCGGCGTGGCGAGCGTCAGCGCACCCGTCTTCCGGGGTGGCACGCTGCTCGCCGCTGTGTGCGTGTCCGGGCCGGTGAGCAGGCTGGGTCAGGCGCCTGGCCGCAAGCTCAGCTGGCCCGTGACCACTGCTGCCGCCGAGTTGTCTGCCCTCCTCGCCGAGCCCGCCGAGCCAGCACGCGCACCCCGCGAGTTATCGATTGGGCTTTTCAGTAACTATTACTGAAAAGCCCAATCGTTGAGGTTTTCCACAGCCCGGGCTCTGGTCAGCATGCGATCGCGGTCGCGATCGCATGCTGAGTGACGTGCGGCCGACAGAACCTGTGGAGCTCCGCGCACTGCTCGAGCAGCAGTGCGGGGTGCTGTCACGCCAGCAGGCGCTGGCAGCGGGACTGTCCCCGACACTCATCGACAGCCGGCTGCGCAACGGTCGATGGCAGCGACTCCAGCAGGGTGTCTACGCCGGCTTCAGCGGCACCGCGGATCAGAACGCGCTCCGCTGGGCGGCCCTGCTGCGGGCGGGGGCACCCGCGGCACTCAGCCACCAGACCGCCGCCGAGCTGCACGGCTTGACTGACAAGCGATCGCCGCTCATCCACATCACGGTGGCAGCCACGCAGCGGGTCATGCCGATCAAGGGAGCCGTGCTGCACCACTCGCGCGCGTTCTACGCCACCGTGCACCCGACCGCCTCGCCGCCGCGCACGCGAGTGGAAGACACCGTGGTGGATCTCGCTCAGTCGGCCGTGACCTTTGACGATGCATTCGGCTGGCTCTGCCGCGCAGTGGGCCGCGGGCTGACGACGGCCGAGCGCCTCCGCGAGGTGCTGGACTCCCGGTCTCGGGTTCGCTGGCGGCGCGACCTTTCCGTCGGCCTCGGCGACATCAGCGCCGGTGTCCGTTCGCCACTGGAGCGCCGCTACGTGATGAACGTCGAGCGTGCGCACGGCCTGCCGACCGCCCGCCGGCAGGCTCTGGTCGTCATTGGCGGTCGCCGCCGCTACCTGGACAATCTGTACGAGGACGCCTTGGTGGCCGTGGAACTCGACGGCGTGGCGGCGCACCCGCCGGAGCAACGCTGGGCCGACAGCCACCGGGACAACGAGCTGGCCAGTGTCGGGATTGCGACCCTGCACTACAACTGGTACGACGTCAACGACGCATCGTGCGGCGTCGCCGGCCAGGTCGCCAAGCTGCTCCGCAGCCGCGGCATGGTCGTCAACCCGCGCAGCTGCGGTCCCGGCTGCTCGGTGGCCGACCCCGGCTGCTCGGTGGCCGAACCCCGGCTGCTCGGTGGCCGACCCCGGCTGCTCGGTGGCGGGTAACCTCGACCGGCCGACCCGGACCAGCGAGCACCGATCGGTCAGGAGTGCAGCGCCGGGTTCAGCCCGGTAAACGTGCTCGACTTCCACGGCACGGCCTCGACGTTGCCGTGCACGCTGTTACGACGGAACAAGACGCCGGGCTGACCGCTCAGTTCGATCGCCTTGACGACCCCGCCGTCAGGCAGCGTGACGAGGGTGCCCCTGGTGACGTACAGGCCAGCCTCGACCGCGCTGTCGTCGCCGAGCGAGATGCCGGTGCCCGCGTTGGCGCCGAGCAGGCAGCGCTTGCCGACCCGCGTCACGTGGGTCCCGCCGCCCGACAGCGTGCCCATGATCGACGAGCCCCCGCCTATGTCGGAGTCAGCATCGACCACACTGCCAGCGGTGATCCGGCCCTCGACCATGCACGGGCCCAGCGTCCCGGCGTTGAAGTTGACGAAGCCCTCGTGCATCACCACCGTGCCCTCGGCCAGGTAGGCACCGAGCCGGACCCGGCTCGCGTCGGCGATCCGGACTCCGGACGGCGAGACGAAGTCGGTCATCCGCGGGAACTTGTCGATGCCATGGACGGTTAGCGGCTGCCCCGCCAGCCGACGCCGCGTTCGCAGCTCGTCGAGGTCCGCCGGGTGAACGGCGCCCAGGTCGGTCCACGCGACGAGCGCCAGCTGGCCGAAGATGCCAGCCACATTGAGCTCACGCGGCCGGACCAGCCGGGCGGACAGCAAGTGCAACCGCAGGTAGGCGTCGGCGGCGCCGTCCGGTGGCACGTCGAGGTCGATGCGGGTCTCGGCGATCTCGAAGCGGACGCCTCGCTCGGGGTCGCGATCGGCTTGCAGTGCGATCGGCTGGCTCGGCAGCTCGTCGAGCGCGAGGCCGGCGTACCAGACCTCGAGCGTTGTGTCGTCCCGGCTGGCGATGGTGGCGATGCCGCTGCCCGCTGCGTGCATGTCTGGGGAGGCTAGCAGTGGTCCTAGCCGGGTGTCGCGGCCAGTGTGCCAGCGGGGACGGCAGCTGGTTCGTCGGCGAGATAGGGCGGCGCTGGGTCGTACTGGATGTACCGGCGGACCTGGCGCGCGTGGTCGCGGCCATGCAGCGCGCCGACGAGCCACAGCGCCATGTCAATCCCAGCCGAGACGCCCTGGCTGGTGACCAGGTTGCCGTCGACGACATAGCGGGCGTCCCGCACGACCGTGATCTCGCCGCGAGCCTGGAGCGCGTCCTCGAAACCATGGTGCGTGGCGACCCTGCGGCCACGGGCCGGGCCCGCCTCGTGCAGCAGCAGCGCGCCGGTGCAGACGCCGGTGACCCACGAGGCCGATTGCGCCACAGATCGGATCCAGTCCGTGATCGCCGCGTTCGTCACCTCCCGGCGGGTGCCCTGACCGCCGGGCACGAGCAGCACGTCGAGCGGCGGGTGATCAGCCAGCGTATGGTCTGGCAGCACCCGCAGGCCCTTGCTGCAGCGCACCGGGTCGAGTCCGGCGGCCACGAGTACCACGGTGTCGACGCCGTCGCGCAGCATGCGGGACGCCGTGAACACCTCCCACGGCCCCACGAAGTCCAGTTCCTCGGCCCCGTCAAAGACCAGCAGTCCATACGTGGTCATGCAATCTCCCTGGTCGACCGGAACCTGTCTCGGTAGTCGGACGGCGCGACGCGGGTGTGCCGGTGGAAGGCCCGCCGGAGTGTCTCGCCGGTGCCGAAGCCGCAGCGGCGAGCGATCGTCTCGACCGGATCGTCGCCGGCGGTCAGCGCACGCTGCGCGGCCTCGACCCGAACCCGCTCGACGTACACGGTCGGCGGCGTGCCGACCTCGGCGGTAAACCGGCGCTGGAAGTGCCGCGGGCTCAGCCCCGCGCGGCCCGCCAGGTCGGTCAGCCCGTGCGCGGCACCGGGGTCGGCGTGAATTGCCGCGACGACCGCACGAATGGGATCGGTCCGGGGCTGTCCGGACCACAGCGGCACGCTGAACTGGGACTGACTGCCCGGCCGGCGCAGGAACATGACGAGCTGCTGTGCAACCTCGTGCGCGACGACGCGGCCCAGGTCGTCCTCAACCAAGGCGAGCGCCAGATCCAGGCCGGCGGTCACGCCGGCCGAGGTCCAGACCCGGCCGTCCCGGATGAAGATCGGATCGCAGTCCACCTGCAGGTCGGGGTGCTCCCGGCGGAGTTGCTCGGCGCGCGCCCAGTGGGTGGTAACGCGGCAGCCCGTGATGACCCGGGCGGCGGCCAGCAGGAATACACCACTGCACACCGAGGTGACCCGCCGCGCACGGACGCCAGCGTCGGCGATCCAGCCGACGAGCGCGGTGTCGCGGCAGGCCGCGTCGACGCCGCCACCACCCGCCACGACCAGCGTGTCGATGCCGGCCGGGTCGACGTCGGCCACACCGGCACCCGCGACTACCGGCAGTCCGCTGCCCGCGTTCACCAGTCCCGCGGCCGGCGCCGCGATCTCGCACCGGTACCCGCTCGTGATCCCGGACGCGGTCTGGAACACCTCGTACGGGCCGGTCAGGTCGAGTGACTGAAAGCCATCGAAGATCACGAACACGATGCGGCGCGGGGGCACGAGTCCACCCTGCGGCTCGCCCAGCGTTGGCGTCAACGACGGCTAACCCACGCTTCGCGCCATGCTGCCGCCATGCACAGGACCCGTCAGGTGGCCGGGCCAGCGGATCGAGCCAGCAGCGGGCCGTGCGTCAGATGCGGCAGGACGTGCCGGGCGACCAGGTCACACTCGGCCGCGTTCGGATAGCCCGAGAGGATGAAGGCCTCCATGCCGAGGCTGGCGTAGCGTCGCAGCTTGGCGAGCACCTGATCCGGGTCGCCGACGATGGCCGCTCCCGCGCCGGACCGCGCGCGCCCGATACCCGTCCACAGGTTTGGCTCCACGAAGCCCTCGTCGTCGGCCAGGTCGCGCAGCTCGCCCTGCCGGAGCTGGCCGACGGATGCCACGTGCAGCGACTGGTCCCGCAGGCGCCGGCCGATCTCGGGGTCCAGTCGTGATACCAGCCGCCTCGCGGCGGCACGTGCTTCCTGTTCGCTCTCGCGCACTATCACGTGCACGCGGTAGCCGAACCGGAGTTGCCGACCGTACCGGGCAGCCCGGGACCGCATGTCGGCGATCACCTTCTCCACGGCAGGCATGGTGTCCGGCCACATGAGGAAGACGTCGGCGGCTCGGGCCGCCACGTCCCTGGCCGCCTCGGACAGGCCGCCGAAGTAGAACGGCGGACAGCCGCCGGCCGGGCGGATGCGCGGCGGATCCGCTGCCAGCCGGACAAACTCGCCGTCCACGTCGACCGGCTTACCGTCCATCAGGTCGCGCAGCACCCGCATGATCTCCAGCGTGCGCCGGTACCGCGGCGCCGAGTCCAGCTGCTCGCCTGGCAGGTCGGAGGAGATGATGTTGATAGTCAGCCGACCGCGCAGCATCTCGTCGAGGGTGGCGAGCTGGCGGGCGAGCTGCGGTGGCCACATCTCGGCCATCCGCACGGCTACCAGCAGCTGCATGCTCCGCAGTAGCGGGGCGACCCCGGCGGCGAACGCGACCGAGTCAATCCCCGTCATGTAGTTCGAAGGCAGCAACACGTTGTCGAAGCCAGCCTCGTCGGCGCGCAGCACGACACCGCGGACGTGTTCCCAGCTCGACACCAGAGCAGGGTCAGCCACGCCGAGGAACTCATGGTCGTCGTCGCACAGCGGTCCATACCAGGAAATCTCACAGCCCACGCCAGCCTCCCGCGCCACCCTTCGAGCCCCGTAGGCAGTCGACCACCTGGCCGACAGCGCCGCAAGCGGCAGCGAGTGGCAGCGCGGCGGTCAGCAGAAGTAGTGGCGCCGTTGCTCCGACCCCCGGCGGCCGGGGGGCGACACGCCGCCTGGAGCGGGACGGCTTCGTTCCGGAATTGGCTAGGCGAGCCTGTGCATCCAGCCGTAGCGGTCGGGCTTGCGGCCGTACTGGATGCCGACGAGCTCGTCGCGGAGCAGGTTCGTCACCGGACCCGCCGTGCCGTCGCCAATCAACCAGTCGCCGCCGGCGCTGCGGACCGCGCCGATCGGGGTGATCACCGCCGCTGTGCCGCACGCGAACACCTCGGTGATCTCGCCCGATGCGCAGTCCGATCGCCACTCGGCGACCGAGATCTTGCCTTCGTAGGCCGGGATGCCGAGGTCGGGACCGAGCTTGAGGAGCGAGTCCCTGGTGACACCCGGCAGCAGTGATCCGGTCAGCACGGGCGTCATGATCCGCGCGTCGAAACCGGAGCCGTAGACGAAGCAGACGTTCATGCCGCCCATCTCCTCGACCCACTGGTGCTGCGCCGCGTCCAGCCAGACGACCTGGTCGCAGCCGTGGTCGAGGGCCTGCTGCTGGCCGGCGAACGCAGCCGCGTAGTTGCCGCCGCACTTGGCATCGCCGGTGCCGCCGGGCGCGGCCCTCGTGTAGTCCTCCGACACCCAGACGGCGACTGGCTTGACCTCGCCACCGAAATATCCCGCCACCGGCGACGCGATCAGGGTGAACAGGTAATCCGATGACGGATGGTTCACCCCGAGCCCGACCTTCGTGGCGATGGCGAACGGGCGCAGGTACAGGCTGTGTCCGTCGGCGGTGGGGACCCAGTTTCTGTCCTGCTGCACGAGCAGCTCGATTGCCCGCACAAACAGCGACTCCGGCAGCCCCGGCATGGCCATGCGGGCGGCGGACCGGTTGAAGCGCGCCGCGTTCGCGTGCGGCCGGAACGCCGCGACCGAGCCGTTGGCCCAGGTGTAGGCCTTGAGTCCTTCGAAGATCTCCTGCCCGTAGTGGAACACCTGGGCCGCCGGGTCCAGCGTGATCGGTCCGTACGGCTCGATGCGAGCGTCGTGCCAGCCGTCGGCGTCAGACCAGCGGATCGTCGCCATGTGGTCGGTGAATACCCGGCCGAATCCCGGATCGGTCAGCAGCTGCGCCCGGACGTCGGCCGGCACCGGGTTGCTGCTGGCACGAACCGCGAAGTCAAGCTGCTCGGTCGGACTGGCGTTCATGGCGATCCTCTCGGTGTTGAGCGGCGGATCCGCGCCGGAGAGACCGGTTTGCGGACCCTGTGCCGACATCAGTTGCAGGTGTCGGTGGCGGTTGCGCCGTCACCGCCGTTATCGCGACGGTCCATCGCCTCCTGAACCGCTTCCTGTGCTCGCCGCCTGGTGTTCTCTGACTCTGCCTCAGTGGCGGTGCTGGGTTGTGTTCTCGACATCGCGGTTACTCCTCGCGGGCGTCCTGACTGGGCAGGCAGGCCAGCTGAGGCGAACCGCTGTCATCCGGTCGTATCGTCCCCGGTTCGTCCGCCCCGATGCGCCGGCCTCGCGCGTACCCGCGTGGCACGCAAGGCGACGCCAGCGGGGCTGCGAGACGCCGGACCGTGGCTTGAGGATGCGTCCCCGGAATCCGGACTGCGGCCAGCGCCTCACCCCCGCAGCGGGTCGCCGGCCTGCCCTGGATCAGGTCCCGCTACGGCTGCTAAGGATGAGTACGAAGCGCCGCATGATGATCAGATCGTATCCGACCCGCTCAGCCAGTGTCAGGCCGTGAGGCAAATTTTGTTGGACGACCAAGCATTTTTTCTGTCGGGCGGCGCGGCGGAGCTCGGAGCCGGGCCGGCGGTGCGCCGCCGCTGGGCTACGGCGAACCTGAGCTGGGATCAGTCATGACTGGGTTATGACAGGCTGACCGCATGCTTGACCGACTAGAAATGGCCGCTGCAAAGCGGCGACTCGGGCGACGGGGCGCGGGTCCTGGCGCGCGCCCAGATCTCGGAGCGGCGATGGGCGCCGACCGGCTTCCGCACGTCGAGCACATCGTGATTGTGATGATGGAAAACCATTCCTACGACAACTACTTCGGCATGCTCGACAGCCGGGGTGATGGACTGCCGCGCGATGCGCAGGGAATGCCGTCATCGACCAACAAAGCCGAGGACGGCACGGTCGTCCAGATGCGGCACTTCCAGGGCACCCGGCAGAAGAGTGACGTGCCGACCCAGAGCTGGCATGCGAGTCATATCCAGTGGGCCGATGGAAGGTGTGACGGCTTCGTCCAGAGCATCGAGCGGACCCTGCCCGGCCGGGACGCGTCGATACCGATGACCTATTGGGACGAGGAAGACCTGCCGTTCTACTACGGGCTGGCGAAGACCTTCCCGCTGGCAACCCGCTGGTTTTCTTCCTGCCTCGGTCCCACGTTTCCGAACAGACGGTTCCTGATCTCGGGGACCGCACACGGGCTCATCGACGACCTGCCATTCGGCATGGTCGACTACCCCGCCTCCGGCACGATCTTCGACCTGCTCTCAGCCCACGGCATCAGCTGGGTCAACTACCATCACTTGTCGCCCGTACGGGTCAGCTGGCGACTGCTATCGCGCGCGTCAGGCCTCAACGTCCTGCGCGTGCTCGGCGCGCTCCTGGCGGCGGTCTTCCCGCAGCTAGTTCCGGCGCTGGAGAGCAAGCTGCAGACAACCGCAGGGCTGTACCCACTGGGTTTCCTGCGATCGATAAACCACCTGCGCCCGATCACTTCGTTCTGGCAGGCGGCCAGGGCTGGCAAGCTGCCTGCGGTCAGCATCGTCGATCCTGACTTCGGCACCTGCTCCGAGGAGAACCCGCAGGACATCCACGTCGGAGAGGGATTCGCGGCCAAGGTAATAAACGCGGTCATGAACGGCAAGGGCTGGCCGAAGACGCTGCTGATCTGGCTGTACGACGAGCACGGCGGCTACTTCGACCATGTGGATCCGCCGCCGGCGGTCGAGCCGGACGACGTACCGGGCCACAGCTTGCTGGAGCGCAATCCGTTCCTGCGGCGGCTGCTGTCCTTCACCAGCTACGCCAAGCAGATCCAGGCGGCGGACGACGGACCGACCACCTATAACCGACTGGGCTTTCGCGTCCCGGCGGTGATTGTGTCGCCATATGCCAGGCCCGGATACGTGACGAACACCGTCTACGACCACACGTCGATACTCAAGCTCATCGAGCGGAAATGGAACCTGCCACCGCTGACGAGGCGGGACGCCGCCGCAATGGATCCCCTTGACGCCGTGGACTTCGACAATCCGCCGTACTTCCTGACGCCGCCACCACTACCCGCCCCGGCCAGGCAATGGCATGGACAATAGGACGTGTCAGTGCTGTCATTCCGTTATCCTCGGCAGCTGATTGCCGCCCGGCGGGATTGAGGGGTCCCCGATGGCCGATGAGAGCGACCTGCAGGACGCGCCGTTCAGCGAGCCAGCAGAGGCAGCGGTACTCGCCGCGGAGGCGCAGGCCGCCCAGCTGCTGGCCGCCGGAGCCGACCTGCTGGGAACGCGCGATCTACCCGCTGAGACTGACGTTCTCGTCGTTGCCGAGGAGGACGTCGTGGTCTGGCCGTCGGTCCAGCCGGGCCTGGACCTCAAGCCCGTACAGCTCGCGCTGTACGCCGGGTGGACCATGGCCCTGCTGTACGGGACCATCCCGCACGCGCCCGCGAACGGACTGGCCCAGCTGCCGACCGTCAACGAGCTGGCCCCCGAGGAGCGCAGGCAGCTGGAACTGGCTCGGCTCCGTCACCTGCTGACGCGCCTGCTGCCAGGCTTTGCCGGCTCGGCCAGCATCTCCGAGGTCCCTCGCGGTGGAAGTGACCAGCAGCAGCGCACCCGGAGGTCGAAGCTCCAGTCGCTGAACCTCGCGATCCTGACAGCGCTGACAGCCACGCGGCCCGAGCTACAGCTGGCCTACCAGCTAGGCCGATCACTGCGCGACACTGCCAACCCGCCCGGCGGCGACGCTGATCTCGGAACGCAGTTGGCGCGCGGGCGCATCGCGAAACTTCAGGAATGGCTGCTCACGCTGGCGCCTGAGTTCCCGCCGCGGACCGCAGCGGTGGTAGCCGGATCGATGGGTCGGTGGAGCGATCTCGCCGCGGTGACCGTGGACAAGAGCGGCACCATGCGGGCGGCAGGTTGGCTGCGTCCGCCGAGCCACCGGACGCAGGCGACGACCGCGGAGACCATGTACTCCTACCTCCTCCAGCAGGGCGATGTCTGGCTGATGCTGCTGATCGGAGAGCTGGGGACGTCGGGGCTGCTGACTCCCGAGGGCTACGTTTCGGCCGGAGAGACAGCGCTGCGCCGCTCGGCCGCGATTGTCCGGCGCATACTTCGGCACTACTGGTTCGGCCTGTTGTGCGTCGTCGCGGCGCTCGGCGGCACGCTCTTCCTGGCGGCGCGGTACCTCGAGGGCGCGGGCAAAGTCTGGACGTCGATCGCCTGCATCGCCGGATCGCTGGGCGTCTCGGTGCAGACCATCGCGTCGACGTCTGCACGACTAGCCGCGGAAGCCGAGCGACCCGTGTTTGCCGTGGCCGAGGAGGACGCCATGGCGTGGGCGATCACGACCATGCCTCGGCTCACGCTCACCGTCCGCAGCGTTCGCCGTCTGCGCCGGGCTGGCGTTGCGCCGACGGCCAGCCTCGGCCGCTTCTGAGCCGACATGACTGACCGCGCTCATGAGCACACCGCCCCCGGAGCGCGAGCGCTACCGGAGCCGTGCTGCCCAGGCGGCGATGGTGGTGACGTCGGCCTGGCGCGGAAACACCTTGTCGGTGAGCACTCGGTGCACCTCCGGGTCGCCATCCAGACACCCGTCGGAGAGCACCGTCAGGCGGTAGTCCAGGTCGGCCGCCTGTCTCACGGTGGACAGCACGACGCCGCTGGTGGCGATGCCCGCGAGCACCAGGTGCTCGACGCCGCTGGCCCGCAGTACGACGTCAAGGTCGCTGCCCGCGAAGGCCGAGACGCGCAGCTTGGTGACGATCACATCTCCGGCCGCCGGAGCGACTGCCGGGTGAATGCGGGCGTCCGGGTCGCCGTCAGTGAAACGGCCAGTCCCGGCGATGGCGGCGAAGCTCTTGTTCCGCTCGCTGACCTCGGGGTAGCCGGGCCGGAAACCGACGACCACGTAGATCACCCCGATTCCGGCTCCGCGGGCTGCGGAGATCGCCGCCGCCAGCCGGCTCAGATAGCCCGCGTCGTCGCCGAAGCGCTGCACGACGCCTGTTTGCACATCCATGACCAGCAGTGCTGTGGCGGTCACGCCTGAGCTCACTCCTTGGTAGTCGGCCAGGCCGGATCAGTCGAGGCGGTAGACGCGGTACCCATGCTGTGCTGCAGGCTAGCCGACCGGCCGGGATGGACGCGGGGGTGGACGCCGGCCAGGCGTTTCTGCGCGGGCGGCCTTGCCGAGCCGCGGCAAGCCCGGTATAGCTGACAGCGAGGGGGTATGAGCAGTCAGTGACCGCGCGCACCGCGGGCGGAGCGAGTTGCGGAGTTCGCGGCATGGCTACGGTGGTGGATGCGGACGACGAGGAGGTGGGCGCCATGCAGGCAGCTGTCGGCGACCGACTGCACGTGCACGGCAAGGTCGTAGGCCAAGCGGAGCACACAGGCGAGATCGTCGAGGTGCACGGATCCGGAGGTACGCCGCCATACCTCGTTCGCTTTGACGACGGCCATACCAGGCTGATCTTCCCTGGCCCGGATGCCATGGTCGAGCATCTGCAGCACTCGGGCTCCGCACGGTCGCGTCGCTGACACCCGTAGGTCAGCGCGCCGGCTGATCGCCAGCGAGTAGCGCGCCGGTCCTGGTTGTGCGACTTTCCGCCTGATCAACCCCGCGCTTAGCTTGGCGATATATGTTAGCACTGTCATAGTGCTTACATTTAGTAGCGACAGGCGGTGGTGACTGGTGGCTGAGCCGACCGCGCGAGTCCGGTATCCAGAAATCGAGCCGTACCAGCACGGCATGCTGGCGGTGGGCGACGGCAACCGCGTCTACTGGGAGACGTGCGGCAACCCAGCGGGCAAGCCAGCCCTGGTGCTGCACGGCGGCCCCGGCTCGGGCTGCAGGCCCGGCATGCGGCGTTATTTCGATCCGGATGCGTATCGGATCGTGCTCTTCGATCAGCGCAACTGCGGGCGCAGCACGCCGCACGCGAGTGACCCCGCGGTTAGCCTGGCGGCCAACACAGCCAGCGACCTCGTGGCCGACATCGAGCGGCTCCGCGAGCACCTGGGCATCGCGCAGTGGCTGGTATTCGGCTGGTCGTGGGGCTCGGCGCTGGCGCTCGCTTATGCCGAGCAGCACACCGACCGGGTGTCTGAAGCCGTGCTGACCGGCGTGGGCTCCGCACGGCGGGCCGAGGTTGAGCTTTTCACCAGGGGCCTCGGCGAGCTCTTCCCAGCCGCCTGGCGCCAGTTCCGGGACGGCGTACCCGCCAGCCGCCGGGACGGCAGCCTCGCCGCCGCATACCGCGACCTGCTCGGCGATCCCGACCCGGCCGTGCGTGAGAAGGCGGCGCAGGACTGGTGCGCCTGGGAGGAAGCCATGCTGCCGATGTCCGGGCATAACCCGCGTTACGACGATCCGCGGTTCCGGCTGGCCTTCACGCGCATCGTCACCCACTACTGGAGCAACGACCACTTCCTCCATCCGGACGGCGTGCTGCTGGCGGAGGCGAGCCAACTCGGCTCCGTTCCCGCCCGGCTCATCCAGGGCACCCTGGACCTGACCAACCTGGTGGGCACGCCCTGGCTGCTGGCGGCCGCCTGGCCCGGCAGTGACCTCGTGCTCATCGACGACGCGGGCCACGGCGGCAGCGACCGGCTGCTGTCCGCGATCGCGGCCGCGACCGACTTCTTCGCCGCCGCGAGCGCCGGCCGCGAGCGCCGACCGTGACCGAGCCGACCGTGACCGAGCAGACCGTGACCGAGCAGACCGTGACCGAGCCGACCGTGACCGAGCCGACCGTGACCGAGCCGACCGGAGCGAACAGCTCGCTCGTGGGACTCGGCACCCTGCTGCGGCACGTGCTCGACGAGATGGACAACGACATCGCGACCGTGCTGGCGGACCTCGGCACGCCGGGGTACCGGCCGCGGTTCAGCGCCATCGTCCGGGCGCTCGTCGCGCGCGGGCCGGTGCCGATCGCGGAGCTGGCCCGCGCGATCGCGGTGACCCACTCGGCCGCCAGCCAGACCGTGGCACAGCTGGCCGACCGCGGCTTCGTCGAGCTGCGGCCTGGAGAGGACGCCAGGCAGCGCGTGGTGCACCTGACCGACAAGGCGCTGGCGCTGCTGCCGAAGATCGAGGCCGAGTGGGCGGCCACCGCCTCCGCGGCCACCGAACTGGACGCCGAACTGCCGTTCCCACTGGCCGAGCTCGTACCAGCGATCGCAGCCGCACTGGCGCGGCGCTCCTTCCGGCAGCGCATCCTCGAGTCGGCCTGGGCCAGGGCACACCCGGATTTCACCGCTGCCCTGGCAGCTGCCCGGCCAACTGGCTAAGTCGCCGCCACATGCCGTTCGTCTCGGGCCTGCTCACTGACGTCACTCCACTGCGCGAGTCTGCCCAGTTCCGCAGGCTCTGGATGGGCACGGCGCTGTCCGCGGTAGGCGGCTCGTTCACCGGCTTCGCCGTCCCGCTGCAGGTCTACGACATCACCCGGTCCTCGTTCGCGGTCGGCGCCATCGGTGTCGCCAGCGTGGTGCCCACCCTCACCATCGGCCTGTTCGGCGGGTCGCTCGCCGACGCCGTCGACCGCCGCCGACTCGTGCTCGCTATGACCTGCGGCCAGGCCGCGGTTTCGGCGCTGCTCGCATTCCAGGCGTTCGCTGCCATCTCGTCCGTCTGGCTGCTGTACGTCCTGGTTGCCGCCTCGTCCGCGCTGAGCGCCATCAACGGCCCGGCACGCCGCACCTTCGTGCCCAGCCTGCTGCGCCCAGACCAGGTCGCGGCTGGCCTGGCACTGAACCGGGTCAGTTTCCAGGTCACGCTCATGGTCGGCCCCGCACTGGCCGGTGTCATCACCGCCGCTGCGGGCGGACACCTGCAGGCCTGCTACCTGCTCGACGCCCTCAGCTTCGGCGCCTCGCTGTATAGCGTCGCCCGGCTGCCTGCGATGCCGCCGCAGCCGGGGGCCGGCCGACCTGGCCCCCGCGCGGTCACCGAGGGCCTCGGCTTCCTGCGCCGCAGCCAGGTGCTGACCGGGGCCTTGCTGGCTGACCTCAACGCGACCATCTTTGGCCTGCCGGTCGCCCTTTTCCCGGCCATCAACGCGGAGCGCTTCGGGGGGAACCCGACGACGCTCGGTCTGTTCATGACCGCCATCGGGTTCGGTGGCCTGGTCAGCGCGGCGGTCACCGGGCCCGTCGGCCGCCTCTCCCGGCAGGGCATGGTCATGCTGACGACGGTCGCCATCTGGGGTGCAGCGTTCGCCGGGTTTGCGCTGGCCCGAACCTTGTGGCTGGTACTGGGCCTGCTCGTCGTTGCCGGAGCCGCGGACACCGTCACGGTGGTGCTACGGGGAACGATCGTGCAGGCGGTTGCCACCGACGAGTTCCGCGGCCGCCTCACCGCCGCCGAGTACGTCATCGGCGGGGTGGGCGACTCCCTCGGTCGGCTCGAGTCGGGCGCGGTCGGCTCGCTGACCTCGCCAGCGCTTGGCGCGCTGTCCGGCGGGGTGGCGACCGTCGTGCTGACCGGCGTGATCGCCCTGGCACTGCCCGCCTTCGCCCGGTACCGCGCCGGCCAGGCGACCGCCGGCTGACCACGCGCCGGCTGACCACACGCGCCGGCTGACCACGCGGCCGGGTAGCGTCCCGTCGGAAAGCCGCTTGGCTGCCGCGCCGCGGATGAGGTAGTCATGGCCGTATGAGCACCGAGGTCGCGCGGTACTGGCAGCACGCGGCAGTGGAAGGAGTTGACCTGCTCCGGGCCCGGTTCGTAACACACCGGTACGGCCGGCACGCGCACGAGACCTACACGTTCGGGCTGATCGAGGCCGGCGTGGAGGAGTTCGAGTACGGCCGCACGCTGCAGCGCGCCGGGCCGGGCGCGGTCGCGCTGCTGAATCCCGACGTCGTGCACACCGGTCAGGCCGCAACCCCATCCGGCTGGACCTACCGGGTGCTCTACCCCGAGGTCAGCGTCGTCACGAGGGTGGCCGCGGAGCTCGGATGGCACCGCGGCACCCCGTGGTTCCCGGAGACGGTGGTCTACGACGCGGCCACCGCGGCGCTGCTCCGGCGGGCCCATCGGGCCGCCGAGCACGGTGACCGGCTCGCTTCCTCGACACTGCTGACTGCGGCGCTGGCCCGGCTGCTGCGAGCGCACTCCGCGGTCCCACCGGGCGACGGCCGCGACCGCCCCGATCGGTCGCCGGCTGGCGTGCAGGCAGTCCGTGACCTGCTGCCGCAGCGGCTCGCAGACCCGCCCAGCCTCGCCGAGCTCGCCGCGATGACGGGGCTCAGCCAGTTCGCGCTGCTCCGCGCCTTCCGCCGGGAGACCGGCATGCCACCGCACGCGTACCTGAATCAGCTGCGCGTGCGGCACGCCCGGCAGTTGCTGGACCGCGGCCTAGGACCCGCCGACGTCGCCGCGCAGACCGGCTTCGCCGACCAGGCACACCTGACCCGGCACTTCAAGCGAATCGTCGGTGTCCCGCCAGCCGCATACCAGAGGGAACGGCTGGCGCTGCGGCCGGCCAGCTGAGTCGGAGCAAGAACGTTCAAGACCCGGCGAGCGGCTCGCACCTACCCTCGCTGGCATGCCGACCCAGACTGCCAGCCGGACGTCAGCGCGTCCGGCTCGCCCGGTCCGGGACGGTGTCGGCCTGGGCCTGGCCGTCGGCGTGTCCGGCGTCGCGTTCGGCGCGGCGGCCGTGAGCTCTGGCCTCAGCACCTGGCAGGCTTGTGCGCTGAGCTTGCTCGCGTTCACCGGTGCGTCGCAGTTCGCGCTCGCCGGCGTCGTCGCGGCCGGCGGCAGCCTGCTGGCCGGCACGGCGGGCGCAATCCTCCTCGGCAGCCGGAACACCCTCTACGGCCTGCGGCTTGCCGAGGTGCTCCGGCCGCGCGGACCGCGCCGGCTGCTCGCCGCGATCGGTGTCATCGACGAGACAACCGCCATGACGCTGGCCCAGCCTGACCCCGGAGCGGGCCGCCGGGCGTTCACGGCGACGTTCAGCGTGCTGTACCTGACGTGGAATCTCGCTACCCTCGCGGGGGCAATCGGAGCCGGGCGCGTGGGCTCACCGCAGGCGTTCGGTCTCGACGTGGTGGGACCGGCGGCCTTCCTCGCGCTGATCTTTCCGCGGCTGCGCGCCGGGCGCACCGAGCGCCTGGTCGCACTGGCGGGGGCCGGGATCGCGATGACCACGACGGCCGTGCTCCCCGTCGGGGTGCCGGTGATCCTGGCCGCCGTCGCCGCGCTGGCCGGCTCGCTGGCGAGGCCGACCGCAGGCGCGGCCGAGACCACCGCGGCCGACCCTGCGGCCGGGACACCGCAGTGACTGCGACGTGGATCGCGGTGCTGGTCACCGCGGCTGGGTGCTACTGCCTCAAGCTTGCCGGTCTGACCGTCCCGCAGCGGCTACTCGCGAACCAGCGAGTGCGCCGGTTCGCCGAACTGGTCCCCGTAGCCTTGCTCGCGGCGTTGTCGGCGGTGCAGTCGGCGACCAGCGGCCAGGCGATCGAACTGGACCCGGCCCGGCTGGCGGGCGTCGGTGCCGCGCTCGTCGCGCTGCTGCTGCGGGCACCGTTCCTGCTCGTGATCGTGGTGGCCGCCGGGACCGCCGCGGCGCTGCGTGCCGTCGGCGTCTCCTGACCTGCCCGACCGGGTATGGTCGCTGCGTGGCGATCGCGATCGAGGAACTCAGCGAGGTAACCGACGAGGTGGTCGAGGCGTTCGCCCGGCTGCTCCCGCAGCTATCCACGTCCGCGGCGCCGCTCGACGCGACCGGGCTGCGGGAGATTGTCGCGTCACCGGCCGTCACCATGCTGATCGCGCGCAGCGAAGACGCGATCGTAGGCACCCTGAGCCTCGTCGTCTTCCGCATCCCGACCGGCATTCGCGCCTGGATCGAGGACGTCGTCGTCGACGCCGCGGCCGGACGGCAGGGCACCGGCAAGGCGCTCGTCCGCGAGGCGGTCGACCGGGCGACGAGGGCCGGAGCGCGTTCGGTCGACCTGACCACGCGTCCCTCCCGGGTCGCGGCCGGCAACCTCTACGAGAAGGTCGGCTTCACCGAGCGCGACACCCGCGTCTATCGCTACCCGCTCGCCTGACCGACCAGCCCTCGGCCGCGCGCCGACCAGTCACCCGTGCCGTCTCCGGAACCACCGCTACCGCGCGGGTGCGACGTGCCGGGTCCGGCCGGACCGTGTCCGCTGGTCCGGCCGCGACCCGGTGTGTCGGGCGCGACAACTGTCACAGCTTGAGCATCCGCTTAATGGCGTCCATGCTCTTCGCGAACGGGTCGTTCTCCGGCGCTGGCATGTGTCCCTCCGGCGTCGCCTGATCCACCATGTCCGGCAGCGCCTTCGCGACATGGTCGCAGGTCTCGTCCGGGCTCATCCCGGCCTGCTTGGCCATGGAGCCGACCTGGCCCGCGTCCATGGCGGGCTTTATCTGGCTGCCGCTGACCGGCTGGTTCTGGCCGTGGCTAACCCACGACTGAACCTGCTGCTCAAGCCCGGAACTGGCGAGCTTCGAGGTCAGTCCGTGCAAGCCGCCGCTGGACTTGACGAGCTTCTGCAGCGACGCCACGCCCCCGTCCGTGCCTTGCTGGCCCCCGAGCCTGGCAGTGACCTGATCGAGAACTCCCATGTCCACTCCCCCCGAAGCCCCCGCGGTGCAGGGGACATCCGACCCTGGACAGCCAGAGTTCTTCCCCCGCGCGTGCCGGGTAACCCGGCCTCGCTAGCCGCCAAGCTCCGCCACCGCGGCGAGCAGCCGATCGACCTCGGCGGCGTCGTTGTAGTGCACCAGCCCGGCCCGTACCGCGCTGCCGGAGTCCCGGATGCCAAGCTCGCCGGTGACCTCCCAGGCATAGTTGTCGCCGTTCCAGACGTTGATCTTCCTGGCGGCGAGGTGGGCGGCGGCCTGCAGCGGTGTCATGCCCTCGACGGTGAAGTACGCCGTCGGCGTCCGGCTGGCCGCGCGCCCGTACAGCCGGACGTGCGGCATGCTCTCCAGCCCGGCGAGCAGGACCGCGAAGAGTTCCTGCTCGTACCGCTGCACGGCAGCCATCGACGCGAGCACCCGCTCGCGCAGCGCGCCGGCGCTCGCGTCCGCAGCCAGTCCGGCGAGATGCTCGACCGCGGCGGTGACCCCGGCCAGGCTCGCGAACGGCAGCGTGCCCAGCTCGAACCGCTCGGGCACGGCATCCGGCGATGGCACCAGCTTGTCGGGCCGCAGCCGGCCGAGCAGCGACGGCTCGCCCACGACGGCGGCGATGTGCGGGCCCGACCACTTGTAGGCGCTGGTGGAGTACAGGTCCGCGCCGAGCGCGCGCACGTCGGTGGGCACGTGCGGGGTCGCGTGCACGCCGTCGACGTAACTGACCGCTCCGGCCGCCCGTGCCAGCGCGGTGATGGCTGGCACGTCTGGCCGGGTGCCGAGGACGTTGCTCGCCGCGGTGACCGCAACGAGCCTGGTCCGCTCCGTGATCAGGCCGTCGTACTGGTCAGCCGGGAGCTCACCGGTGGCCGGGTCCACCTCAGCCCACCGCACCGCGGCGCCCGTGCGCTCGGCGGCCTGTACCCACGGCCGGACGTTCGCGTCATGGTCTAGGCGGGACACCACCACCTCGTCGCCAGGGGCCCAGTCGCAGCAGAGAGCGGCAGCAAACCGGTAGGTCAGGGCCGTCATGCTCGGTCCGATGACCACGCCGTCCGGATCGCCGCCGGTCAGCGCCGCGACAGCAGCCCGGCAGTTCGCGGTGATCTCCGCCGCCCGGTCACTCGCCGGGAACGCGCCGCCGACGTTCCCGAGGCCCGTTCGCTGCGCCGCGCTGATCGCGTCGATGACGGACGAGGGAACCTGGGTGCCCGCCGCGCCGTCGAGGTAGGCATAGCCGTCGGCGAGCGCGGGGTACCCGGCCCGGACGGCCTCGACGTCGAGCTTCAGCACGGATCATCCCTTCCTTCGCAGCAGCGGGCGCGCGGTCCAGCGGACCGGGGACCGCCAGCCTAGCGGGCGGGCTGATCCGGCGTCGGCCCCGCGACCGGACGCCGCCAGCAGAGCTTGCCAAGGGTCGGCGTGCCGGCCGTGCCAGGCAGCTAGCCGTCCTTGCGGCGGAAGCGCCATGTGCGGCATCCCGACGATCCATCCGGCCAGGACCGCATCTGGATCAGCCGGGCGATACTCCGTCCCGAGGGCTGTCGCCAGGTCGGACGCGTGCAGGTGCCACTCCGCGCACGCCGCTCCCGCCATGCCGCCGACCGTGACGACGACGTCCCGGTACTGGTGGTGCGGGAGATCCCAGACCGCGCCCAGCCGCGCCGCGTACCGGCGCGCCGCCGCGCCAAACGCCACGATGTGCTCCTCGGGCGGCGCGTCAGGCAGCGCGGCCAACTCGGCGGCGTTCTGCCGGGCGAGCTTGCGGGCCAGTGAGTCGGGGTGCGCACCGGTGGCCATCAGCCGGGCGTACCGACTCATCGGCGCCTCGTCCAGGTACTCGTGCAGGTCGTCTGCGACGCAGCGGACGTGCGCCGCGAGTTCGAATGCGCGCCATTCCTGGCACGGCGTCTGAGCACCCCAGCTGGCCTCCTCGAACCGCGCCGCCAGCCGGCAGATCGCCACTACCCCCGCGTCGTACGCCACTAAAAGCGGTTCCGGCTCTCGTAGCACCGCAGGCACGGCCCGGGAATGGGTGCGCTCCACGAGCCCCCTCCAGCCGACTCCTGGCACGAACACGCGCCGTCTGGCCAGAGTGCCAGAGTTACCCCGACTTCGCCACCCTGCGGCTCCCAACGGCAGGCTAGATCGCCAGTGCGTGATTGGCGAGAACGGATGTGACGCCCAAGTCCATCAGCAGTCCGTAATCCCGCAGTTACTCATTAGCCTATTCACGCAGGTCAAAAGCACAATGACGGGTTTACTGCGCGCCTGATAGCCTGCTGATAATGCCCCCAGCCTCTCCCGGTTCGCCGCCGCATGCCCGTCAACCGCTGCATTCGGCGGTCCAGACCGCTGCGCCTCCGCGAGCGCAGACTCCCGCGCAAGCACTGTGGCGCATGCGTGAATACCTGCGGCCGTATTACGCGAGGCTGTGCTGCATCATCCTGGCCGCGATCCTCGCGGTGACCGCCGAGACCCTGGTCCCGATCGTCACCAAGTCGGTCATCGACCGCGTCGTCGTCGCGGGCATCAGATCTGAGCTGGTACCGCTCTCCATCGCGGCGATGGTGCTGGGCGTCCTCCAGGCCGGACTGAACTTCTTCCGCCGGTGGGCGGTATCGGGCGCGACCGTCGGCATGGAAAAGACCATCCGTGACGACCTGTACCACCACCTGCAGCGGCTCGAGCCAGCCTTCCACGACTCCTGGCAGTCCGGTCAGCTCCTGTCCCGCGCCACCAACGACCTGTCCACGATCCGCAGGTTCGCCGGCTTCGGCGTCGTGTTCTTCATCACCAACACCTGGACGTTCGCGCTCATCGTGGTGCTGTTGATCCAGATGAACTGGTGGCTCGGGCTGCTCACCGGCGGCGTGTTCCTGCCCGTCACGGTGTTGTGCTTGCGGTTTGAGAAGCGCTACCGGCTGCTCTCCCGGCGGTACCAGGACCAGCAGGGCGACCTCGCCACCTACATCGAGGAGGCGGCCTCCGGGATCCGGGTGCTGAAGTCGCTCGGGCGGCGGGACGAGGCCTCGGCACGTCACCTGGCCCAGGCCAGGGTTGTGTACGGGACTCAGGTCGACAAAGCACGGCTGCGCGGGACGTTCTGGGCAGCGCTCGACCTGGTGCCCAACGCAGCCATCGGACTGCTGCTGTTGCTCGGCATCGTGGCCGTGGGCCGACACGAGCTCAGTCTCGGCGGGCTGGTCGCGTTCGTCACGCTGACCCTGCTGCTGGTGTGGCCGATCGAGGCGATGGGGTTCATCCTCGCGACCGGCCAGGAAGCGGCGACCGCGGCGCAGCGCATCTACGAGATCCTGGATACGCCGCCGCTGATCACCGATCCGGCCGCCCGGCCTGGCGCCAGTATGGACCGGCCGGGTCTGTCGGCCGGTCGCTGGCTCAGCGATCACCGCGCCGAACTAGCGGCGGGCGTGGCATCGCCCGCGCGGCCCATGGCGCAAGGCTCCGGCCGCCTCGTCTTCGAGCGCGTCGTCTTTGGCTACCCGGAGGCACCGGCGCTCGTGCTGCGCGGCGTGAGCCTCGAGCTGGAACCAGGTGAGACAGTCGCGCTGGTCGGCGCGACCGGCTCGGGCAAGACCACGCTGCTGCACCTGGTGCCGCGGCTAGCCGACGTCACCGGTGGCCGGATCACCCTGGACGGCGCGGACATCCGCGACCTGCCGCTTCCCGAGCTGCGCAGCCGGGTGGGCTGCGCGTTCGAGGACCCGACCCTGTTTTCTGCCAGCCTTCGCGAGAACGTCGGCTTTGGCGTTCCGGACGCCAGCGAGGCTGCCATCCTGGCTGCACTCGAGGCGGCGCAGGCGGAATTCGTCGCCGACCTGCCCTGGGGGCTGGACACCCGGATCGGCGAGCAGGGGATGGCGCTGTCCGGCGGTCAGCGGCAGCGGGTAGCGCTGGCCAGGGCGATCCTCGGCCGCCCGGAGGTGCTCCTCCTCGACGACCCGCTGTCGGCTCTCGACGTGCACACCGAGGCGAAGGCGACCGCCGCGCTCGCCAGCGTGCTGGCGGCCTCGACGGCGCTGGTCGTGGCGCACCGGCCGTCTACCGTCTTGCTCGCCGACCGGGTCGCGCTGCTCGAGGGTGGCGTGATCACCGCCGTTGGTACCCATCACGAACTGCTGGCGACGCAGCCCCGGTACCGGGACCTCATGAGCGCCGACGACCTGGGTGACGGGCCGGATGACGGGGCCGGCAACAACGGGCGGGCCGCGCCTGGCGTGACGGCCGGGGCGAGCCGATGACCGCTCCCGCCACCGAGGCCTGGCGCGGCATCGCCGCCGAACTCGAAGACGAGATCACCGGAAAGCTCGGCACGCTGCTGCGGCGCCGGTCGCGTGCGCTGCTCGCCGACCTGATCGGACCCTACCGCCGGCTGGTCGTAACGATATTCCTGCTGATCGTCGCGTCGCAGCTGGCGGCGCTGGCCGGGCCGTGGCTGATCGGCGTCGGGATCGACAAGATCCCCGCGCTGGAGCACAGCCACGACGCCGCGCCGATGACGGTGGTCATCGTGGCCTTCGCCGTCTCGGTGCTCGTGCAGGCCGCCACCACGCGCGCCTACATCGCCGGCATCGGCCGACTCGGCGGCCGGGTTGTGCTCGAACTGCGGCGGCGGCTGTTCGCGCACTTCCAGGCGCTGCCGGTGGCCTTCCACGAGCAATACACGTCGGGCCGGGTCATCTCCCGTCAGGTCAGCGACATCGACTCGATCGTTGACATGTTCGACGAGGGACTCGCCTCGCTGGTGTCCGCCGTCCTGTCACTGCTGCTGATCGGCGGCGGGATGCTGCTGCTTGACTGGCAGCTGGCGCTGGTGGTGCTCGCGGGGGTACCGCCCCTGGCGTTCCTGTCAGCCTGGTTCCGGCGCGAGTCCGCCGTCGCTTACCGGCGGACCAGGACCACGATCGCGCAGGTGATCGTGCAGTTTGTGGAGACCTTCGGCGGGATCAGCGCGGTCCAGGCGTTCCGCCGCGAACGTCGGAACGAAGAGATCTTCGGCGGCCTGAACCAGGACTACGCCAAGGCCACCCTCTGGTCACAGCGGCTGCTCGCCATCTTCTTCCCCAGCGTCACCCTGGTCGGCGGCCTGGCCATCGGGGTGGTGTTGCTGTACGGCGGGTTCCGGGTTATCGACCACCAGATGCTGGTCGGCGTCCTGGTCAGCTTCCTGCTCTACCTGCAGCGCTTCTTTGACCCGCTGATCGACCTGTCGCAGTTCTACAGCACGTTCCAGTCCGCGGGCGCGGCCCTGGAGAAGATCTCCGGCGTCCTCGACGAGCCGCCGACCGTCGCCGAGCCGGAGTTCCCTGCTGCCCTCCCGGCAGCACTTACGGACGAGCTGGGCAGGCAGGTGCGATTCGAGGCGGTCCGGTTCGGCTATCGGGCCGCCACCGTGTTGCCCGACCTCACGCTGACGATCCCGGCCGGACAGACCGTCGCGCTGGTCGGCACCACCGGAGCGGGCAAGACGACGATCGCCCGGCTGCTCGCCCGGCTCTACGACCCGCTGGCGGGCCGGGTGCTGCTGGACGGGGTCGACGTCCGGCAGCTGGACGACCGGACGCTGCGGCGCGAGGTGGTCCTCATCACCCAGGAGAACTTCCTGTTCACCGGATCGATCGCGGACAACATCGAGCTAGGCAAGCCCGGCGCGAGCCGCGCCGAGATCGAGGCGGCGGCGGCCGCGATCGGTGCACACGCCTTCATCTCGGCGCTGCCTGGCGGCTACGACGCCGAAGTGGGGAAGGGCGGCGGCCGCCTGTCGGCCGGGCAGCGCCAGCTGATCTCCTTTGCCCGCGTGTTCCTGGCCGCGCCAGCGGTGCTGGTGCTGGACGAGGCGACCTCGCTGCTGGACATCCCCAGCGAGCGCCTCGTCCAGAATGCGCTGCGGACCATCCTGACCGGGCGCACGGCCCTCATCATCGCGCACCGGCTGTCGACGGTCGCCATCGCCGACCGGGTGCTCGTGCTCGAGCACGGCCGGATCGTCGAGGATGGCTCCCCCGCTGAGCTGCTGACCACGGCTGGTGAGTACGCGGCGCTGCACGCCGGCTGGCAGGAGAGCCTGGCCTGAGCACCGGAGCGGTTTCGCTACGCTGGCAGCTCGCGGTGAGCGCGCGGGGTGCCGCACTGCCGCCCACGCCGTCCTTGGCTCGCCGGGAGTGCAGATGACCGCTGGGAACACGGGCGCAGACGGTGCGGCCGCCGAGCGCTCGTCCCGGCCGCCCGAGCAGCCACCCACCCGCCGGCCGCCGGACGGGCCGCTGCCGCTGGGTGCGCGCCCCGCGCGCAACGCCATCGTCGGCGCGGGCGTGATCGGCTACGCGTGGCTCCTCGGCGGCGCCGCCCCGTTCAGCACCCGGGCCCTGCTCTACGTCCTGCTGCCCGGCGCGGTGCTGGGCGTCGTCGCGTTCGCCCGGCCGCCGGAGCGAATCCCGCCGCCGGAGTCCGTCGACGTGGCCGGGTTCTCCTACTGGATGATCTGCATCGCCTTGCTGTTCGAGTGGGAGGCGTCGGCCGTCCGGCAGGACACGCCCGCACACCCGTCGCTGACGGACCTCATCAACCCGCTGATAGCGCCGCATCCGATCAAGGCCGCAGCCATCGTGGTGTGGCTGCTCGCGGGCTGGGCCCTGGTGAAGCGGTGACCGGATGAGCACCAGAACCATTACCGTCATCGGATTCGTCGCCGTGATCGCGGCGCTGGTCACACTGGAGATCCTCGGCCGACGCAAGATCGGCCGGATCCCCACCCTGAGCGAGTGGCTCGGCTACGTCATGCGCGCGCGCACCGGGCGCGCCCTGATTCTGGCCGGCTGGCTGTGGCTTGGCTGGCACTACTTTGCCCGCTGACCGCGGCTACAGCCGTCGTCAGAATGCCCGGTACGCGGATGGTCGCGCGATTTCGCTAAGCTGTGCGCCGTGACAAGGGGTCAGGTCAAGATCAGCGCCACTGCCGAAGCTCAGTATCTCGCCGACGTAGCCCTCGCGGCCCGGCTTCCCGACCTGCTGGGCCGGGCGCAGGTCGCCGAGCAGGAGTTCCGGCACGCCCAGGCCACCGGGGATCCAGCGACCGTGCAGTATCCGCTGGCGCACGCGCTCGACACGGCGCTGACGGCCGCCACCAGGGCCGCCTATGCGTCGCAGCGCGCCGAGATCGGACCGCGCGGCTACGAGGACCGGATTTACCGGCGCAAGGCCATGGCCACCTCGCCTGTGCATGCGTGGACCCGCGAGGCCGAGCGGCTGCTGACGCTGCGCGAGACGCACCGGCTGACCGGGTTCCCGGCCCGGCCGGAGACCACCGCGCTCGGGATCGAGATTGCCCGCCTTCCGACGGCGGAGCACGGCTGAGAAGCAGGTCGGCGGC
>JASHQA010000289.1 GCA_030037785.1 Streptosporangiaceae bacterium
GCCGGGTCCGGCACGGCCGCGGTCGCGCTGGTGGCGCTCGCGCTGATGGGCGGCGCGCTCGCCGGGGCCGGCGGGTCGGCCAACTCGAGCGCCGGCACGGGCGCCAGCACGGGTGCCAGCTCGCAGACCAGCAACGCAGCATCCCGGGGCGAGCTGCGAACGACCACGATCGGCGGGGTGCAGGTGCTGACCAACGCGGCCGGCCGAACGTTGTACTGGTTCGCTCCCGATACGCCCACGCACTCGGCGTGCACCGGCTCGTGCGCCGCCTACTGGCCGCCGGTCTTCGGGCCGCTCACCGCCGGTCCCGGCGTGACCGGTCGGCTGGCGACCATCCACCGGCCCGGCGGGCTCCAGGAGACCTACAACGGGCATCCGCTGTACGCCTACATCGGCGACACCGGGCCTGGCCAGGCACGAGGCAACAACCTCAACCTCAACGGGGGACTCTGGCACGAGGTGGTCGTGACCAGCTAGCCGGTGCCCGGTACCAGCACCCGCAACGCACCCGCTGGCATCGGGCGGCACGGTTGGTGCCTAGTAGTGGAAGAATTCGGTCGCGATCCGGATCGCACCGGGTCCGATGATCACGACGAACATGCCGGGGAACAGGCAGAACACCATCGGGAAGAGGATCTTCACCGGCACCTGCTGCGCCCGTTCTTCGGCGTGCTGCCTGCGCTTGAGCCGCATGTCCTTGGACTGCTCACGCAGCACCGCCGCGACCGCCACGCCGAGCTCGCCCGCCTGGACGAGCGCCGATGCGAGCGCCCGGAACTCGGGCACGCTGCTCCGCTGTGCCGCCCCGCGCAGCGCGTCCGCGCGTGACTTGCCGATCTGCATCTCCTGCAGTGCGCGGGCGAACTCGGCCGCGAGCGGGCCGCTGGTGTTGCGGGCTACCTGGGCGAGCGCGGCGTCGAAGCCGAGACCGGCCTCCACGCACACGGTCAGCATGTCCAGCGCGTCCGGCAGGGCGAGCTGGATGCGCTGCTGCCGCTTCACCCCCGCGTTGTAGAGCAGCACGTCGGGGAGGAAGAACCCGATCGCCCCCCCGATGGCGGTGAACAGGACGAGCAGGGTCGGACTGTGCAGGCCGTAGAGCGCGCCGAGCATGCCGAGCACCACCAGGCCGAGGCCCTTGGCGGCGAGGAACCGGTCCGGAGTCCAGCGTGCCGGATTGCCGGCCAGGTCGAGCCGGTGCTGCAGGCGGCCGGACGTCAGCGACGGCGACAGCCGGGCGGCGAGGTTGCGCAGCCAGCCCAGCCAGGGTGCCTGCCGGGTGGCTCCGGTCTCGGTGCCACGACGCTGCCCGTAGTGCCGCTCGATGGCCTCCACGGCGGCCGACGGGCCGCGCTGTTCGGCGCGGACCGGAGCCAGGACTAGGACGAGCATCGCGATGGCCAGCCCGATGGCGCCCGCGCCCGCCACGACGATCACTGAGTTTGGCATCTCAGAACTCCACCCGGACCAGGACGCGCATCCACAGCGCGCCGATGACGAACAGCACACCCGCGCCCACCAGCATGAGCACCCCCCACACCGTGGTGTAGAGCGGCTTCATATACGCGGGGCTGGCGTAGAACAGCCACCCGGCCATCAGCAGGGGGACGGCAATCAGGACGTAGGCGGACAGCCGGCCCTCGCCGCTCAGCGTCCGGACCTGGCGGCGCAGATAGGCGCGCTCCCTGATGGTCTCCACGGTGTTGCGCAGCACCTCGACGAGGTTGCCGCCGACTTCGCGCTGGATGCGGATTGCCATGACGGTCCACCGCATGTCGACCGACTTCATCCGCTCGGCCACCTCGCTGAGCGCGGCCTCCAGGTCGCCGCCGATCCTCGCCTCGGCAAGCGCCCTGGCTATCTCGCCCGAGCTTGGCTGGGTACCCTCAGCGATCACAGCGTCGAGGGCCTGGGGCAGCGAGAAGCCTGCCTGCAGCGAGCTCGCCACGAGCTGCAGTACGTCGGGAAGCTGGTTGATGAACGCGGTGCGGCGCCGCGCGATGCGGATGTTCAGCAGCAGGCGCATGCCCCCCCAGCCACACAGGGCACCGACCAGGATCGCGATGAGCACGTTGCCGGTGAGCGCCGCGAGCACCGCGATGAGCACCACGGTGCCGCACAGCCCGAGCAGAGCCCACTCGGCCGGCTTGCGGCTGATGCCGGCTAGGTCGAGCCTGGCGGCCAGCCGCGGTTCGCTGTTACCGGTTCGGAGCAGCCTGCCGGTCAGGCCCAGGGCGGCGCCGACCGCGCGGCCCGTCGGAGCCTGCTCGGCGCTGCTCTCCGCCGACCCACCACCGGGGCCGTACCGGTCGATCTGTGCCAGTCTGTGCCGAGCACCATTGCCGCGCCGCAGCGTCCCGAGTCCGAGCAACGCGAGGCCGAGGCACACCAGGAAGATGGCCGCGACCAGCCAGACCGGCACGGCGGGATGGACGGCGGCCACCGCGCTGGCCGGTGCCCCGGAGCTGGCCGGTACCCCGGTGGCGCTGGACGTTCGCTGCGGGCTGGGCGATGCGGGCGACGCGGGCGCGCGCGTGCTGGTCGGCTTGGCCGCCGCCACCAGGGCTGCCAGCGCGGCTGTGTCGGCCGGGTTGCCGACGGTGCCCCCGGTCGCTGACGCCAGCGCCTGGACCGCGCTGATGTTGTCTCCACTGTCGAATTGCCAGGTCAGGACGTCAACCGGAATGCTGCCCGCGGTCGGCGCCGAGGTGAGGCCCGCTCCGTCAGAGAGCACGAGCAGCCGGTCGCCGCTGCCGGCCGTGGGGCCGATCGCGGCCAGTTCTTTATCCGCTGCGGACAGCGCCTGGCCGAGGCCGGTGGAGGTGGCGCTGGTACTGGCGGCCGCGTTGTTGATCGCGGCGGTCAGCGCTGCGTGGTCAGTGGTCGGTGCCAGCGCCAGCTGCCACCCCGCGCTGAACGTGATGAGCCCAGCCTTGACGGCCGACGGCAGGGCCCCGACGTAGGCAACCGCTGCGGCCTGCTCGTCACTAAGGAAGGCGGTCGCTGACTGGTGGACGTCGAGCAGGATCATGACGGCCGCTGACTCGGCCGCTGCCGGTGCCGCCGGTGCCGCGGTCGCGCTCGGTGCTGGCAGGCAGAGGCCAGCGATGGCCGCGGCGAGCACGGCACCGAACCCGCCGAGCAGCGCTCGTCGCAGCCGTGTCATCGCTGCTGGCCCTGGCTGGCGAAGGCGGCAGCGGGTACGACCTCGCCGCGGTCGGCGAGGGTGTCAAGGAACCGGGGCCGCAACCCCGTGCTGCGCAGCACCCCGCGGTGCTGGCCGGTCTCGTCCACGCCAGCGTGGAAGTCGAACAGGAAGATGTCCTGGAGCGTGATCACCTCACCCTCCATGCCCTGCACTTCGGTGATGTGCGTGATGCGCCGGCTGCCGTCCTTGAGCCTGCTCTGATGGACGATCAGGTTGACCGCCGATGCCATCTGCTCCCTGATCGCGCGCTGCGGCAGGTGCAGGTCAGCCATCAGCACCATCGTCTCCAGCCGGGCGAGGGTGTCGCGGGGCGAGTTGGAGTGCACGGTCGAGATCGAGCCGTCGTGGCCGGTGTTCATGGCCTGCAGCATGTCCAGCGCCGCGGCGTCGCGTACCTCGCCGACGATGATCCGGTCCGGCCGCATCCGCAGCGAGTTGCGGACGAGGTCCCTGATCGCCACCTCGCCGCGGTTCTCCAGGTTCGGCGGGCGTGCTTCCATCCGCAGCACGTGCTCCTGCCGCAGCTGCAGTTCCGCGGCGTCCTCGATGGTCACGATCCGCTCGTCGGCCGGGATGAAGCTGGACAGTACGTTCAGCGACGTCGTCTTGCCGGATCCGGTACCGCCGCCGATCACGATGTTCAGCCGGGCGCGAACACACGCGCGCAGCAGCTCAGCCACGCCCGCCGTCATGGTGCCGAACGCGATGAGGTCGTCGACGGTGAACGGCTCAGCAGCGAACTTCCTGATGGTCAGCAGTGACCCGTCGAGCGCGATCGGCGGCACGACGGCGTTGACCCGGCTGCCGTCGGGCAGCCGGGCGTCCACCATCGGGCTGGCCTCGTCGACTCTGCGGCCGACCCTGGCCACGATCTTGTCGATGGTCCGACGCAGGTGCGCTTCGTTGGTGAACGCCGCCGGCACGCCGTAGATCCGGCCGGTGCGCTCCACGTAGATCTGGTCGTGGCCGTTCACCATGATCTCGGATATCTCCGGATCGCGGAGCAGCGGCTCGAGTGGGCCGTGCCCCAGGATCTCGTCGGCCACCTCCTGCGCAACCCTGGACTTGTCCGCCACGGTGAGCGGCGTGTCCTCGCGCTGCAGCACCTCCTGCAGCGCTTGCATGACCTGCACTTCCAGCTCGCGCTGGTCGAGGCGCGCGTCGTAGAGCCGGGGGCCGAGCGCCTCGAGCAGTGCTTCGTGCACGACGCGCTTGACCTCCGCGAACGGGTCGGCATGCCGGGCGTGGCGGCGTGGCAGGCCGGGGGTGCCCATGACCCGCGGTGCCAGCGACACCCGCGGCGCGCTGGCTGGCGGCTGCCGCTGAGCCAGCCGATCGGACAGGCTCATGCCGACCTCCGGCCGCGCCGGCCTCGGGGCTGCCGGTCTGCGTGCGTGGCCGGGCCACCGAGCAGGTATTCCTCGGCGAACCTGGTGATGGCCTGGCTCACCGGGTGGCCAGGATTCCCGAGGGTGATGGGCGTGCCCTGGTTGATCGAGATGGGTACCGCGCGGCTGGACGGCACGTGCGCGACGATGGGGCTGCGGACTGCCCGCTCGAGCTGTTCGGCCGTCAGCCCGACCTTGGAGTCGGACCGGTTGAGTACCACGGACCGGATCTCCTTCGGATACGACAGCATGTCGAGCATGTCGAGGGTTACCCGCAGGTTCTTCACGGCAGGCACGTCGGGGGTACTCAGCAGGACGTGATGCGCGGAGGCGTCCATGGCGGTCAGCACGTGCTCGCTGAACTGCGCGGGCGTATCCACCACCACGTAGCTGAACATGCCCCGCAGCACGGCGAGCAGTTCGCCGACGAGCTTGGGCGGGATCTTCTCAGCATCGCCGGGAGTCACGGGCGCGAGCAGCATCTCGATCCCCTGCCGGTAGCGGGTGAGCAGTGACGCCGCGCCCGTGGTGTCGACGTGACCCGCCATGGGCAGCGCGTCCACGATGGTCCGCACCGGATCGAGCTGGACCGTGATCGCGACGTCGCCGAACGCGAGGTCGAGGTCGACGACGCACACACGCAGCCTGCCGCCCTGGGAGAGCACCACACCGAGGTTCGTGGCCAGCGTGGTCTTGCCCGACCCGCCCTTTGCCGCGAAGACCGTCACGATCTCGCCCTCGCGCCCGGCACTCGGCGCGCGGTCATCGGTCCCGGCCGCGGCCAGCATCCGCCTGGACAGGTCGCGGGACCGGCGGCACGCGGCGCCGATCGCCTCGAGATCGTCGGCGGGCACGACCTCGCGGATGCCCGCCTGAAGCGCCTTGGTGAGCAGCGTGACGTCGACGTAGTCGCGCGCCAGCACGACCCCGGCCGCGGGCCGGCTGACCCGCAGCGCGGACGCGAATCCGAGCACCTCTGGCATTGGTGCGTCGGGACCGATCACGACGAGGGTCTCCCTCGGGTCGCGCTCGAGAAGCTGCGCGGCAACGGCCAGGCTGTCCGCGGCGACGACGTGGC
Organism: Streptosporangiaceae bacterium; assembly: GCA_030037785.1. Lineage (GTDB taxonomy): Bacteria > Actinomycetota > Actinomycetes > Streptosporangiales > Streptosporangiaceae > JAJYUU01. The sequence continues at coordinate 5,675 of JASHQA010000289.1, forward strand.
CGTCAACGCTCCGGATGAGGTGCTCGGCCCTGTCCCTGGGCTCACACACGATGGGCATGTCTGGTTCCTCAGTTCAGCAGGGCAAGGTAGGGGAGGCCGGTGACGGTCAGCAAGATGAGCTGGCTCGCCTCGGCAGGCGTCACGGCCAGTGTCACGAGCGTGCCGTCGGTGCTCTGGGTCTGGCTGGACGAGGCGCTGGACGACGTGAACACCGAGCTCGAGGTGGACGTGTCGGAGCTGGACGAGGTTCCGGCGGGCCCCACCGACAGCACCTGGGCCGACGCGAGCACGAGCTGGGTGGTCGCCTGCGCCTGCTGGGAGTGCCCAGCGGAGCAGTTATCCGAGGCGCTGAGCGTGCCACCGGCGGGCACCGACGTGTCGTAGATGGCGACATCGGAACCCGCATGGACGTAGCCCGCCACCGCTTCTGGCAGGCACAGGTTGATGGTGACCGCCACCATCCCCGACGGGATGGCCAGCGTGCCGGTCGCCGACGCCAGGCTCGCCGATATCAGCATCGGGCGTAGCAGCAGCTGGCCGGGCTCGACTTCGGCGCTGGTGACAAGCTGGGCCAGGCCCGGCGTGATCGACCGAAGGGCGTTGGCCGGCACAGACTTCGCGGGGAGCACCTCGTGCGCCAGCAGGCCCTCGCTCTGCGCGGCGCTAGCCGTTGTGTCGGCGGGGATGGCCTTGGCAGCGATGAGCACTGTCACCGCCTTCTGCCCGGCGATGGCCCGCGAGTTCGCCCCGTTGACGTACGCGATGACCAGCACGGCGCCGATGACGGCCAGCAAGATGGCCAGGCAGATGGTCAGCAATCGACGTGTCACTGTTCCTCTTCTCTCAGCACTGCAGCCCCTTCAGCCGGTGAGCGCGACGACCGTCGCACCCAAGTCAGTCCCGCCCGGTACGCCGGGCCCTGGGAAGCGCGCCTGGGTGAAGTAGCCGTCGATGCACTTCTCGGAGCCGGAGCAGTTGTTCGCGGGGTTGAGCAGGTCCGGCTCTGATCCGCCGGGAATGCTGAAGCCGGTGATGACGAAGGCGGCGAAGCCCTTCAACTCGTAGGTGCCGGTGTTGCCCTGCACGTCCTCGGTGACGTAGATGGGGATGAAGACGACCGTCTTGTTGAGGTAGTCCGCCTTCAGCACGGCCGGACACCCGGGGTCGGCAGTGCCGGGCTGGCCGGTGTAGGTCGGGGGGGTGACCTCGAGTGTGCAGCTGCCCTGGGGATCGCTGGCCGTCCAGTCGAAGTTGCCCGGCCCGTCAGCTCCCCTGGGCTCGGTCGGGCAGCCGGTGTCCGACGACTGGCCGTGCAGCATGACCCGCTGGTCGTACGACGGCGCTGGGATGGCGGGCGGCGGGGGCGCGTAGTTGGTTCCCAGGCTGGTGGCCGCGTCCCACTCACACGCGGAGATGGTGAACGAGAGGGTATCGGCGGACTCCGGCGCTCCCCAGGCTGCTTGCGCGCACGCGTGCACCGTCGTGCCGTCGTATCCGGCGTTGCCAAGCAGCGTCCGGCCAAATACCGGCGGGAGCAGTGAACCGCTCGGCGTCGCTGTCTCGTCGTAGACGTCAACGTAGTTCGCGACGCCTACGGGAGCGGCCGGGCAGTTAACCATGCCGCCGGTCGGCTGCGTGCACCGCGGCAGGCTGCTGGGCACGGTGGTGACGCCGCAAACCGGCGAGACGATCGCGGCCTGGTCGCCCGTCAGGGCCGAGGCGTTGGCCGCGGCATAGCCGGGCGCGAGTGCTGGCTGGCAGGCGCCATCGGCGCAGCTCTCGGCGACGGCGAGCGCCGCGGCGTCGGCGCCGTTCTGCAGCTGGGCGCGGTTCAGATAGAGCTCGCCGACGTCGACGACCATGGCGCCCATGCCGGTCAGTACGCCCGCGCCGATCAGGATCGCGACGATGGCGCCGACGGCCCCGCGGTCATCACGGCCGAGCAGCCGCAGCATCGGCCTGGCCAGGCCCGCGATCAGGTTTCGCACGGCATCACCCCGGTCGCGGACATGGCGATCGGGCCGCCGAGGTTGCCGCCGAACAAGGCGGCGATGGCCCCCACCGGGGTGATAAAGGAGAAGTTGTAGTTGGCCCGCACGACGGCGTTGGCGGTGGGGCCAGCGCCGTCCGGGCAGTTGCTCGTAATCGTCACCGTGACCGGATTCAGCCCGGTGGCGGCCGCCTGAGTCTCAGTGATGACGGTGCCGGCCGGCTGGCCGACCGACTCCAGCCGCGCACCCTCCCTAGCCGCCTCGGTGAGCGTGATCTGGGTGTTGAGCGCGCGGCCGAAGTCGATGATGCCGAACACCAGGAGCAGCAGTAGCGGAAGCACGAGGGCGAACTCGACCGCGGCTGCGCCGCGGTCGGACGCCACCCGCCGCCACCTGCCCCGCCTCATCGCAGACTGCCTCCTAGGCCCGATGCTGGGTGGGACAGCCCGTTTACCCCGGGCTGTCCCACTGGACGCTGCTCTCAGGGGACGTTGCCGCAAGCGCCGCCGCCGAGGCTCTTGGTGACGGTGCAGAAGGCGTTCTGGATGTCGGTGCCGAGCGTCGTGACCACGACGATGATCACGCCGGCGATCAGGGCGAGGATCAGCGCGTACTCAACCGCAGTGACACCGCGATCGCCGCGACTGAGCGCGGCACGACTGAGCGCGGCACGACTGAGCGCGGCACGCCAGAAATTGGAGAAAGCCGCTGTGTACTTGAGCATCTGAGGGCTCCTTGGTTGTTGTACGGGGCGTGCTAGCCGCCCGATCTGTCGGTCGGCCCGATCGCTGGCTGTGCGCGTCACCGTTTGAGCACTCCGACACTCGCCTGGAGGGGCGGCTGCCCCCGCCGCTGACGATGATGCGGCGCGACGGCCTCGCCGCGCCCTGTCGCACCGCACGCTGCTCTTACGGCGGCCCAGTGGTGCCGCAGGAGCCGCCGCCGAGGCTCTTGGTGACGTTGCAGAACTCTGTCCGAATGTCGGTGCCGAGCGTCGTGACCACGACGATGATCACCCCGGCGATCAGCGCGAGGATCAGCGCGTACTCGACGGCGGTGACGCCGCGGTCGCCGCGACTGAACGCGGTGTGCAGGAAGTTCGAGAATGCCACTGCATACCTGAGCATCTGACGCTCCTTGGGCGTTGTCCGTGGGCGGTGACCACCGCCCGTCTGCAGGCCGGCATCGCTCGACCGGCAAGGCAGCACTGTGGAGGATCAGGTCATCGGTCCGCTGTCGGCCGGACTGGCAGAAATGGCTGGCTGGCCGGCCGGCATGTCCGCCGGCCGGCCGACACGGTGTCGTCCGCTCGGTCACGAGCCGCGCGACTGTGCCCGCCTCGCGCTCGCGATGACTTAGCGTCGGCGGCGTGCACACGGGCTGGGCGATCGCTGGCGGGATGGCGGGGATCGTGATCGGCGTGCTGCTGCGGGGACCGGTGTTCCGGCTGTCGGTGCCGAGTGGGGATCGGGTGCGGCACGACTGCGCCCGGTGCGGCGCCAGCCTGCCAGGCTGGCTGTCGCCTCGGTGTGGCCAGTGCCGAGCCTGGCTGGGTGCGCCTGGTGTCCTGGAACTCGCAGCCGCCGCGGTGCTGGCGCTCCTGCTGGGCCGCTTCGGGGGGCAGCCCGTCGTGGCAGCCTTTGCGTTCCTCGGCGTGCTCGGCGTCGCGCTCGGCGCCATCGACATCGCCGTTCACCGGCTCCCGAACTGGCTGACGCTGCCTGCCTACCCGGTCCTAGTCGCGCTGCTCGGTGCTGCCGCGCTGATCAGTGATCGGGGGGCGGACCTCGAGCGCGCGCTGCTGGGCGGGTGCGCGCTGGCCGGCGCATTCCTGATCCTTGCGCTGCTGCGGCCAGGTCAGCTAGGCGGCGGCGACGTCAAGCTGGCCGGCCTGGCGGGTCTCGCACTGGGCTGGCTGGGCTGGCACACGCTGATCCTCGGCGCCGCGCTGGGGTTCGTCCTGTGCGCGGTTGTCAGCGTCACGCTGCTGGCTACCCGGCGGCTGACCCTGAGCAGTTCGATCTGCTTTGGCCCGTTTCTACTCGGTGGTGCCATTCTGGCTATCGTCGGGGTCGGCTAGCTTCGTCCTGATACGCGACGTGGGCTAGGACACAACTCAGAAAAACTGCAGGTCGGGCTGTAAACCGACCATTCAGGTCGCACGTCATCTAGCCAACGAATCCGATGGGTCTGGGGCGACAGGTCGGATCGCAGGAGCAAGGGTGGGGATTCGTTATGCCGATCGGTATCGTCGTGGTCGACGGCCACACGCTCATTCGCTATGGCCTTCGTGAACTGGTGGCTGGGCAGCCGGACATGGAGATCGTTGCCGAGTGCGGGCTGGCGGCCGACGCACCGAGCGTGCTCGCCGCGTTCCGGCCCCAGGTGGTGACCATCGATGTGACGCTGCCGGATGGTGACGGGCTGCAACTGGCGAGAGAGCTCAGGGACAGGTACGCCGAACTGGGCATTGTCATGCTGACGTCGAAGGATCAGGACGACGTGCTGTTCCGGGCCCTGGAGACCGGGGTTTCGGCCTTCGTGCCGAAGAGCGCGCCGGTCCAGGAATTGCTCGCTGCGATCCGGCACGCCTCGGTTGCTGCGGCTTCGTTCACGGCCGCCGGGCTGGCGCTGGCGCTGTCCCGCCGTCAGGTGGCCAGGACCCAACTGGCGCTCAGCGCTCGTGAGGCCGAGGTACTCGACTTGCTGCATAGCGGGCTGTCGGTCCCGGCCATCGCCACGCGCATGTACATCAGTCAGTCGACGGCCAAGACATACGTGTCCCGGCTGTACGAGAAGCTAGGTGCGGCCAACCGGGCTCAGGCCCTGATGATCGCGTTCCGGCACGGCCTGATCGAGTTCGAGCCCGACGCGCCCGCCCTGCATCCGGTGCCGCGGTCCAACGGAGCGGTTGAGGCGGCCATCGCCTAGGTGCCACCCACGTAGCCTGGCGCTACCGGTATCCGGCGATTCCTCCCTTCGCTGCGTATCTGGCAGCGTCGGCATGGTCGGCACGCCGACAAACCAGCCGGTGTGACCTACCTGGGCGGGTCCGCTATCCTTCACAGTGCCGTTCTGCGGGACGGCGTACGGCAGGTTGCCCGAGTGGCCAAAGGGAGCGGTCTGTAAAACCGTCGGCTCAGCCTACGTTGGTTCGAACCCAACACCTGCCACCGATGACGGGTCGTAGTTCCTGCAGGTCAGCGCAACGATTAGCGATCTTGTCTTAGCTAGCGTCGCCTGGCCGAGTGGGCGGTCTGCAGACCGCTCGCTGTATCAGCGCAATTGCGCGCGCGTCGGCTTCGGGCCTGCTGGGCAGCCATGCTAGCACTTCCGTTTCCCGTTCGATTGCATCATGCTGACCTGCGATAATCCCGAAATGACATCGTCTCGGCTGTACGTTCGAACTAGTGACGCTCATCACCGGGGGTCGCGGGCACGCGTTCGACGAGCCGATGGCCGCGGACATATAGCAGACGCGAGGCGGCTGGGACGGCGATCCCGCGAACCTCTTGCGTAACCCACGGTGACGGGTTCTGGTGCTCCCGGGCCGAGTCTCGCCGAGCCGCGGCGATAAAGGGCTGGCGCCAGAGCGAGTCGTGGGCGCATTCGCCCACGTTCGAGTTTCAGCCACTGCTGTCGGTTAGAGAAGACCAGGAGCTGCGGCTACGACTAACCCAGCTGCTCGATGCTGAGGTCAGCCAGCTGGCACGGCTACTCAAGAACCGGATCATCGATCCCGCGCGACCGTCGGACCGGAGCGCTGGCCAGGATGGAATGGCGATGGCGAAGGCGACCAGGGCGGTGCTCACCGGGTTCGGCCTTCGCGAGCGATCACGGCAGATGCTCTGGCCTCGCCGATCTCGGCCGGCAGTCCTGCCCGGCACGGACGGGCGCTGGCACACCCGCCCGCCTGCCAGCGATGATTCACCGGGGCCAGCCACTGGGAGCCATCGGCTGGTGCACCGAGTAGAGGTTGTGGCCGCGAGCTCGTCGACGGGGGCGAGCATTTCGTGCCGTGTGTCGTGATCGAGCGGAGAGACGCTTCGGAGCGAAATGGTTTGACCGGGGCATTGTTCAACCACAAGATCGTCGCCATGACGAGCCGCATATCGCACACGACGGTTGACGCCGTTGACGCCTACGCGCAGTCGGTCTGGTGGTCCAGGGTGCTGGACTTCATTGAGGATCCCGACGACCCGAACCAGCCCGGCCACGAACTGTGCCCGATCATGTCACGTGACCTCAGCCAGGTCCTGCTGTTCATCACGGTTCCTGACGGCCAGAAGAAACTGAAGAACCGGCTGCACTTCGACCTGCGCCCGGTGAACGGCACGCGAGACGAGGAGGTGGAACGGCTGCTGGCGCTCGGCGCGTCGCAGGTCGGTGACTTCCGCCGGGCCGACGGCCGGGGCTGGATCACGCTGACCGACCCCGAGGGCAACGAGTTCTGCGTCCTGCCCCCGGATCAGGCCACCTCGAGCCCCATCTCCTGACTATGGGGGGCGCCAGCGCCGGTCAGGGGTGAGCCGCCGCAGCATGGCCGGTCGCGCGGTCGCGCTAATCCGGCGGGCCGCGCGGACCTTTGGTAAGCGGCGAACGGC
>JASHQA010000290.1 GCA_030037785.1 Streptosporangiaceae bacterium
CTGCGGACGTGCGCGGTGGTCAGCTCGAGCGCCGCGGCAACAGCCCCGTCCGCCACCGCGCACGCACCCGCGACGGCAAGCTCGTAGAGCGCACCGACGTCGCAGCCGGCCAGGACACCGACCACCGGTGTGCGGTCCAGCCGCAGCGTGTACTCCGGCAGTCCGGCGGAGCTGTGGGTGCGCTGGCACGACAGCCCGTTGCCGTCGGACCCGACAACGACGACGGCGGTGCCAGCCGGCGTGCTCGCCGGCACCAGGATCCACCGGGCTGTGGCGGCGTACGGGACGCCGATCTTGACCCCCGACACCGTCTCGCCGGCGACGGTGGTGGTGGTGGCTGGCGTGCGCGGCATGGGATCCGACGGCTCGCGGAGCGCAGCGGTCAGCACGGTGTCGCCGGTCGCAACGCCGGACAGCAGCCGCCGTGCCAGCCCGGCGTCGGGATCCCGTGCGACCGGCAGCACGCCGAGCGCCAGGGTGGCGAGCGCGGGGATCCGGGCGGCGTGCCTGCCTGCCTCGGTCAGCACGGCCGCGGTTGCCAGCACGCCGAGGTCATCGCCGCCGAGGTCGGCGGGCAGCGCCAGCGCGAGCAGGCCGGCCTGACCGAGTTCCTTCCAGAGGCCGTCATCGAAGTCCGCCGTCGAGCGTGCTGCGGCCCCGAGGACCTGCGCGGCTAGCCTGGCCGCTTCCCGCTCGGCCTCGCCGGGGGTGAAGTCCACTTAGCGGCTCTCCTCCCTGGGCAGGCCGAGCAGCCGTTCGCCGACGAGCGACAGCAGGATTTGCGTCGTGCCGCCGGCGATGCTGAGGCAACGGGTCAGCAGGAACTCCTGCAGCGCCGGGTCGGTCGCGCCCGCGCCCGCCGGGCCGGCGAGTTCGAGTGCTGCCTCGGCGACGGCCTGCCGGTGCGCGACCCCGGCGAGCTTGCGCACGGCGGCGAGCGGGGACGGATCACCACCGGCGCGGGTCGCGAGGACCGCCTGCAGGTCGAGCAGAGACACGGCCATGCCATCGGCGACGAGCGCGCCGAGTCGCTGCCGGATGAGCGGGTCGGCCGTGGCTTCGGTCTGGGCCGCGAGCTCGAGCAGGTGCTCGACCGCTTCGCCGACCGAGGAGCCGGTACCCATCGCCACTCGCTCGGACGCGAGCGTGGTGCGGGCGATCCGCCAGCCCTCGCCCGGCTCCCCGACGAGGCACTCATCGGGGACGAACACCTGGTCGAGGAAGACCTGGTTGAACATCTCGCGGCCGGTCAGCTCGCGCAGCGGCCTGACGTCGATGCCCGGACTCGCCATCGCGACCAGAAAGAACGACAACCCCCGGTGCTTGGCCACCGCCGGGTTCGTGCGGGCCAGGCAGATCGCCCAGTCGGCCTGCCCGGCCAGTGACGTCCACACCTTCTGGCCGGTCAGCAGCCAGCCACCGTCCGTCCGCTCCGCCCTGGTACGCAGCCCGGCCAGGTCAGAGCCCGCCTCCGGCTCGCTGAACAGCTGGCACCAGGCGATCTCGCCGCGCAACGTCGGGGCGGCGAACCGGTCGTGCTGGTCGCGGCTGCCGTGGCCGAGGATCGCGGCGAGCGCCCAGCCGCCGATGACGAGGTCCGGTCTGGCGAGCCCGGCGGCGGCGAGCTCCTCGTCGATCATCAGGCAGTCGGCCGGGGTGGCGGCCAGCCCGTAGGGCAACGGCCAGGATGGCGCCGCGTAGCCGGACTCGGCGAGCGCGACTCGCCGCGCGGCTGCCGGCAGCCGGACGATTCGGGCTGCCGCCTGCCGGGCCGCGGCCCGAACCGCGGTCGCGGTGCCGTTCTCGTCCGGCACGCCAGCGATGGTGAGCTGCCTGCGCACGCCCGCGGTGGTCAGCACGACCGCCCGGTCCCGCCACGCCGCGGACCCGCCGAGCAGCTGGCGCAGCGCGACAGCGCGGCGCAGGTACAGGTGCGCGTCGTGCTCCCACGTGAAGCCGATGCCGCCGAGTACTTGCACGCAGTCCTTCGCCACGTCGACGCCCGTGTCGAGGCAGCTGGCGGCTGCCGCGGCCGCCGCCAGCGCCAGCTCGCCCGGTCCGTCGTCGACTGCCCGGACCGCGTCCCAGCCGAGCACCGCGGCGGACTCGGCGCGGCAGGCCATGCTCGCGCACAGGTGCTTGACTGCCTGGAACGCACCGATCGGGCGGCCGAACTGCTGACGGATCGTGGCGTAGTCCGCGGCGGCGCGCGTGCACCAGCCTGCCACCGCAGCCGCCTCCACCGCGAACAACGCGGCGGCCAGGTCACGGACGTGCTCGGTCGTCACGCCGGGCAGCAGGTCGGCCGGGCCAGCGAGCACGCCGGCGAGCGTCGCGTCGGCCAGCGAGCGAGAGAAGTCGGCGGGTGGCAGAGGCGTGAGGCGGACGCCTGGCTCGCCAGCGGGCAGCAGGCACCAGACGCCGCTGTCGGCAGCCGTAGCGCCGACGAGCAGGTGGGTCGTGCTGCCGCCACCGAGCAGCGGACCCGTGCGCCCGGTCAGCCGGACGCATCCGTCGGTTGCGGCCTGCGCGACGACGGTTCCCGGCGTCAGTGCGGCGGCCACGGAGATCTGCCCGGTCGCGATGGCGCGGAGGGCCGCGTCCGCCGTGTCCTGCCGCCCGGTCACGCACCGGCTGAGCAGCAGCGCGGCCAGCAGCGTCGGCAGCACCGGCCCCGGCACCAGCGAGTCAGTGAGCTGAGCCAGCACCGCCGCGAGCTCGGCGGAACCGCCGCCAGTCCCGCCCGACGCGACCGGGACGCCGACGCCGAACACGCCAAGCTCTGCCAGGCTGGCCCAGCGCTGCGCGGCGGGCCCCGAACCGACGCGGCCGCTCACCTGCTGCACCTGCTGCGCTCCGGCAGGCTCGCGCGGCTCCTGGCTGCGCACGATCTCGATGGTGCCGGCGCGCTTCGCCCACTCCCGGATCGAGGCCTGAAGCGCAAGCTGCTCCGCGGTCAGCGCGATCGGCAACTTGTCCTCCTCGTCGGCAGCCAGTCAAAATTAGAACACGTTCTAGCAACTGCGGACAAGGGCGCTGACCTGCGAAAACGGCGCTGCTGGTGGCGGACGGTTCGGACGAGCAGTGGCCCGTGTCCGCTGTCGGCCGAGACGCGGGCTGATGTAGACCGGCTGCTTGGCCGCGCCCGTGTGAATGCACGAGCGCACCGATGACGGAGCACGCCAGTACCTCTGCGTGCGCGACACGGTCGGGTACACGGGCCGACCGCTCGGGCGAGCACGGTCAGCCCTGTGCTGTGCTCGCAGGCCGTGATCAGGCGCCGGGAGCTCGACACGGAGCACGGTGCGCGCTAGGTCGCGCACAGATCGCTGCTGCGGGGGCGCCAGAACCCGGCTACCGTCGGGTCATGAGCATCCGCTGGTACAGCGTCGTGGTCGACTGCCGCGACGTCGCGGCCCAGAGTCGCTGGTGGGCGTCGGCGCTCGACTGGCGCGTCGTCTACGAGTCCGCCGACGAGGTCGTGCTGGTCCCGCCACACGCGGTCGACCCCGCGCGTGACATCCCCCCGCTCGAGCGCGGGCCAGGGCTGATCTTCGTGCCGGTGCCCGAGGGAAAGACCGTGAAGAACCGGCTGCACATCGACCTGGCGCCGTCGCCCGACACCGGCCAGGACGTGGAGGTACGCCGCCTGGAAGCCCTCGGAGCCCGGCGCGTCGACGTCGGCCAGGAGCCGGCCGACGTCAGCTGGGTGGTCATGGCCGACCCGGAAGACAACGAGTTCTGCGTGCTCAGCGCCCGTGATTAGGTAGTAGAACAGGTTTCTCTTTCCGGCGACCACGAACTGCACCACGCCGGACAGCTATCAGCGTCAGCCCAGGTCAGGCCCCTAGGCGGCAAACGGGCTCGCTGCTAACTCGGCTTTCGAACACGTTATAGCTAGACTGGGCCAGCCTCTGCGCGGACGAAGGGCGACCATGGCAGCGCCGCGAACACGGACTGGCAATGCCAGTGCCGAGCTGACCCGCTCCTTGACCGCGACCGATCTTGGCTCGGCCGCGCAGCGCGAGCGGCGCAAGCGAATCCTCGACGCGACGCTCGCGCTCGCATCCAAGGGCGGCTACGAAGCCGTGCAGATGCGAGCCGTCGCCGACCGTGCGGACGTGGCGCTGGGCACGCTCTATCGGTATTTTCCCTCCAAGATTCACCTGCTGGTATCCGGGCTGGCGCGGGAGTTCGAGCGCGCGGAGGAGCGGCTCAGCCGCTCACCCATCCCCGGCGACACGCCACCCGACCGTGTCCTGCACGTGCTGTCCCTGGTGACCCGGTCCATGCAGCGTGAACCGCTGCTGATCGAGGCCATGACGCGGGCGTTCATGTTCGCCGACCCCGGCGCCGCCACCGAGGTCAACTCGGTGGCGAGGCTCATGGAAAGCATGCTCACCAGGGCGATGCACGACGGCGAGCCGACGGCCGACGAGCGCGCCATCGCGCGGATCATCGGCGACGTCTGGTTGTCCAACCTGGTCGCGTGGGTAACGAGGCGCGCGTCGGCCGACGACGTCACGGCGCACCTGGAACTCGCGGCCCGGCTGCTGCTCCGCTGACCAGCGGCCCGCCGCCCGAGGGCCCGGGTAGAGCGCCGAGATGTCACGCACAGTTCGCTGCCCGGTCATGGCGTGTCGGCTGTCGCGGGCACGCCAGTACCGGACCGTGTGAGCGTGCGAATTACTTATGTCACAGAATCCTTTCCGCCCGACGTCAACGGCGTCGCGCACACGGCGGTGCGAGTGGCGGAGTACCTGCACACCGCGGGCCATGAGCCCCTCGTGATCGCGCCCGAGCCCGCTCGTGGCGTGCCACTGCCGGATGACGGCTTCGCCTTCCCGATCCTCCGGGTGCCGTCGGTCGCCGTCCCGGTCTACCCGGGGTTCCGCGTCGGCTTGCCGGGCGGCCGGGTGCGGGCCGCGATCGCGGAGCACCGCGCCGACCTCGTTCACCTGGCGGGGCCGTTCGTGCTCGGGGCCGGAGGCTGCGCGGCCGCCCTCCGCGAACAAGTGCCGCTCGTCGCCGTCTACGCCACCGACCTGCCCGCGTACGCGCGCACGTACCACACCGGCGCGGTTGGCGAGGCGATCGCCTGGCACCGGCTGCGGAAGATTCACAACGCGTGCGACCTGACCCTCTCACCGTGCACCGCGACCGCTGCGGACCTGCGCGCGCACGGCATCGAGCGGGTCAGGGTCTGGGCTCGGGGGGTCGACTGCCAGCGGTTCGACCCGGCCAAGCGGAGCGAGCGCCTGCACGCCGAACTGGCGGCCGGCGCCGACGTCGTGGTCGGCTACGTCGGGCGGCTGGCGACAGAGAAGCGCCTCGACCTGCTGACGCAGGTCGCCAGGCTGCCAGGGGTGCGGCTCGTCCTCGTGGGCAGCGGCCCGGCCGAGGCCGCGGTGCGTCGCGCGGTGCCGTCGGCGGTGTTCCTCGGCCAGCACGGCGGCGAGCAACTAGCGAGGATTTACGCCAGCTTTGACGTGTTCGTGCATGCCGGGCCGCACGACACCTTCGGGCAGACCCTGCAGGAAGCTGCCGCGAGCGGGCTACCCGTCGTCGCGCCCGCCGCTGGCGGGCCGCTCGATCTGGTCCGCGACGGCGTGACCGGATTTCTGGTACAGCCCAACGACGCCGCGGCGCTCGCGGACGCGGTGGGCGCCCTGGTGGCGGACCCGGAACTGCGCGCGGCGCAGGGCGAGGCCGGTCGGCAGCTGGTGCTCGGCCGCACCTGGCCGGTGCTGTGCGACGAGCTGATCGGTCAGTACGCCGCGGTGCTGGGCGCGGACAGCAGAGCCTTCCCCGAGGCGGTGGCCGCGTGACGACGTTCGCCGCGCTCGGCGACTCGATCACGCTCGGCATCGGCGACCCTGTCCGGCTCGATCCGGCACCCGGCCACCGGCGGGGCAACCGGGCCTGGCGCGGCTGGGCCACGCTGCTCGCGGAGACACTGCCCGACCCGGCGCTGCGCATCGTCGCTCGCAACGGCGCGCTGATGGCCGACCTGGAGCGCGATCAGCTCCCGGCTGCGCTGCAACTGCGGCCCGATGTGGCCAGCGTGGTCATCGGCATCAACGACACCCTCCGCCCCAACTTCGATCCCGCACGGCTCGCCGACTCGTCCGCGCACGTGATCGGCGCGCTGCGGGCGGCCGGCGCCGACGTACTCACCATGCGGCTGCCGGACCCAGGCCGCATGCTGCACCTGCCCGACGTGCTGGCCAGGCCGCTGGCCACGCGGGCGCACGTGCTGAACGACATCATCGACCGGACCGCCGAGCGGTTCGGCACGCTGCACTTCGACGCGGCCGGCGACGCCCTGGTGTACGACCCGCGGATGTGGGCGGTCGACCGACTGCACCCGAGTGAGCGCGGACACCGGCACATCGCCCGCAGGTTCCACGCGCTGCTGGCCGATGCCGGCCATCTGGTTGGGCCACCGCCTGGCGCCGAACCGACGAACGAGCCGCCGAGCAGGGCCGAGCAGGTCGCGTGGCTGGCCACCAAGGGGACGGCCTGGGTCGTGCGGCGGTCGACGGACCTCGTGCCGAGCTTGCTGGCGATGGCCTTCGACGAGTGGCGCAGCGGCCAGGCGCCGACCCTGGTGTCGCAGCAGCCAGGGCTGACGGCCGCACGCGCGCTCGGCCAGGATGCGCTCGGCCAGGATGCGCTCGGCCAGGACAGCGATCCGCCGCCGGTGGATGCGGTCCGGGCCAGCTAGCCAGCGTCTGGCCGCGAGCTGGGCGATGCCGCAGGCTGACCGTCAGTTCCCGCCGGGCACGTCATCGGTGCCCGCGAATGCGAACCACGCCGCAGCCGTACCGGAGGTGGCCTGCGCCAGCAGGCCCAGCACCCGCTCGGTCATCGTCGGCAGCGCGTCGAGCGCAAACCAGCCGACCTCGACGGACTCCGAGTCGTTCACCCTGGCCACCCCTCCGGTCGCGCGGCACCGGAACAGCAGGTCAAGGTACTGGACCCGGTCGCCGTTGGGGTAGGTCATCGGCGGCGCCACCGTGACCGCGACCAGCCGCTCGGGGACGGCGCGCACGCCGGTCTCCTCGAAGGCCTCCCGGACGGCGGCATCGGCCGGCTGTTCGGCCGGGTCGATGATGCCGCCGGGCGGGGCCCACCTGCCGTTGTCGGCGCGGCGGCCGAGCAGCACCCGTCCGTCGGCGTCGAAGACCACGGCGGTAGCGGTGGCGAGCCAGAGCATGTCGTGGCCGATACGGGACCGGAGCCTCGTGATGAACTCGGGGGTTGGCACGCGGGCGACACTACCTGGCGCTAGCCCGACCCCGCGGGTGCGGGCGGCGGGGGTGCGGGCGGCGGCGGGACTGCCGGCGGCGGGCCGGGCGGCGAAGTTCCGGGCGACGGCGGGCCTGGCTCGGTGAGGCCGAGCAGTGGCTCGTCCGCGGACCGGATGTCGGCTGTCGGCAACCCGCCTGGATACATCGTCCGCACCTTCTCCGCCAGGGCGATCGCGATCTCGACGTGCTGCCGCCGGGACGCGGCGTAGAAGTCCTGCGCCTCGGAGCTGAGCTTGGGAATCGCGTGCAGCGGCTTGTCGCTGACGGCGAGCAGCGTGGCGGTCGGTATCCGGTACCGGAACCCGTTCGCCGCGACGGTCGCTGACTCCATGTCGACGGCGATCGCCCGGGACAGTCGCAGCCGCTCCGCGACCGAGCCCAGGCTCAGCTCCCAGTCGCGGTTGGCGGTGGTGAACACGATGCCCATCCGGCTGCGCAGCCCGCGCGCGCCGACCTCGTCGAGCAGCAGCGAATTCAACGTGTGGTTGGCCACCACCGGGACACTGAGCGGCAAGATGTCGTCGAGCACGCGGTCGTCCCGCAGGTACGCGGTCGCCAGCACCAGGTCCCCGATCTCCTGGTGATTGCGCAGCCCGGCGCAGTGGCCGATCATCAGCACCAGGTCGGGGCGCAGCACCGCGAGGTGATCGGTGAGCGTCTTGGCGTTGGACGGCCCGACGCCGATGTTGACCATCGTCAGCCCCGCCCGGCCGGGCAGCGGGTAGTGCCAGGCGGGCATCTGCCGGTCGGGCGTGTCCGGCCCGAGGCAGTTCGGCAGCGCAGCCCGGAATTCCGCCAGGTGCCAGGCGTAGTTCGTCAGCAGCACGTACCGCTGGAAGGACTCGGCTGGGGTCCCGGTGTAGTGCCGCAACCGGTCGATCGACAGCGCCATCCGCTCCGGGGAGAACAGGAACAGCTTCTTGCGCCGGGGGTCTGAGCTTGCCTCGTCGAGCGCCGGGCCGAGCGCCGGGTCGTGCAGGTCGAGCGCCGGCCTGCCGGGCCCGACCGAGATCGTCGCGCCCGCCTCGGCCAGCCGACCAAGCTCGCGCTCCAGGTACCAGCCGATCGCGGCGGGCGCCGCGAACTCGCCCTCGAGCACCGGATTGTGCACCGACCACGGCCGCTCGACGGTCAGCCGCGAGTACCGGCCGGCCCGGTCTGCGGCGGCCATGGCGTCACACAGCCGCTGGACCTCTGCCCGCCGGGCACTGGCCGGGATGACCGAGAAGTCCAGCGTCATGGTGGTCATCCAGCCATCATGCCCGCAGCCCGCACCGGGGCTGCCGATAAGGACGATAAGGAGGGGAACGGGCTCGTCACGGGCGGGTGCCGAACGACGGCGGCCCCGGCTGACCGGGCAGGAGCGCGTAGGCGTCGCGCACCCAGTCGCACAGCAGCGGCCGGGTCTCGCGCGGGTCGATGATGTCCTCGATGCCGAACCGCTCGGCGGTGCGGAACGGGCTGCGCACCGCGTCCAGCCGCGCCCGGATGTCGGCGAGCAGTCCCGCTGGGTCCTCGGCCGCCTCGAGGTCGGCCCGGTAGGCGGCCTCGAT
>JASHQA010000291.1 GCA_030037785.1 Streptosporangiaceae bacterium
AACCCGGCGGCGGGTGTCGTGGCGGACGACTTGCCGGAGCCGCCGACGGTGCCGTGGTCCGGCCCCGGCGCGGCGGCGGCCCGACGGGCGGCACTGGCGCCGTCGACCCCGTTCCCTATCTTCGTTCCTATCTTCGCGAAAGCCGAACGGCCGTCGGCGAGCGAAAGGCGGTAGTGCCGGACGCCGTGCTGCCCGCCCAGGTGCTGCGCCGCCGTGACATCGGTGCCCAGCAGCCCGCCGAGGCTGAGCCGGGCCGCCGCATCCATCGGGCCGCTCAGAGGAGTTCGCCGAGCCGGCTGACGAGGCCCTTCGCGGCGGTGTCGACCAGGTCGAAGACGGCTGCGAAGTCCGCTGCGCCGCCGTAGTACGGGTCGGGCACGTCGGTGCCGTCGGCCGCCCCCGGATCGAACGCGCGCAGCAGCGTGATCCGGCCCGCCAGGCCCGGCCTGCCCGCGGCGAGCGCGGTGAGCCCGGCGACGCTCAAGTCGTCAACAGCGAGCAGCAGGTCGTAGTCGTCGAGCCAGCCTGGCTGGATCTGCCGGGCCTCGTGCCCGTCGGCGTCGTGGCCGCGGCGGGACAGCTCGGCCCGAGCGCGGGCGTCCATCGGCTGCCCGACGTGCCAGTCGCCGGTCCCCGCGCTCTCGACGACCACCCGGTCGGCCAGGCCGGCCCGGTCCAGCTGCGCCGCGAGCACCCGCTCCGCCATGGGCGACCGGCAGATGTTGCCAAGGCAGACGACGCAGATCCGGTACGGCCGGCTCGGATCGCGCGGCGGCGGCGGGCTGGCGGCGGACTCGGCCGCGGCGGACGTCATGGCTCCAGCATGCCCGACCACAGGGACAGGCCGATCACGTGCCACCATGGGCGGCATGCCGCAGGCTGATCGCTACCGGGGGCTGTCGCTCTGGCACGACACCGTGCCCGGCACGCTCGCGCCGGGCGCCGCGCTGCCCGGCGACCTGCAGGCCGACGTCGTGATCGTCGGCGCCGGCTTCACCGGCCTGTGGACGGCGTATTACCTGGCGAGGCACGATCCCGGGCTGCGGATCGTGGTGTGCGAGCGGGAGATCGCCGGATTCGGCGCGTCGGGGCGCAACGGCGGCTGGTGCTCGGCCCTGTTCCCCGCGTCGCTGACCAAGCTGGCGCGGCTCGCTGCCACCGGCCGCGCGGGGGCGATCGCGATGCAGCGCGCGATGCAGGAGACCGTGGACGAGGTGGGCCGGGTCGCGGCGGCCGAGGGATTCGACTGTCACTGGGCCAAGGGCGGCACGATCCAGCTAGCCCGCTCGGCCGCCCAGCTCGAGCGGGCCCGGGCCGAGGTCGCGGCGGCGCGGGAGTTCGGGTTCGGCGAAGACGACCTGCGGCTGCTCGGCGCCGCGGAGGCGCGCTCGCTGGCGGCGGCCACCGGCGTGCTGGGCGGGACGTACACGCCGCACTGCGCGGCGATCCACCCGGCCCGGCTGGTGCGCGGGCTGGCGGCGACGGTGCGCGCTGCCGGCGTCTCGATGTTCGAGCGAACGCCGGTGCTGTCGATCGCGCCGGGCCGCGTCGTCACCGCGCTCGGCACGGTCCGCGCGGACTGCGTCGTGCGGGCGACCGAGGGGTACACGCCGGGCCTGCCCGGATTCCAGCGGGCGATCGCGCCGCTGTACTCGCTGATGATCGCCACGGAGCCGCTGCCCGCGCCGGTGTGGGACGAGATCGGGCTGGCGGACCGGCCTACGCTCACCGACCTCCGGCACCTGATCATCTACGGGCAGCGCACCGCGGACGGCAGGTTCGCCTTCGGCGGCCGCGGCGCGCCGTATCACTTCGGGTCGGCGATCCGGCCGGACTACGACCGGGTGCAGGCGGTGTTCGCGGCGCTGTGGCGAACGCTGACTGAGCTGTTCCCGGTGCTGGCTCACGCGCACGTCAGCCACTGGTGGGGCGGTCCGCTCGGGGTGCCACGCGACTGGTGCGCGTCGGTGGGTCTGGACTCCGCGACGGGGCTGGCCTGGGCTGGCGGTTACGTGGGCGACGGCGTCGCGACCACGAACCTGGCCGGCCGGACGCTGGCGGACCTGATCACCCGCGTGGACAGCCCCATCACCCGGCTGCCATGGGTCGGCCACCGCTCGCCGTCCTGGGAGCCCGAGCCGCTGCGCTGGCTCGGCGTGAACGCCGGGCTGCGCGCGATGGCGCTGGCAGACTGGGAGGAGGCGCGGACCGGACGGCCGTCGGTGGCTGGCGCGGTCATGGGCAGGTTCCTCGGCGGATGAGCTGGCCTGGGGATCGCCGGGGGCGGGCCGGGCGGGTGGGTGTGCGCCAGTTTTGTAGGTAGCAAGATCAGCTCGCATGCGCGGTGAGGTTGGCGGGCGGGGTCTGGCTGTGGGGTCGCTGCCAGATCTGCTCCCAGCGGTTGCTGGCTTCCTGGCAGCGCAGGGTTGCGATGCCGGTGGCGCCGGGGATGTTCCAGCGCATGCCGGAGAGCTTGAGCCGCTGGCCGATGACGGACTTACAGCCGGCTTCGACGGTGCCTGATCCGATGAACA
>JASHQA010000028.1 GCA_030037785.1 Streptosporangiaceae bacterium
GCGCCGCAGCTCACGCCCGGTGCCAAGCGCGCGCTGCTGGACGCGCACCAGATCTCCCGGTCGCTCGGTTCCACGTACATCGGGCCCGAGCACATCCTGTTCGCGCTCGCGGTCAACCCCGAGTCCGGCGCGGGGCGGATCCTGGGGGCCGCCCACGTGACCCCGGAGTCCCTGCAGGCCGGTCTGACCGGGCAGGGCCTGCCGCCGGGTGGTGACGGGCGGTCGTCCACACCGACGCTGGACGAATTCGGCCGTGACCTCACCGCGCTGGCCAGAGCGGGTCGGATCGACCCCGTCATCGGGCGCGACGGCGAGATCGAGCAGACGATCGAGGTGCTGTCTCGGCGCGGCAAGAACAACCCCGTGCTCATCGGCGAGGCCGGGGTCGGCAAGACCGCGATTGTCGAGGGCATCGCGCAGCGCATCGTCGACGAGGAGGTGCCGCAGACGCTGGCCGGCAAGCGCGTCATGCAGCTTGACTTGTCGGGTGTCCTCGCTGGCACCCGGTACCGGGGCGACTTCGAGGAGCGGATGCGGCGGATCATCGACGAGATCCGCGAGCACGGTGACGAGCTGATCATCTTTATCGACGAGCTGCACACGCTCGTCGGCGCGGGCGCGAGCAGCGAAGGCGGCATGGACGCGGGGAACATGGTGAAGCCGGCTCTTGCCCGCGGTGAGCTGCACGTCGTGGGCGCCACGACGCTGGATGAGTACCGGAAGAACATCGAGAAGGACGCGGCGCTGGCCCGCAGGTTCCAGCCCATCCTGGTACCGGAGCCCACGGTCGAGGACACGCTCGCGATCGTGCACGGGCTGCGTGACCGCTACGAAGCGCACCACCAGATCCGCTACGAGGACGCGGCCCTGGCCGCGGCGGTCGAGCTGTCAGATCGGTACATCACCGGCCGGTTCCTGCCTGACAAGGCCATCGATCTGATCGACCAGGCTGGGGCCAGGGTCCGGCTCCGCACCAAGATGCCGGGCAGCGACCGCCGTCAGCTCGAGCGGCGGGCCGAGGAGCTGCGCCGGGACCGGGACCAGGCGGTCGCCAGCGAGAACTACGAGCAGGCGTCGCGGCTGCGGGACGAGCTCAACGAGGTCCGCCAGCGGATCACCGAGGATGGGCGCTCCGAGCAGGCGGTGCCGGAAGTCACGCCTGCCGACATCGCCGAGGTGGTATCCAGGGCCACCGGTATCCCGGTCAGTCAGCTGACCGAGGAGGAGAAGAACCGGCTCCTCGGTCTCGAGCAGCATCTGCACGAGCGGGTCATCGGCCAGGACGAGGCGGTCAGCGCGGTGGCCGAGGCGGTCCGCCGGTCCCGGGCCGGACTCGGCGACCCGAATCGCCCGGTCGGCAGCTTCCTGTTCCTCGGCCCCACCGGGGTCGGCAAGACCGAGCTGGCGCGGGCGCTCACCGAGGCGCTGTTCGGCGCGGAGAGCAGGATGATCCGGCTGGACATGAGCGAGTTCTCCGAGCGGCACACGGTCAGCCGCCTGGTCGGGGCGCCGCCGGGCTACGTCGGCTATGAGGAGGCGGGTCAGCTGACCGAGGCCGTGCGGCGGCGTCCGTACTCGGTCGTGCTGCTGGATGAGATCGAGAAGGCGCACGCGGACGTGTTCAACATCTTGCTGCAGGTCCTCGACGACGGTCGGCTGACCGACGGCCAGGGCCGGACGGTCGACTTCAAGAACACCGTGCTGATCATGACCAGCAACCTGGGCTCTGACCTGCTGGGCCGCCGCACCGCGGTGGGCTTCGGCGCCGAGAGCGCCGAGGCAGCCGGCGTCGACAGCGCGCTGCGCGACCAGCTCATGCGGCGGCTGCGCGAGTCCTTCCGGCCGGAGTTCCTCAACCGGATCGACGAGATCGTCGTCTTCCGCGAGCTCGACGCCGCCGAGCTGCGCCAGATCACCCTGCTGCTCCTGGAAGACACCCGGCGCAGCCTGCACGCCCAGAACGTGACCGTGCAGTTCGAGCCGGCGGCCGTGGACTGGATCGCGGAGCACGGCTATCAGCCCGAGTTCGGTGCCCGCCCGATGCGCCGCACGATCCAGCGCGAGGTGGACAACAGGCTGTCGAAGATGCTGCTGGATGGCGAGATCCGGCCGGGCCAGAACGTGACGGTCGACGCGCGCGACGGCCGCCTGACCTTCGAGACCAGCGGTCAGTACGCCGGGGTATAACAACGGCGGGTGCGGACCGGCTACCGCGCCAGGATCACGCGATCGGTGTCGACATGGCCGCGGCCGCAGGCGTCGATCCGCTTCCACCGGCCCGGCACATCGAGAATCTCGACGTGTCCGAAGCGCAGTGGCAGCGCGGGATCGACGATCAGGTGATCGCCGTCTGGCTCCAGGCCGAGGCCCGCCCGCAGCAGCAGCAGCGGCGCGCCGGTGGACCACGCCTGCGGACTGCACGCGGTCGGGTACTGCACCGGGTACCTGGTTGAGCTGCGGCGGTAACCGCCGAACGCCTCGGGCAGCCTGCCATCGAAGACCTCGGCCGCCGCCATCACGCCGGCGACGATGCACGCGGCTTCCTCCTTGAAGCCGTAGCGGCGCAGCCCCCAGGCGATGAAGGAGTTGTCGAACGGCCACACGGTGCCGACGTGGTAGCCGATCGGGTTGAACCGGGCCTCGCCCTCGGCGAGCGTGCGGACGCCCCAGCCGGAGAACAGCTGCGGCCCGAGTAGATGCCGTGCGATAGCCCTGGCCTTGGACTTCTCGACGATGCCGCTCCACAGCAGATGACCGATGTTGGAGGTGAGCGAGTCGACCTGCCGCCCGTCGGTGTCGAGGGCGGCCGCGAAGTAGCCGCCGTCCGCCACCCAGAAGTCGCGGTTGAACCGGCGCTTCAGGTCGGCGGCCTCCTTCTCCAGCCGGTCGCCGTAGGCGGGGTCGCGCCACACGTGCCGAGCCAGCCGCGCGCCGCGCATCTTGGCGTCGTAGGCGTAGCCCTGCAGCTCGCACGTCGCGCGCGGGAATCCGGGCAGGTCACCGTTGCGATAGGAAATCGAGTCCCAGGAGTCCTTCCAGCACTGGTTCTCCAGCCCGGTCTGCTCGTTGCGGCGCTGATAGGAAACGTAGCCGTTGCCCTGCAGGTCGGCGTACTCGTCGATCCAGTTGAGCGCGGCCCGCGCGGCGCGCTCGAGGTCGCGCACGAGCTTGGTGTCGCCGGTCCAGCGCTCGTACTCGTCGAGCAGCACCACGTACAGCGGGGTCGCGTCCGCGTTGCCGTAGTACGGCGAGTGTGGCCGCTCCTCGAACGCGGTCAGCTCCCCGTACCGCATCTCGTGCAGGATGCGGCCAGGGTCCTCCTCCCGGAAGTCGTCGATCCGGACGCCCTGGCGCTCGGCGAGCGCCAGCAGCGTGGTCGAGGCCAGCTCGGAGGTGAACGGCAGCGCCTGCAGGCTGGTGAAGATGCTGTCCCGACCGAAGATCGTCATGAACCACGGCAGCCCGGCCGCCGGCAGCGCGCGCCCCGGCATGGTCTGCGTGGAGAACCGGAGCGCCGCGAGGTCGGTCATGCACCGGCGGTAGATGCGCTCGACGGCCTTCCAGTCGCACTCGACGGTCGGCGCGCGCTCCAGCCACTTCTCCAGCCCGCGGGCCATGTCGCGGTGCACCTCGCGCCTGCCACGGCCCCTGATCCCGACCGGCTTGCCGGTCAGCTCATCCGTGGCGCTCGCGGTCGCGACGATGTCCAGCTCGGTGCTCCACTCGCCGTGTGGCGGCACGGTGACGCGGAAGGACAGGCCCGTCTCGTCCACTGCGGCCGGGGTGGTGGCAGAGATCCAGGTCTCGCGTTCGTAGGTGTCGCGGTGGTAGCCGAGCGCCAGGCTGTTGCCGGCCACCCGGGCCTGGTAACTGCCCTTTTTCTGCAGCGCGTCCTTGACCTCGAACAGGTCGGCGAAGTCACCGCCGGCGTCGAGGCGAATGTGCAGGTCGGCGGCCTGGTTCTCGTGATTGAGCACCCGGATCTCCTCGTGGAAGCCGTCGGGTGCCACGTCCCGCTCCCGGATGACCGAGAGCGTCGCGTCGAGGTAGACGGTGCCGCCGCCCGGCACCAGGAAGAAGCGCGCCTGGAAGTAGTTCAGGTCGTCGGTTGACAGCGCGGTCAGCCGCTGGCCGTTGATCGTCAGCACCCACTGGGACAGGAACCGGGTGTCGAACGAGAACAGCCCGGTCGGGTCGGTCCTTGACGCCTCGATGTCGCCGCGGTCGTCGCTGACGACAAACGTGTTGCCCTCGAGGATCTGGACGAGCTTGTCGCTCACCTCGGCTTCCGCCCTTTCTGGTTGTGCTGCGCCATGACCGCCCGCGAGCTGATGGGCGCGACCTGGCCGGTTGAGCCCGGCGGGCCGGGCAGGCAGCGCTGGAACATCATGAGGGCGGCCATGCTGCCCTCGCAGCTGAGCAGCCCGCGCAGCACACCCGCGGTGGCGTTGAGCTGACCGGTCACGAGGGCTTCGAGGTGCGGCCGATCCGCTGTCACCACAGCGTCGGCCGGGCCGCCACGGCGGGTTACGGTGACGTCGCCGTCATGCACGGTGACATGCCAGCGCTGCGTGGTCGCGTCGTCCCGGACGTCGAAGCGGATCGTCGCGGATTCCGACTCGAACGTCGCGAGGTGGCCCGGTTGCGCGAGGCAGTCGAAGAACTGACTGATGGGGTCGGCCGCAGTCGGCCTGGACCTCGTCTGGGTAGCCGACACGCACCGTTCTTGTTCAGCTTGGCGGGTTGCGAACCGTAGCCGGGCGAAGGTTTGGGCTGCCGCGGCCCAAGACGAGCCCGTTCCGTTATTAGGCGATTACGAACGCCGCGCGGGGCTGGAGTGATCCCAGTCGGCGAGCAGCGTCCGGATCCCCGTCACCAGGGCGATCGGCTGGTCGAGCATGACGTGATGGCCGGCCGCCGGGATTTCGATGACTGGCGCGAGCTGGCCGAGGCTGTCGTACATGAGCTCGGTGGTCTGCGGTGGCACGATGCCGTGCTCGGCGTGAAACAGCGCGACCCGGCAGTCGAGCTGCCGCAGTAGCTGCGGCGTGCCCTGGGTCCGGCCGAACACGGCCGGGTCGAACTTCCAGCTCCAGCCGCCGTCGACCGCCCGGATCGAGGTGGCGGCCACGTGTTCGCGGACGTAGCGCAGGGTGGGCTGGTCCGGCATCGGGCGGAACCGCGCGATCGCGGCGTCCCGGCTTGGGTAGACGCGCAGCGGGCCGAAGGCGCGCCCTTGCCGGGCGGCCTGGTCTTCCGGGGTGACCTCGCGTACCGGTGAGTCGATGACCACGATGCCCTCGAGCTGGGTGCCGTACATGCCCGCCGCCCGCAGCGCCACGAAGCCGCCCATGCTGTGGCCGGCGATGACGGGTGGGTCGGCGATCCCGGCGGCCCTGGCGACCGCGACGACTTCGCGGGCCCAGCCGTCGAGGCTGTAGTGATCTCGGCGCCCGCTGTCACCGTGGCCGGACAGGTCTACGGCGGCAACCCGCCGGTCGGCCGCGAGCATCGGCGCGACGTGGTCCCACCAGCGCGCGTGCGCGGCACCACCGTGCACGAGGACCAGCCCGCTGGCCAGGCTGTCGCCCCAGGCGCGGTAGCTGATGTCGGTCCCGTCGACACTGACGGTGCCGACCTCGACCGGAGCCGCCAGCGCCGCCGTGAACCAGTCCGGCGCCGCGGCCGGACTCGCCTCCGGCACGTCGGTCAGCCCGGCCGCCGACGACGGCGGTGTCACGGCCGGCCCTTGCCCTGGCCGCGCCAGCCGGTCACTGCCCGGCCTCGCTCCAGGCGCGCTCGAGCACGCCGGTGATCGTCTCGGCTGGCTGCGCGCCGGAGATGCCGTACCGGCGGTCGACGACGAACAGGGGGACGCCGGTCGCGCCCAGCGAGGCCGCCATCGCCTGGTCGGTCTCGACGTGGTCGCTGTAGCGGTCGCTGGTCAGCACGTCCGCCACCGCGGCGCGATCCAGCCCGGCCTCGACCGCGAGCCGGGTCAGCGCCTCATGGTCGAAGATCGAGTCCTGCTCGGTGAAGTAGGCCTGCTGCAGCCGCTCCATCAGCTCGCCCTGCCGCCCGCTGGCCTTGGCCAGGTGCAGCAGCCGGTGCGCGTCCCTGGTGTTGCCGCTGCGCAGGCCGTCCAGCCGGAATGTCAGCCCGTCGGCGGTCGCGCGCTCTGCCATCTGCTGCTGAGCTTGCCTGGCTCGGTCCGGGCTCATGCCGTACTTCTGCGCGAGCACCTCGACGGTGGGCTTGGTCACGCCGCGTGGTGCGGCCGGGTCTAGCTCGAACGACCGGTACACCACCTGCACCTTGTCGGCGTGGCCGAAACTGTCCAGCGCCTGTTCGAAATGCCGTTTGCCCAGGTAGCACCAGGGGCAGACCACGTCAGCCCAGATCTCCACTTCCATGGTGACAGTCAACACCGCGCCCGTCCGCACCCTTCCCGATGGGCGATGTTGCGGGGAACGATGCCCGATCGGCAGCATGCCGTCCGTCCGGCCGCCGCCGTACCGGCTACCGGGTGCCGCGATTTGCCCAGTTGTACCGCGCGGAGCCGCGACCGAGGAGCCGGTCGACGGCAGCCCCCGCAGAGCCTTCCTGCGCGATCATGCGCCGGATCACGAAGATCATCGTGGGGATGGCCCAGAAGTCGCCGCAGATCCACAAGATCCCGGCGCCGATCTGCTGGTCGGCGAACGGCGACAGGGTCACGCCGGGGACGTGGTTGTACACGGCGTACCACGACGTGCTGCTGAGGAAGCCCATGGCCATGGCCAGGCCCCACATGACCACGTTCGTGACGAGCAGAGCGAAAGCCTGCGCCATCGGCTGCATCTTGATCCGGAACGGTGGCGAGGGCAGGAACTGCAGCCAGAACAGCACTCCGACGACAAAGAAGCTGCTGTGCATGAGCCAGATGTGCACGGTCTGGTTGCGCTCGGCCAGGTCGTACGGTGCGGGCAGGTGCCAGAGCAGCATGACGGCATTGAACAGCGTGACGCTGACCCACGGCCGCAGCAGGAAGCCGCCCACCGCACGGACGGGCCGCGTCCAGCCCGCGGTCAGCACCTCCCTCGTCGCCGTCTTGCCCGCCTGGCCCGGCAGCGCGTCGAGCAGCGGCTGCCAGGGTGCCCCGGCAACGATGAGGGTCGGGGCCGCGAACATGAGCAGCAGGTGCTGGATCATGTGCACGAAGAAGTAGTCGTCGGCCCAGTAGTCGATGGGGGACTGGACCGCGATCAGCAGCACGACCAGGCCGGCGTAGAACCAGATCGACCGCAGCCGGCGCTGCCGGGTGCGGTCCGGGCGGGACCTGGCTGCCAGCCGGGCCAGGCCGATCTCGTGCCAGACGGCGAGCACGATCGCGATGATCATGAACGGGTCGAAGGACCAGTGGTCGACGAGGTAGCTCATGGCCCCCGCTCAGCTCGAGGAACCGTACGGGAGGCTCACGCGGACCGTCTGCACCAGCGTCCACTGACCGGAGCCGAGCTGCCAGACGGTGAGTGTGCCGCGGTCGACCACGAGCGCCTGCGGGAGTCCGCTGGCGGTCGCCGCGAGCGTCGCCAGCTGGCCCGCACCTGACCGCGCGGGTAGCCGCGGCAGCGGGTCCCAGTGGCCCGCCTGCCAGCCGATGGTGTCCGCCTGGCTCGCAGCCGCGTGCCCGGCGGGCGTGGTGAGCACCAGGCCCGCCGAACCGTCGGAGAGGAAGGACACCGCGGGCACGGCTCCGGCTGCGAGCGCCGGCGCGCGCAGCTCCGGTGAGAGCGTCCAGTGCGCGCCGCCGTCGGCAGACCACGCGGCGACGACAGCGGAGGCGGCGCCGCTGCCCACGGCCAGGATGGCGGTTGTCCGGCCGTCCGTCGTGGCCAGCCCGAGGACGTCAGTCTCGGTGCGGGCGGCGGTGCCCGACAGCGTCGGCCCCGCCCCGTGCCAGGCTCCGGACGACTCCGTGAAGATCCCGGCCACTCCCGGCTTGCTGCAGTCCCCGGCGGCCAGCGGCACCCCTGCCGGGGTCCAGCCGACGGCGGTGAGCGAGGTCAGCCCGCAGGCGCGGCCGGCCGCCGAGCCCGCCAGCGCAGACAGGGTGGTCAGCCGGGTCCAGGTAGCGCCGTCGGTGCCGGTTTCGACGTCACCCGCGTCGGTGAGCGCGAGCAGCCGGCCGGCCGTGTTACCCGCCAGCGCGCCAGGCACGTTCGCCAGCCCAGGGCTGAGCGGCGGCTGCTGCGACCACACCGCGCCGGCGTCGGCGCTCGCGGCCAGTGGCGAGAAGGTCAGGTCCTGGCTCGGCCGGAATCCGGTGACGAGCGTGCCCGACCCGCTCTGCGTCACGACCAGGCCGCCGTTGCTGGCCACGCCTGCCGGGGTAGCCAGCTTCCACTCGGTGCCGCCGGCCGGGCGGGCAAACAGCTCCCAGAAGTTGTCGAAGCTCGAGGCCGAGCCGCCCATCTCGACCACGGCCCAGCTCGACCCGCTGGCCCCGGCGAGCGACGTGGCGAGCGTGGGCCCGGACCGGCTGGCCGCGTGGTTCGCGGTCGGCCTGGCGGCTGGCTGCGCGCTGCCGCAGGCCGCAAGGGCCAGCCCAGCGATCACGCCGGCGGCGATCGCTGCCGGACCGCGCCGGGCTGTTGTGTGTGCGCTCGTCACGCCGGCCTCAGTACCTGCTGCGCAGCGGCTGCCAGCTCGGCCGCGAACGACGACTGGGTGCTCGATGTGCCGGGCCCTGGGTCGAAGTCCAGCTCCGACCTGGTGTGACCGGCCTGGTCGATGACGTACGCCACGTCACTGTGCGCGATCATCCCGCCCGGCGCGAGGATCTGGGCAGCGACGTCATAGTTGCGCCAGGCCTGCTGCAGCTGGGCCAGCGACCCGGTCAGGTACAGCCAGTTGGGCACCCCGGCCAGGCCTTCCTGGCGGTCGAACGCCTGGGTGTAGGCCACCGAGCGGTACAGCGGGTTGGCGACGATGGCTACCAGCACGACGCGGTGCGCGCTGGCGCCGAGGAGCTGATCGGCGTCGCGGAACTCCTGGGCGATGAGCGGGCAGTCGGACGTGCACACCGGGTCGAGGAAGGTGAGCAGGACGACCTTGCCGCGCAGGCTGGCGAGGCTGACCTGATGGCCGTCCTGGTCGGTCAAGGCGAAGGCCGGGGCGCGGAAGTTCAGCGGCGCCGCGCTGCCGTCGATGGCCTGGGCGAGAATCGGGGACGCGGTGGAGCTTGCCTGCGCGAGCGCCAGCGGGCCGGTGCCGACGGCCACGATCACCGCAGCCCACAGCGCCAGCAACGCACGCAGCCCGAGACCGGCGAACCGGCGGGCCAGCCGGACCGGCGGGGGCTGGACGGTTGCAGCCTGGACGGCGGCGGGCTCGGGAGTGGCAGGCTCGGGAATGGCGGGCTCGGCCGACGCCGTCTCCGGCGCTGCGGCCGCTGCGGGCGCCAGATCGGGGGCGACTGCCAGGTAGCCGGCCACGGCGAGCAACGCGACCGGGATCATGCTGTTGGGGTCGGTGCCGAGGCCGCCGAGGAACCCGAAGTCCTCGATGAACACCCAGTCTGCCAGGCAGACAGTGAGCAGCAGGATCAGCGCCGGCCGGACAATCAAGGCACGGACCGCGGGTAGCCGAGTGGCGGGCGCACCGGCGCAGGTCAGGAACGCGGCGCCGATCAGCGCGAGAGCGACCACGGCGATCAGGTTGATGGCGAATCCATCGCTGCTGGCGATCGACGCGAAGCCGCGAACCAGCGCCGACAGCGCGCGCGGCTGCGGCGTGGCGGCCATCGCGGACACCATGCTGGCGAGCGGTCCCTGGTGCCCGTGCACGGTGCCCTGCCAGAAGCCGCGGCCTGGCCAGGCCTGCATTACGGCCATGCCGGCGAGGAACAGCCCGAGTCCGGCCAGCACCTGCCTGCCGAGTAGCGCCGACCGCCACCGCACGTCGGGGAGCGCGATCAGCAGCCCGGCCGCACAGTAATAGAGCACTGCCCCCGGCGCGCCGAACAGGAACGAGAGACCGGGCGCGAAGATGCCGCCGAACGCCTCGCCGAATACCCAGACGACCAGGCCCCAGCCGACGCTGACCAGGCCCGCCAGCCTCGAGGTCCAGCCCGACGGAGCGGCGATGAGCCATGCGCCGATACCAACCTGGATCCAGACCGCCGCCGCTCCGGCCTGGACCGGATGGAACGACCAGGCGGTCGCGCCCCAGTTGACCACGTGCTGCACCCAGGCCGGCGAGGTGGTCGCGCCGGGCTGGATCACCTGGGACGGCAGCCCCGCGGCCATCGCGGGCTGCGCCTGCAGCAGCCCGTCGAACACCCACACGATGCCGAAGCCGATGCGGAGCACCCGCCGGGCCGCGGGCTCGGGCGCGGCGCCGCGCAGGCTCGGGCGCGGCCACCGGGCGCCAGCGGGCACAAACTCGCGGGCCGCCACCCAGCCGAGTCCCAGCAGTGCCAGGACGGCGAGGATGATCAGCCCCTGATGGAGCAGCGCCGCCTTGAACGCCGCGACGATCAGCGGACTGGTGTCGGAGATCCCCGACTGCATGCCTGGCATCTAAACCGCCTCGGTCAGCCCGGCAGCCTCGGTGGCGCCGAGTGCAGGGCAAGGGACTTAATGGCCTTGTTGATGGGGGTGTCGATCTTGGTGCGCTCGGCGTTCAGGATGACCAGGTCGCGGTTGAGCTGGGACTCCGCGTGACTCTTGGCCGCGGGGGTGCGAGCCGCGAGCACGGCGGCCACGTCGGTCTGGACATTCTCGGCGTCGGGCACGGCCCAGATCACCAGGTCGTTCACGACGGCCACCAGGCCGAAGCCGTCCAGCGACTCCGTCACCTGATAGCTATCCAGGTCGTCGATCGACTGGTTGTTGACGGGCGAGCAGTTGGCGGCGCCTTGCTGGGCCACGCTGATCCCCTCGCTGACATCGGTGCTGGTGCTGGCCTGGCCGGACTCGACCAGATGAAGCGCGCTGAGCGACTCGCCGACACCACCTGCGCACGACTCGATATCCGTGGTCATGTCCGTCAGGAACCCGCGCATGTCCGAGGCTTGCTCGGCGCGCGAGGGCTTGTGCGTCAGCGTGAGCGCGACCGTGGCGAGCACCACCAGGACGATCGCGAGCAGCACCCAGCGCGGGGTCCGGCGCACCGGCCAGCCGCTGGGCAGCGCCCGGTTCTTCGGCGACTGCTGGGTCAGGGGAGACACCGTGTCACCGCTCAGCCTCGATCCTGCGTCGTCCGGCGGTTCATCAGGGCCACATCCCTGGCGAGCACCCGCGCGGTCACCGGCCCGAGCACGTGGGCGACGATCCGGTGCTGGTCGTTGAGAAAGAACGTCTGCGGCAGCGCGTACACGCCGTAGGACGTCGTGACCCGGGCGGGGAACGGATCGGCCCCGACCGGGTAACTGACGCCGGCCTTATGCAGGAAGCGCACGGCGGCGCCGGTTTCGTCGTTGGAGTCGATGCCGATCACCAGTACGCGCCCGTGCTGGCTCGCGTAGTACCGGGCGAGCAGCGGGGTCTCCCGCTGACACGGGGCGCACCAGGAGGCGAAGAAGTTCACGACCACCGGCCGGCCGGCGTAGCTGGCGAGCGAGACGGTGCCCGGCTGGCCGACAGCGGGCAGCGAGAAGCTCTTCGCCAGCGGCGGCGGGCCGGCCGGCTTGGGTGCCTTGGCGGGTCCGGATGCCGACGCCAGCACGAGACCGATCGCAAGGCCGACCGCCACGGCGGCGCTGCCGATGCCGATCTTTGCCCGGCGGCTCAGCGCTCGCAGCCGCATCAGCCGGGCCGCCCTGGCCAGCGTCGGCCTGCCGGGTCCGGAATTCGGTGCGTCTCCGTGGTGCTGCGTGATCATCGGCCGCCAGGGTACCCGTCGTGCTGGCCGCCCGTCGCGGTTGCGACAGTTGCGGGGGAGGACGGTGGCGTCGGCGAGGCCGGGACGGCGGGCTGCCGGGTGGCCTCCGGCGGCGCCGGTGCGGACAGCGTACCCGCGGACGCGGCTGGCTGCGGCAGCGGGCCCATCGGCAGCGCGAGTTCGAACTTGCTGCCCAGGCCGGGCACGCTCGTGGCCGTGACCTCGCCGCCGTGGCCCTCAGCGACGGCTCGAACCAGGGACAGCCCGAGCCCGGTGCCGCGGCGCCCGGCGTCCGGCTGTGACCCGCTGGCGAATCGCTCGAAGATGTGCGCGAGGTCGTCCGCCGCGATGCCGGTCCCGGTGTCCTGCACGATGATGCGGACCAGGCGCGACTCGTCGTCGGGCGCCGCGAGCGACAGCCTGATGAGATCGGCTGGCCGGGTGTGCTGCACCGCGTTCTCCAGCAGCGCATCGAGGGCGAGGCCGAGGCGCTCCGGGTCGACGAACGCGCTGACCGGGTCCAGCCCGCCTAGCTGCCAGCACCGGTCGGCGGCAGGCCGCCACCGGAACAGCACGTCCGCAACGAAGTGATCGAGCTCGACGGGCTCCGGGCGCAGGAAGTCAGGGCTGGCCGACGCGGCGATGAGCAGCAACCGCTGGCTGAGCGTGCGGAGCCGGGTGAGCTCGCCGACGATCACGTGGATGTCGCGCTTGTCCTGGTGGTCGGCGAGGTGCCGGGCGAGTAGCTCAGAGTGGCCGAGAGCGATCGTGATCGGGGTCTTCAGCTGGTGCGAGGCATCCTGCAGGAACCGGCGCTGCGTTGCCAGCAGCCGCTCGTTCTCCTGACTGACCCGGATGAGCTCCTGGTTGGCGGCCAGGCGCCGGCGGCCGTGCCACATCATCACCCAGAACATGGCGGCCATCAGCGGGACTTCGGTCAGTTCCTCGGCCGCCGTCGTGCCGCGCAGCACGTCGGCCTCGATGGCGCCGAACGTGGTGACGCACATCGCGACGAGCACCCACAGCGTGCGCCCGGTGGAGCGGACGCGGAAGCTGTAGAGCAGTGCGAAGGCGATCCAGATGAGGTGGAACGGGATCGCCTCCCAGGTCTGGAAGACCACGATCCCGCCGAGCCCGAGGATCCAGAGCAGCACCCAGGCAAGGTCGATCCAGCCAGTCCAGGACCGCAGCTGGCCGACGTCCGGCCGTCGCGTGCGCAGCCCGGCTGCCCACCGCAGCACCCCGATGCGCCTGGCGAGCGAGGAGTCAGGAAGCGAGTCGATACCCTGCACCGCGCACCGTCTCGATCAGGTCGAAGCCAAGCTTAGACCGCAGCCTCCGGACGCACACGTCCACGACGTTCGACCCGGGGTCGAACTCGATGCCCCAGACCGACGCCAGCAGCGTGCCCTTCGGCACGGACTCGCCCGCGTGCTCCATCAGCTCGCGAAGCAGCAGCACCTCCAGCCGCGTCAGCGGGACCAGGCCGAGGCCCACGTCAGCCTGCATCCGGCCGAGATCGAGGACTAGCCGCCCGGCCCGGACGATATCGGCGGTCAGATGGTCGCCCGCCTGCGGCTCGGCGCGCAGCTGAACCCGGACTCTCGCCAGCAGCTCGTCCAGCGAGAACGGCTTGGTGAGGTAGTCCTTCGCGCCGGAGTCCAGCAGGTCTACCTTGGCCGTCACGTCCGAGAGGCACGACAACACCAGCACCGGCTGGTCGGGCCGCAGGCGCTGCAGCTGGCTGAGAACGTGCCGGCCGTCGGCGGCCGGCATCAGGATGTCGAGTATCACGAGCTGATAGTCGCCCGACAGGGCAAGGGTCAGCCCCGCCTCGCCGTCGGCGGCAGAGTCGATCCCGTAGCCCGCTGTCTGGAGCGCACGAGTCACCATCTCTCTGATCTGCGGCTCGTCGTCGACGACCAGGATGCGGCTGCGCACCGGCCCGGCTACAACCTGGCTGATGCTCATCGTGGCGGGGGCCCCAATCGATTGCATTCACTCGGTCCAACCGCCACGGGTCTACTCCATCTGAGCAGCCACGGTCAAGGTAGATAACCGGATTGAAACCTGAGTGCTACCTGCAGATACGGCCACCGGGCAGGGTAACAGAAGCCCGCGGGCCACGGCTGTCAACTATGACAATTTCGTCATTCAGCGCCGCCGTCCTTGCGGCTAGCAGTGGCGCGACCGGAAGATCTGATCCGTTAGCCGGGGCGTGGCCAGTCTGCCATGTCAAGAACCGGCGGTCCTGCCGAAGGTGAAGAAGCGAGGTGATGGCCGGTGGCGCTACCGGCCCGAATCGTGACGCTAGTCGTGGCGTTTCTCGCCGTGGCAGCGCTCGCGGTGTTCGTAGTCGTGCATTACTTTCTCTTCAGTCCGCCGACGGTGACCTTCGGGGCCGGCGTGACCGCGGACACCGGTGCTACGGTCCACGTCGTCCTGCAGGAGGACCCGCAGAACACGGTCAGTACCCACCCCGACTGGGTGTCCTACTTCATCCAGGACCCGACCACGCACAAGTGGGTGCACACGACCATCTTCAAGGTGCCGGCCGGCAGCCGCATCGACGTGACCATCTACGGCTACGACGGCTGCACACCGCTGCGGAACCCGTACTTCGGCAAGGTCACCGGCACCATCGGTGGCGTCGAGTACGTGAACGGC
Organism: Streptosporangiaceae bacterium; assembly: GCA_030037785.1. GTDB lineage: Bacteria > Actinomycetota > Actinomycetes > Streptosporangiales > Streptosporangiaceae > JAJYUU01. Next base: position 14,533 of record JASHQA010000028.1, read on the forward strand.
AAGCCGTACAGCCAGCTCGACTCCTGGTCGGCGTGCCACGTCGGGCACACGTTCTCGATTCCCGGCATCAACCTGAACGTGCCGATGGCCACGCCAGACCTGAGCGCCACCCTGTGCGGCGTCTCGCCGTGCACCACGGCCAGCCCGCACCGGACGGTGACCTTCAGCTTCAACTCGCCGACTGCTACCGGTACCTACTTCTGGCAGTGCCGGGTGCCGTGCGGCGGCGGCTTCATCGACGGCTTCGGTGGTCCCATGCAGACGATCGGCTTCATGACGGGCAACATGGAGGTGGTGTCCTGATGGCCGCGTCTTCTGCGGAGGCCGCGTCGCCCACAGCGCGGACCGGGCCGAACCACGGCTTGCGGATCTTCCTGATCTGGCTGCCCATCGCGGTGATTGCCGACTGGCTGCTGTACTTCGTCTACGGCCCGCACATGCCGCCGGGCACGATGTCCACCTCCGCGGCGAGTCAGCAGTTCGACATCAAGGTGATGTCCGTGCTGGCCGCGCCGGTATTCGCCTTCGTCGTGGTGTACGCCGGGTACGCGTTCATCGTCTGGCGGCACCGCGAAGGCGACGACACCGACGGCCCGCCCATCTACGGCCACGCCAGGATCCAGGCCACCTGGATCACGATCAGCGCGGTGATCGTGTTGTGCCTGGCCGCCTTCGGGACCTACGAACTGGGCGCGTTCGGCCAGTCCAGTCTCGCGGGCGCGGGCGCGGGCGAAGGGCCGAGCCCGATCTGGAAGCCGAACGGCACCCCGCTACAGATCCAGGTGATCGCCCAGCAGTGGCGGTTTACCTACCGGTACCCGCAGTACGGCGGCTTCGAGACCACGGCTCTTTACCTGCCTGTCGGTCAGCCGATCCAGTTCAACGTGACCTCTATCGACGTGATCCACGACTTCTGGGCCTACCAGTTGGGCGTCAAGGCGGACGCCAACCCTGGCGTGAACAACATCGCCTACACCACCGTCGAGCACACTGGCACGTTCGAGGTGCGCTGCGACGAGCTGTGCGGGCTCTGGCACGGCGCGATGTTCAACCAGGGCAACGTCGTCTCGGTGGCGGCGTTCCAGGCCTGGGCGCACAAGACCGAGATCAAGCTCGCGTCGGTCACCAAGATGCTGCCTGCGTATGCGACGAGCTACGATCCGACGACGATCGCGCAGCTCAACAAGGCCATGGTGAAGGCGGGCATCGCCGGCGCCAACGGTTATTACTACCCGCCGCAGGATCCGGTGCAGCCGTGACCGCAGTCGACACCGTGCTTGCAGCCAACACCGTTGATGAAGAGGTGACCTGATGGCCATCGAGACACAGCCGGAACGCGCGCAGGGCGCTGGCGGCGGCCTACCGGCCGAGGGCGGGGGTGGGCGGCCGTGGTGGGCGCGGCCGGCCATCCACACCGCGATCGTCGGGGCCGTGGTCGGGTACCTGCTCGGCCACGCGCTGGGCGACTACCTGACCGGTGCGACGGGTGCCGCGAACCAGTACCCGAACGTTCCGTTGTCCGACTCCGAGGACTGGCCGATCGTGCTCGGCTACACGCTCGCGATCATCGGCTGGCTGGCTGGGCTCGGGGTGTTCAACGACATCCTGCGGCAGATGGTCGGCCGGCCGATCAGCGGCAACGGCCGGGCGCACCAGAACTCGGGGCTGGCGAGGTTCTTCCGGTACGAGCTCGACCACAAGGTGGTCGGCATCCAGTACCTGGTCGGCATGATCATCTACTTCTGCACCGCCGGCCTGCTCGCCATGGCCATGAGGACCGAGCTGCTGTCGCCGGTCAATCACGTGTTCACCTCTCAGGTCTACATCGAGATCGTCGGTGAGCACGGCACGATGATGATGATGCTGATGACCTCGGTCATCGTCGGCCCGTTCGGCAACTATCTCGTTCCCATCATGATCGGCAGCAAGCGGGTCGCGTTCCCGCGTATCGAGGCTTTGTCGTTCTGGCTCACCCCGATGGCGTTCCTGATCCTGCTGTCGGGGTTCATGCTGGGCGGGTTCCCGTTCGGCTGGACCGGGTACGCGCCGCTGTCCATCCAGGCCACCGTCGGGGCCGACTCCTACGCGGTCGCGTTCGGGCTGATGGGTGTGTCGGTGGCGCTGGCCGGCTTCAACATCATCGTGACCGTCATCTGTTACCGGGCTCCCGGCATGCGCTGGGGGCGGCTGCCGATGTTCGTCTGGTCGATGGTGTCGACCTCGTTCCTGTTCGTGCTCGCGGCGCCCGTGCTGTTTGCTGGCATGTACATGCTGATCATGGACAGGACCGCGCAGACCGCGTTCTTCGAGGACTCTCTCGGCGGCAGTAGCTACTTGTACGAGAACGTGTTCTGGTTCTTCGGCCATCCGGAGGTCTACATCCTGGCGCTGCCGGGCTTCGGCATCGTGTCGGAACTGATCCCGGTGTTCTGCCGGAAACCGCTGTTTGCCTACAAGGTGGCCGGAGCCGGGATGATCGGTGTCTCGCTGCTGAGCTTCTTCGTGTGGCAGCACCACCTGTTCGACAGCGGCATCAACCCGGACATGCGTCCGCTGTTCATGGTCACGACCGAGCTCATCTCGATCCCGACCGGCTTCATCTACCTGGTGGCGCTCGGCACGTTCTGGAAGGCGAAGATCCGGTTCCGGGTGCCGATGCTGTTCTGCATCGCCATGTACTTCAACTTCCTGATCGGCGGGATTTCCGGGGTGTACCTATCGGACGTGCCTGCGGACACGACCGAGCACGGCAGCTTCTTCGTGATGGCGCACTTCCATTACACGATCATGGGCGGGCTGATCTTCGCCTTCATGGCGGGCATCTACTACTGGCTGCCCAAGATGACCGGGATCAAGCTCAACGAGAAGCTCGGCCTGTGGCATTTCTGGATCATGTTCATCGCGTTCAACTCCACGTTCCTGCCGCTGTTCGCGGTCGGTGACGCCGGCCAGCCGAGGCGGGTGTTCGAGTATGCGACCAATCTGCAGGGCCTGAACGACTGGGTGTCGATCTCGTCCTACTTCCTTGGCTTCTCGATCCTGCTGTTCGTGATCAACTTCGTCTGGTCGACGGTGATCGTGCGCGAGCGCGAGGTCGGCAACCCGTGGCAGTCCCGCGGGCTGGAGTGGCAGGTGTCGTCGCCGCCGCCGGCCGACAACTTCGACCAGATCCCCGTCGTGCTGTCCAGCCCGTATGACTATGGCGTCAAGGACGCGCAGCCAGTGGCCGACCTGCACCCGCCTGCGGGCGTGGTGACGGCGGCGATCATGTCCGCGGACGCGGCCAGAGTGGAGGCATAGGGATGGCCGAGACAACGGCGCCGTCGGCCATGAGCCCGGCAGAGGAAGAGGCGGTCTACTACCACGAAGCGGCGCTCAACTCGGCCTGGACCGGCGCGCGGCTCGCAGCCGGCGGAATGTCCTTCCTGTTCGGCTGCTTCGTGTTCGCGTTCTTCTACCTGAAGGCGCTGAACAGCCACGGACTGTGGTACACGTCAGCGTCGCGTCCGCAACTGTGGCTCGGCACGCTGATCATGGTTCTCGTGGTGGCGAGCGCGCTGCTCCAGTGGGCGGTGCTGCAGATGATCAAGCGCGGCAACAAGTCCGCGTGGATGGCCGGTGCCGTGGTCGCGCTGGTGCTTGGCCTGGCGGCGGTGGTGTGCTCCATCTTGCAGCTGATGTACATACCGTTCTGGCCGGGCGCCAGCGGGTTCGCGAGCGTCTTCGTGGGCTTTACGCCGGTGTTCCTGACGTTCGCGTTCTGCGCGATGGTCTGGCTGGAGATCCTGATCATGCGTGCCCGGCCGATCCCGCAGATCTCGTTCGTCGAGCAGCCTCCGACGTTCGCCGAGGCGTTCGCGGTGCAGCGGTTCCAGGCCGCGCTGAGCTCGTTCACCTTCGTCTGGAACTACCTGGCGGCGGTCGCGCTCGTCGCGTGGATCTTGTTCTACTTCGTCCACTAGGCGCAGAGGCAGGCACACGGTGTTCGCTCACTGGTCGGCTAGCTGGCCGGCGCTGATCGGGTACGCCCTGGTAGCTGGGTGGCACCTGGCCGGGCTGGTCCGGCTGCACGCCCGGCGCGCGGGCGGCACCGGGCCGGTCGCCGGTGTCCGGTGGGCCGAGCTGCGGCGGGAGGCCGTGCTGTTCCATCTCGGGCTGCTGCTCGTGCTGCTCGCGCTGGTGTCGCCCGTCGGTTACTGGTCTGATGTGTACATCTGGGTCCGGGCGATGCAGACGTTGCTGGTCGCGGTCGTCGGGCCGGGGCTGATTGTGCTCGGCGCTCCGTGGCTGGTATTCAGGCAGCTCTGGCGGCCAGGGGGTGGCGATGCGGCCCTGGACCGGGTGGCCGGCGCGTCCTTCTGGGTGTCCCGCCCGGTCCTGGTGATCATCGCGTTCAACGTCATCTTCGTGGGCTGGCAGCTGACGTACCTGGTCGACCTGGCCGCGACGAACCCCGCGGTGGCGCAGGCCGAGCACGCGAGCATGCTCGCAGCCGGACTGCTGCTCTGGCTGCAGCTGATCTCCTCGCGCCCAATCACCGCGCCGGGTTCGGCGCTGCGGCGGGTGGTGTACGTGATCTGGACCGTGGGCGTGTCGACGGTGCTCGGTATGGTGCTGGTGTTCGGCAACGGCGTTGTCTACCCGGCGTACGCGAACTCGGCGCACCACGTGATGACGGTCCTGGACGATCAGCAGCTGTCCGGCGCGGTCATCTGGATGGGCATTCTGCCGCCGCTGATCACCGCCGCGGTGGCGCTGCTGTCGCAGTGGCTGGACCAGGAGGACTCGGCGGAGTTGTCGACCGGGCTGAGCAAGATGACCGGTGCACGCCGGGGAGGCTGGCCGTCGCGGTCAGTCATAAGGTGAAGCACATGACCAAGAGCAGGAGGTAGCTGTGCTGCATGTGATCGCTGGCGCATCCCCTGACAACACGCCGGCCGGGTACTACTGGACTTTCCTGTTCCCGGAAATCCTGTTCATCGTGGTCGTGCTGCTGCTGTGGGCGCTGTTCGGCCGACCGCACCAGCGAGTTCCTGCCCAGCGGCTCAGGCTCGGGCTGAGTGCGTCCAGCGCAGTCGGGACCGGAGCGACCGCGACAGCAGCCGCGCCCGGCGTGGCGCCGAGCAGCGGCCCGCCGCCGACAGCGAGCCCCGGGCCGTCGGGCGGCGCCGAGGCGACGGACGGTGGCCAGCCACCAGCTGACGGAGCCGAGGCAGGCGAGTGACGCAGGCGACGGATGCGCTGGTGAGCCCTGTTCCCACGGCTGAGGCTGTGGTCGCTGCGCCGGCCGGCACAGCGCTCGGCGCAGCAGCGGGTACCGGGCTCGGCAGCCGGCGGTCCGTCGGCGTCATCGCCCGTGCCCTGTTCCTGCTGACCAAGCCGCGGATCATCGAGCTGCTGCTGGTCACGACGCTGCCCACCATGTTCCTGGCCAAGCGGGGCGTGCCCAGCATCGAGCTGATCGCGGTCACGCTGATCGGCGGGGCATTCGCGGCCGGCAGTGCGAACACGCTGAACTGCTTCCTGGACCGCGACATCGACGCGATTATGCGGCGCACCTCCCGCCGGCCGCTGGTCGCCGGCGGCGGTCGCGCCGCGACGGTCAGGCCGGGCGAGGCCCTCGCCTCCGGGGTGCTGCTCGGCGCCGCGGCCACGCTGCTGCTCGGGCTGCTCGCCAACTGGCTGTCGGCGGCGCTCGCGGACGCGGCGATTCTGTTCTACGTGTTCGTCTACACCATGGGGCTCAAGCGGCGGACGGCGTCGAACATCGTGATCGGCGGCGCAGCAGGCTGCTTCCCGGTGCTCGTCGGCTGGGCCGCGGTCACCGGCACCGTGGGCTGGCCCGCGATCGTGCTGTTCGCCGTCATCTTCTTCTGGACGCCGCCGCACTTCTGGGCCCTGGCCATGAAGTTCAAGGACGACTACGCCTCGGCGGGCGTGCCCATGCTGCCGGTAGTGGCCACCGCGAGAACTGTCGCCCGCAAGATCGTCATCTACTCCTACGGCATGGTCGCGGTGACGCTGGCGCTCACGCCATACGCCGGCTGGGTGTACGGCGCGTGCGCGGTCGGGCTCGGCGGCTGGTTCCTGGTCGAGGCGCACCGGCTGCAGACCCGGGTGGCGGCGGGTGAGGCGGCCGCCCCGATGCGGCTGTTCCACCTGTCGATCGCGTATCTGACGTTGCTGTTTGCGGCTGTGGCGGTCACCGCCATCCTGCCCTGGCACGGATTCTGGCGGTGACAGACGTGGCTGCGACGACCACCGGGCGGCCCGCGAGTCAGGCGGCGGGGCGCTGGGCGCTGCTGCTGCGCCCGAGATGGGTAGCGTGGCACTCGTTCGTGATCGTCGCCACGGTGGGGATGCTCCTGCTGGGTGACTGGCAGCTCCACCGTGCCGAGTCCGGGAACGAGCTGAGCTGGGCCTACACGTTCGAGTGGCCGCTGTTCGCGGCGTTCACGGTGTTTTTCTGGATCAAGTCGCTGCGCGACGAGTTGCGGGACCCCGGCGCCGCCGACGCCGAGTCGACGTCCGGCACGGCAGCGTCCGTCGTCCCCGCCTCCGTCGTCCCCGCGTCCGGCTTGGCCACTGCCTCGCCGACTGCGACGGCCGGTCTGACTGCGACGGCCGGTCTGACTGCGACGGCTGCGCCAACCGCCACCGCTTCGCCGGCGGCGAGCGGCACCGCCGGCGGGTTGGCGACGGCCGGCGCCGCAGCCGAGACTTCACCGGTAGCCGGGTCGGCCCGCAGGGCCGATAGCTGGGACGCGACGAAGTGGGACGCGGCCAACTGGGACGCGACCGGCGGGGATGACGTCGGCAAGCCGGCCGACCTCGCGCGAGCGACGCCTGCGGACGGTGCGGCTTACCTGGCCCGGCTCATGGCCGAGGTCCAGCGCCCGAGTCGTGGTCGCGCTCGGCGCTAGCGAGCCGCTCCACCCGCGTCCGCTCGGCTACGTCGACCACACGCCGGCAGTCGAGGTCTGGCTCAGCCCCCTGGGCGGAATCTAGAATCGGGTTCTGCTAGCTGGGAGGCTGCCGTGGCATGGGATTTCTCGACCGAACCGGAGTTCCAGGCGCAACTCGACTGGGTCGCCGAGTTCTGTGCGAACGAGGTCGAGCCACTCGACCTGGTCTTCCCCGGCGCCGCGTGGTCCTTGAACCCCAAGGCCAGAGCCCTCGCCGACCCGCTCAAGCAGCAGGTCAAGGACCGTGGCCTGTGGGCGCTGTTCCTGGATAAGGACCTCGGCGGGCCCGGCTTCGGGCAGCTCAAGCTCGCCCTGCTGAACGAGATCCTGGGCCGTTACCGGTCCGCCCCGGTGATCTTCGGCACCGCCGCACCGGACACCGGGAACATGGAGATGCTCGCGGCATACGGGACGCCCGAGCAGAAGGAGCGCTGGCTCACCCCGCTGCTGAACCAGCAGATCTTCTCTGCGTACTCGATGACCGAGCCGCAGGGCGGGTCGGACCCGAACCTGTTCAAGACGCACGCCGTCCGGGACGGCGACGAGTGGGTGATCTCCGGCGAGAAGTGGTTCACCAGCGCCGGCGCGCGGGCCGACATCATCTTCGTGATGTGCACCAACGGCATGTTCGTGGTGCCGCGGGACACGGCCGGCGTGGAGATCCAGGGCTACCCGCCGCTGCACAACCACATCAGGTACAACAACGTGCGGGTGCCAGCCGATCACCTGCTCGGGCCGGAGGACGGCGCGAAGGTACTGGCCCAGCGCCGCCTCGGCGGTGGCCGGATCCACCACGCCATGCGCACGGTCGCGCAGGTGCGCCTCGCCTTCGACATGATGTGCGAGCGGGCGCTGTCTCGCGAGTCCCACGGCAAGGTGATCGCCGAGCACCAGATGGTGGCCGAGGCCATCGCCGACTCGTACGCGGAGATCACCATGCTCCGGTTGCTGGTGCTGTGGACCGCGTGGACCATCGACAACTCCAGCACGCGGGAAGCGCGCACCCAGATCGCCGCGTGCAAGTACACGATGGCCAAGGTGCTCCGCGACGTCAGCTACCGTGCGCTGCACATCATGGGCTCGCTCGGCACCACGAACCTGACGCCGCTGCAGGCCATGTACGCCAGCGCGCCGACGATGGCGATCGCCGACGGCGTCGACGAGGTGCACAAGGTCACCGTCGCCAGAAACGTGCTCAAAGGCTACGAGCCGCATCCGGGGCTGTGGCCAACCGAGTACATTCCGGCTAAGCGCGACGAAGCGCGGAAGAAGTTCGCGAGCCTCATCGAGTCCGACCCCGACCTGGCCGCGTGGGCGGACGCGGCGGTCCGCGCCACCTGGCGGGGCTGAGCAGTGGAGATCAGCGGCCGGGTGGCCGTCGTTACCGGTGCCGCCAGCGGAGCCGGGCGCGCGATCGCGCTTGGGCTGGCGGCTCGCGGCGCTGGCGCGGTCGTCGTGAGCGACATCGACGGCAACGGGGCGGCCGAGGTGGCGGCCGAGATCGGGCGAGCCGGCGGCCGCGCGCTCGCTATCCGCGCGGACGTGTCGCGGGAGAAGGACGTCACTGATCTGGTCACGGAGTCCGAAGCGGTCTTCGGCCCGGTTGGCCTGTTCTTCTCGAACGCGGGGCTGATCGTCGGCGGTGGCCCCGAGGTCCCCGACGACGCGTGGTCGCGGATCTGGGCCGTCAACGTGCACAGCCACGTCTATGTCGCGCGCGCGGTGCTGCCCGGCATGCTGGCCAGGGGCGAGGGCTACCTGGTGATCACCGCGTCGGCGGCAGGGCTGCTCACCCAGCTCGGCTCGGCGCCATACGCCGTCACCAAGCACGCTGCCGTCGCGCTGGCCGAGTGGCTCTCGATCACCCACGGCGACCAGGGCATCAGGGTTTCGTGCCTGTGCCCGCAGGCCTTCACCAGCAACCTGCTGCGCACGAGCGTGCGCGAGTTGGGCGGTGCGCCGCTGGCCGGCAACGCCAGCGGCGGGTCCGCGCAGGCCGCGGTCGATGGCGTGCTCACCGCCGGGCAGGTCGCCGACGCGGCGCTGGACGCGATCGGCACCGAGCAGTTCCTGATCCTGCCGCACCCGCAGGTTGCCAGCTACGAACGACGTCGCGCGGACGACCGGGAACGCTGGCTCCGCGGGATGCGCCGGATGCAGGCTCGCCTTGCCCGCGAGGAATAGCGAAACTGATACTCCTCGACGGCTGCGCGGAGCAACCTCCCACCGATTTCGCGCGCTAAGCCGGGTGGTTTGCGCTGGTTTGGCCGCGCGGAATCGGTGGAAGGCAGCTTTTCTCACGTGAAAGTCGGCCCAGCCGCCGAGTCAGGCGCCGCCAACGGCGGTTTCTGCTGCTATCCGGACAGCACCTTTCGCGGATGACTGCCGTCCACGTATCCCACGAACGGCGGGTAGATGTTGTAGCCGAGCAGTTCCTGCAGCCGAGGCGGCAACTCGCAGGCGACCTCGCGGGGCACCGCGAGGCAGTGGTTCTCCTGCGGGCGCAGCCAGCCCGACGCGTACTCGAGGATCACCCCGAGCCGCGGCGCAGCGGTCTGGTTAGCCCCGCCGCCGTGCCACAGGCTGCCGAGATAGAACATCGCCGAGCCGGGGGAGATGATCGCTGTCTCGACCAGGTCGTCGCTGGCCGGCCCGCGGCCTGGTGGCCAGGCGTGGCTGCCGGGAATGAAGCGAGTCGCACCGTTCTCGGCGGTGAATGGATCCAGCGGCCACATGGTGTTGACGACTAGCGGCGGGTGCGGCTCCGGAACGGGGTAGATCGCGTCGTCGCGGTGCAGGATCTGCGCCTTCTCGCCCGGTCCGATGCGGATGCCGACCGGCGCGCTGAGCTGATAGTGGCCGAGCACGTCGTCCAGCACCGCCAGCAGCAGCGGATGGGTTGCCGCAGCGTCGAACGTCCTGGTCTTGGCGAACAGCGCGTACACCCGCTGGGTGGTGAAGCCCTCGAACGCGTTCCGTCCCGTGGGCGTGCGCCCGAGCACGCGGTCCAGATCGGCGCGCGCCTCGGAGACAGCGCCCGCGTCCATCATCCCGGTCACGACCACGTAGCCGTCGGCCAGCAAGCGGCTGGCGACGTCCTTGCTGTCCGACGTGGCCGGCATCGTCGCCTTCATCAGCCCGAGCCTAGGCCAGCAGGCCACCGGGAAGCCAGCACCCGCAGGCCAGGGCCGAGCAGCCGAGACGCCGCCTTGGTGCGTCATGTCAGGCTGTGGTCGTGGCGGCAGAGACCGCGCCGGAGCGCCGCGTGCCGCCATTGCCCTGCGCGTGGTGGCTGACCGGCCGGCCACGAACGCTCCGGACCCTGCGCGCAATAACCAGGCAGGGAGCCGCGAGGGCAGACGGGACGGTAGCGGATGAGCGAGACGAGCGCGACTGCGGCACGGACCGCACTAGCCGGGCGGCTGCCAGCCAGCCAGGACGTGGCGGACGCATTCCGGCTGGTGCCGAGGCACGCGTTCCTGCCCGAGTTCGGCGTGGCGGACGCGTACCTGGACGCCGCCTTCGTCATCGAGTCGGACGCTGACGGGCTGCCAGTCAGCGCCTCCACGCAGCCCGCGTTGATGGCGATGATGCTGGACCAGCTGGGCCTTGCGCGCGGCCAGCGAGTGCTCGAGATCGGCACCGGGACCGGCTACAACGCAGCGCTGCTCGGCTGCCTGGCCGGCGATCAGCGCTCGGTGGTGACCGTCGAGACACACGCCGGGCTGGCAGCACGGGCCCGGACCGCGCTCGCCGCTGCGGGGTACGGCGAGATCACCGTGCTGCACGGTGACGGGGCGCTCGGCGCGCCCGATCACGCTCCGTTCGACCGGATCATCGTGACGGCGGGCACCTGGGATATCCCGCCGGCGTGGCTGGCGCAGCTGAACCACGGTGGCCGGCTGGTGCTGCCGCTGGCGGTCCGCGGCATCCAGCTGTCGGTCGCGCTGGAGCGGGTCGGTGACCGCTGGGTGAGCCGGTCGGCGCACCGATGCAAGTTCGTCCACGGCGCCGGCGGGCTGGCCGGCCCCGAGTCGGTGCTGGCCCTCGGTCCGCAGCCTGGCCTGCACGCCTACGCCGTCGACGGCCCGACGCCGGACCCAGCCGCGCTGTACCAGGCGCTCGCTGCCAGCCCCGCGGACGTCGGCACCGGGCTGCGAGTCGCGGATGTCCGCGAACTGGCCGACCTGGACCTCTGGCTGACGCTGACCGAGCCCGGCCTGGGCCGGGTCAACCTGCTCGGCAGGCACGAAGGCAAGGCGAGCCCGGCGCAGCGGCGCATCGCCGGGCTGATGCCGCTGGGCGGCCTGGTGTCGGCTTCGGATACGGGTCCGCTCGGGGTTGCGACGCTTCGCCCGGAGCCCGGCTGGCAGCGGGCCGCGCCATCGCGAGTCGTCGTGCAGGGCTTCGGCCCGGCCGGAGCCGTACTCGCGGCACGCCTGGCCCGGCAGGCGAACCGCTGGCACGAGCTGGGCAGGCCGGGCACCGGCGGCCTGCGGCTGGCCGTGTACCCGGCTGGCCCGCCGGGCGTGCCAGCGACCGGCGAGCTCGTCATCGA
>JASHQA010000292.1 GCA_030037785.1 Streptosporangiaceae bacterium
GGCCAGGTCCGTGCGCACGCCAGCCGCCGGGCAGGGCGGGGCAACGGCGGCTGTCAGGCTAACAGCGCCTCAGCCACCCGGCGGCTAGAGGTGGCGCCGGGCAGGGCGTCCGGCGCCACGGCACCACCGTCGCGCAGCGCGGTGAGCGCCGTGGCCGCCATGAGCCGGACGCCGTAGCCGATCGCGCGCTCGTCGACGTCGAAGACGGCCTGGTGGATGTCGAAGTCGGCGGCCGAGCCAGGCGCCCTCGTGCCGAGCCTGGCCAGCGCGCCGGGGATGGAGTCCAGGTACCACGCGAAGTCCTCGCCGCCGAGGCTCTGGGGCGCCTCGGTGATGGCGTCCGGGCCCAGGACCCGCTCCGCCGCCGCCTCGAACATCGCCGTGCTGATCGCCTCGTTGACGGTTGGCGGCACGTTCCGCTGGTAGCTGATCTCCGCCATCACGCCGTAGGCGGCCGCCACCGACTCCACGAGCGCCTTCACCAGATCCGGTGCCTCGTGCCACGCCGCGTCGTCCAGGCAGCGGACGGTCCCCTCGACCAGGCCGTCGTCGGGGATCGCGTTCGCCGCCGAGCCCGCGCTCACCTTGCCCCACACCAGGCTGAGGCTCGATCGCGGATCCACCCGGCGCGACAGCGCCGCCGGAAGCTCGGTGATGATCTTGCCGAGCGCGAACACTAGGTCAGCGGTCAGGTGCGGCCTCGCGGTGTGCCCGCCGGGGCCGTTGACCTTCACGGCCAGCTTGTCACACGCGGCAGTGATCGGGCCGACCCTGGTGCCGATCTTGCCCACGTCGAGGCGCGGGTCGCAGTGCAGCGCGAAAATCCGGTCGACCGAGGCGATGCCGCCCGCGGCCATGACGTCGACCGCGCCACCCGGCACTTCCTCCGCGGGCTGGAAGATGAGCCGGACCTTGCCGGGCAGCGGCCGCGTCGCCGCGGTCCGGGCCAGAAACAGCCCGGTGCCCAGCAGGATCGCCGTGTGCACGTCGTGCCCGCAGGCGTGGCACGCGCCGCGGTTCAGCGACCGGTAGGGCACGTCCTTCTCGTCGTTGATGGGCAGTGCGTCGATGTCCGCGCGCAGCGCCACCACGGGCGCGCCGCCAGCCAGGTCGTCGCCGATATCCACGGTGAGGCCGGTGCCCTTGGGCAGGATGGCCGGCTTGAGCCCGGCCGCCTCGAGCTGCAGCGCGATTCGCCGGGTGGTCCGGTACTCGTGGTACCCCGTCTCTGGATGCGCGTGCAGATCTCGCCGGAAGTCGACCAGGTCGGCTTCATGCCCGGCAAGGAAAGCGTCGAGTTCTCGGTCGAGATCACGCTCGGCCATGCGCTGCCCCCCCGTCGGCAACGAGAATGACCTGCTCGGCAAGCCCAGTGACTATTGTGCGCCGATCGGTTTCGGCGGTTAGCAGGGTGTCCATCGAGTTCCGAACTCACTCCAGTCCGCTAGCAAGCGTCGCCAGACCGGGGCGTTGATGCCGCTGGCTTGCCGCACCACCCCCGGGCTCCGGCCCGGTAGAACTGCCCGCTCCAGAACTGTGCCGGCGTCAGAGCTGTGCCGGCGTCCGTTTCGCCGGAGAATGGACCGCGAATCGCCGCCCAGCCGAGTGAGCTAGCAGCATCAACCGCTATCAAGCCACCGGACGGGCCGTGAACCCGTGATCCGCTCGCAAGCAAACTTCGGCTGGCGGACGAAGACTGCGAGACCCTGATGCAGCGATCCACAGCCCATCATCAATCGCTTACGAGATTCTTTCGCGCTACTGGCCAGCATCGTACCGCTCAGATGGGCATCGCGCTGACGATGCGCGATTGTCCGCACCTGTACCAGGTGCGGCTACTTCCACCCGCGCCAGGTGCGGCTACATCCGCGTGCGCCAGGCGCGGCCACACCTCGGCTGCGCCAAGCGCGGCCACATCCGCCTGCGCCGACCCCATCGCCGGCTGGGCGGTGTCTAGTAGACCTCCGGCGGCTTGTAGACACCCCAGACGTCGCGCAGCGCGTCACAGGCTTCGCCGATCGTGGCAAGCTCCCGCAACGCCTCGCGCAGCGGGTAGAGGAGGTTGGCGTCCCCGTCGGCGGCGCGCCGGACCTCGTCGAGCCGCCGCGCCACCGCGGCCGCGTCCCGGCGCGACCGCAGCCCGGCGAGCCGCTTCGCCTGCGCCGCCTCGATCGCTGGATCGACCCGCAGCGGCTCGTACGGTTCCTGCGCCGCGGTCACGAACGCGTTGACGCCGACGACCTTGCGCTCGCCCGTGTCCACCTCGCGCGCGATGCGGTACGCCGACCGCTCGATCTCGGCCTTCTGGAAGCCCTGCTCGATGGCCGCGACCGCGCCGCCGAGCGAGTCCACCTGATCCATCAGGTCGCGCGCCCGCGCCTCCACCCCGGAGGTCATCGACTCGATCGCGTACGAGCCAGCCAGCGGGTCGGCCGTAGCGGTCAGGTCCGTCTCGTACGCCAGCACCTGCTGCGTCCGCACCGCGAGCGTCGCTGCCTTCTGGGTCGGCAGCGCGATGGCCTCGTCGTAGGCATTGGTGTGCAGCGACTGGGTGCCGCCGAGCACCGCGGCCAGCGCCTGCAGCGTCACCCTGGCGAGGTTGACTTCCGGCTGCTGCGCGGTGAGCTGCACGCCGGCTGTCTGGGTGTGGAACCGCAGCATCTGCGAGCGCGGATCGCGCGCCCCGAACTCGTCGCGCATGATGTGCGCCCACAGCCGCCGGGCGGCGCGGAACTTGGCCACCTCCTCCAGCAGCGTCGTGCGCGCGACGAAGAAGAACGACAGCCGCGGCGCGAACTCATCGACGGCAAGGCCGGACTCGATGGCGGTGCGCACGTACTCGCGCGCGTTGGCGAGCGTGAACGCGATCTCCTGAACCGGCGTCGCGCCGGCCTCGGCCATGTGGTATCCGGAGATCGAGATGGTGTTCCAGCGCGGAATCTCCGCCCGGCAGTACGCGAAGGTGTCCGCGACGAGCCGCAGCGACGGCTGCGGCGGGTAAATGTAGGTGCCGCGCGCGATGTATTCCTTGAGAATGTCGTTCTGAATGGTCCCGGAAATCACCGCGGCGCCGACGCCCTGCTCCTCGGCCACGAGCTGATACAGCAGCAGCAGGAGCGCGGCCGGCGCGTTGATGGTCATGGACGTGGACACCTGGTCCAGCCGGATGCCGGCGAACAGCTGCCGCATGTCCTCGAGTGAGTCGATCGCAACCCCGACCTTGCCCACCTCGCCGCGGGCCTGCGCGGCGTCGGAGTCGTAGCCCATCTGCGTCGGCAGGTCGAACGCCACCGACAAGCCCGTGGTGCCCGCCTCGATCAGCTGGTGGTACCTGCGGTTGGAGTCCGTCGCCGTCGAGAACCCGGCGTATTGCCGCATGGTCCACGGCCGCGTCCGGTACATCGTGGGATAGATGCCCCTGGTGAAGGGGAACGAGCCGGGCTCTCCCAGCGCGGTCCCGGGGTCCAGGCCGAGCACGTCCTCGGGACCGTAGACGCCCTGGATCGGCACGCCTGACTCCGATAGGCCGGTCATACGTCCAGCCTACGGTGGCGGCGCGCAGACGGCGCGTGTGAGCTGTGCCACCGCAACCGGGCCGGGCAACGGGCCGGGCCCGGTCCGGGCCGCGGGCCCGGTGCCGGTCCGGGCAACGCTTGGCAAAATCTTCATCTGGCTCGTCACCGCTGGCCGGATAGGCCGGATAGCCGCAGGTGGCACGCCGGTCCGGCCGGGAAGGGTGGCACTGGCCGGTCGGCACGGAGCCGACGGCCGGATAGGCTCCAGCCACAGTCGGCCGATGGGACATTTCCGGCAGGCCGCGGGGAATCGAGGTGCGGCGTGAGGCGAGGCGCCCTGGCCGTGACGGCGCTCGCCGCGCTGGCGGCCGCTGTGCTGCCCGGCCTCGCAGCGAGCGCGTCCCTAGCATCCGCCGGAACGACCGGCTCCGCCACCGCCCCGGTTCGCGGCAGGTCGGCCGGTCACGCCCCGCACGGCAGGGC
>JASHQA010000293.1 GCA_030037785.1 Streptosporangiaceae bacterium
CAGGCAGCGCTAGCTCGTTCCCCTGATCTAACGGTTGCGCGGGTCGCCGTGGCACATCTTGAACTTCTTCCCCGAGCCGCACGGGCACGGCGCGTTCCGGCCAACGCCCGCGAACGTGGCGTCGCCCGCCTGCGCGCTGATGTGCTGAGCGCGGCCCGATCCGTCCTCGCTCGGCGCGCTGTAGCTGAGGTTGGCCGACCGCTGTGCGCGGCCGCGACTGCCGGACAGGCCGGCCGGCAGCGCACCGTTGCCACCATTGGCGGCCGACTGCGCAGCGGTGCCGGACTGCTGCGGCCGCCGCTGCGCCTGCTGGCCTTGCGGCGCGGCGTGCCGACCAGGCCGGGCGGGTTGGACCGCATGCCGACCGGACTGCGCCGGCTGCGGAGCGGGTGCCGGCTGGCCGAGCGGGCCCGGCGCCGGCTGGACAGGCGCCGGCTGGACAGGCGCGCCGGCAAGGACCGCGCCGTCAGCGGCGCTCTCGGCCACGATCGGGTCTTCGGGGAACTGGAACTGGAAGTTGAACAGGCCGCCAACGGCGTCCTCCTTGACGCCGTCCATCATCGTGCCGAACATGTCATAGCCCTCGCGCTGGTACTCAATCAGCGGGTCGCGCTGACCGTAGCCGCGTAGCTGGATGCCCTCGCGCAGGTAGTCCATCTCGTACAGGTGCTCGCGCCACTTGCGGTCGAGCACCGACATCACCACCACCCGCTCGGCCTGGCGCATCCGGTCTGGCCCGAGCTCCTGCTCGCGCCGACCGTAGGCGGCGCGAGCGTCCGCCCTGACGGTCTCGGCGATCTGCTCGCGGGTGAGATGCGCCTTTTCGCCGCCAGCTTCCTCGACGAGATCGTCGACGGTGATGCCGACGGGGTAGAGCGTCTTCAGCGCCCGCCACAGCTTGTCGAGGTCCCACTCCTCGGGGAAGCCCTCGGCTGTCGCCCCGGCCACGTATTCGTCGACGACGTCGTTGATCATGCCGTCGATCTGCGGCTGCAGGTCCGCGCCCTCGAGCACCTGGCGGCGCTCGTCATAGACGACCTTGCGCTGCCGGTTCATGACGTCGTCGTACTTCAGGACGTCTTTGCGGATCTCGAAGTTCAGCGCCTCGACGTTGGACTGGGCCGACCGGATCGCCCGGCTCACCGGCTTTGACTCCAGCGGCATCTCCGGCGGCGTCTTCATCAGCTGCATCAGGTGCGCGATCTTGTCGCCGTTGAACCGCACCATCAGCTCGTCCTCGAGCGAGAGGTAGAAGCGCGACTCACCGGGGTCGCCCTGCCGCCCGGACCGGCCGCGCAGCTGGTTGTCGATCCGCCTGGACTCGTGCCGCTCGGTGCCCAGCACGTACAGACCGCCCGCGGCAACTACCTCCTCGTGCTCTTCAGCCACCGCCTTGCGGCACTTCTCCACCGCTTCCGGCCACGCGGCCTCGTAGTCGTCCGGGGTGTCCGCCGGCGACAGGCCGCGCTGGTGCAGCTGCAAGTCGGCCAGGAACTCGGGGTTGCCGCCCAGCATGATGTCGGTGCCGCGGCCCGCCATGTTCGTCGCGACCGTGACGGCGCCCTTGCGGCCCGCCTGGGCCACGATCGTGGCCTCCCGCTCGTGGTACTTCGCGTTCAGCACCTCGTGCGGGATGCCCTGGCGCTTCAGCGCTTTCGATACTCGCTCGGACTTCTCCACGCTGGTGGTGCCGACCAGGACGGGCTGGCCCTTGTGGTGCCGCTCGACGATGTCGTCGACCAGCGCGTCGTACTTGGCTTCCTCGGTCTGGTAAACCAGGTCCGGCTGGTCGGCCCTGATCATCGGCATGTTGGTGGGGATCGGCACCACGCCGAGCTTGTAGGTCTGCCAGAACTCGTTGGCCTCGGTCACCGCCGTGCCGGTCATGCCGGCCAGCTTCTCGTAGAGCCGGAAGTAGTTCTGCAGGGTGATCGTGGCGAGTGTCTGGTTCTCGTCCTTGATCGGCACGCTCTCCTTGGCCTCCACGGCCTGGTGCATGCCCTCACTCCAGCGACGTCCGTGCAGGATGCGGCCGGTGAACTCGTCCACGATGAGGACCTCGCCGTCCATCACGACGTAGTCCTTGTCCCTGTGGTACAGCTCCTTGGCCTTGATGGCGTTGTTGAGGAAGCTGATCAGCGGTGTGTTGATGCTCTCGTACAGGTTGTCGATACCGAGCTCGTCCTCGACCTTGGCGACGCCGGCCTCGGTGATGCCGACGGTGCGCTTCTTCTCGTCGACCTCGTAGTCGCCCTCGCCGTCCTCGCCCCGGCGTAGCCGCGGCGCGATCCTGGCGAAGGTCTGGTACCAGATGCTGTTCTGGTCGACCGGGCCGCTGATGATCAGCGGGGTCCGCGCCTCGTCGATGAGGATGGAGTCAACCTCGTCCACGATGGCAAAGGCGTGTCCGCGCTGGACGCACTCCTCGAGCGCCAGGGCCATGTTGTCGCGCAGGTAGTCGAAGCCGAACTCGTTGTTGGTGCCGTAGGTCACGTCGGCGGCGTAGGCCCTGCGACGGTCCTCGGAGTCCATGTTCGCCAGGATCACGCCCACCTCTAGGCCGAGGACGCGGTGGATCCGGCCCATCCACTCCGAGTCGCGCTTGGCCAGGTAGTCGTTCACGGTGACGACGTGCACGCCGCGGCCGGAGATCGCGTTCAGGTAGGCCGGCGCCACCGCTGCCAGCGTCTTGCCTTCACCGGTCTTCATCTCGGCGATGTTGCCGAGGTGCATCGCAGCGCCGCCCATCAACTGGACGTCGAACGGGCGCTGGCCCAGGGTGCGCCTGGCGGCCTCGCGGACCGTGGCAAAAGTCTCCGGCAGCAGGTCATCAAGGGTCTCGCCGTCAGCGAACCGCTGCCGGAACTCGGCCGTCATCGCCCGCAGCTGCGCGTCGGACAGCGCCCTGAAGTCGTCCTCCACCGAGTTGATCTGGCCGACCAGAGTCCTGAGCCTGCGCAGCGTCTTTCCCTCGCCAGCGCGAAGGACGCTATCGATGATTGCTGGCACTTGTCGTCGCTCTCCCTGCGGGTCCTGAGCTAGGTTCTGGCTGGCCATGCCTGCCAGCGTCGGCTCCCCCGCGCCAGCAGCCGCTGGCATGCCGCGGCTCCCACTAGTGCAACGGCATGGCGGCAGGCCGCGTTCCTGCTAACGCCATGGTAGGCGAGATCGGGGGCGAAGCCGAGTCCTGCGGGTCAGCGCCATGCGCGCCGTCCCGGCCCGTCGGGCGCGTCCCATCGGGGCCGAGTACGCACGCCGCGAGGCACTTGGCCACAATGATAGGTATAACGACAGGCCGTAGGAGACGGCAGGCGTAGGAGAGGAGCGGCGCGCATGGCCAAGCACGTGGGGTCGGCCACAGCCAGCGGGTCCGTGGCGGGCTCTGGGCCGGGTGCGGCGAGCCCGGCGGTCGGCGCCAGCGGGATCACGCAGCCAGGCGGCGAGGAAGCAGCTCCGTTCGTGTCGCAGGTACCGGGCACGCCTGTCGTATTCCCCAGCTACCACGGCCGCAGGGTCTCCTGGGTCGCGGTGTCGCTGATCATGCTCGCGTTCGTCATCGGCGGCGTGGCACTGACCGCCGGGCCGATCTGGTGGCTGTTCTGGGCTGCCCTGGGCCTGGC
>JASHQA010000029.1 GCA_030037785.1 Streptosporangiaceae bacterium
CGGTCGTGGTCATCGTGGTGCTCGTTGCCGCCCTGGGCACGGCCGCGTCGGTGGCCGGTGCCACCTGGTCGGCGCTGGTCCCGCGCATCGTCGGCCAGGACCACGTGGCGCAAGCGGTGTCGGCCCAGCAGTCACTGAACGCGCTCGTCATGGTCGGCGCGCCGGCGGTCGGCGGTTTGCTCACCGGGGCGTTCGGCTCCGGGCTGCCGCTCGCCGTTGACGCAGTCACCTTCGTCGTGGTCACCGTCGCGGCCACGCTGGTCCGCACCCGCCGGACGCCGCCGTCGATGCTCGGGTCGGACGGCCGATCCGCGCGGACCCGAGGTGGTTTCGAGATCCTTCGCACGGATCGAGTGCTCGCTCCGCTCATCATCGGCCTGGTGGTGGTGCTCCTGTTCGTCGGCATGGTCGACGTGGTGCTCGTGTTCCTTATCCGGGCCACGCTGCACGCAGGAGGAGTCTGGTACGGAGTCGCTGAGACCGCGTGGGTGGCCGGGATGGTGGCTGGGTCGGTGGGCGCCGGACGGCTCAGAACCGAACGCCTGCAGACCTGGGCGACGATCTTTGGTGCAGCCGTGGCCTGCGCTGCCCTGGCCCCGTTCGCCGTAGTCCCGGCAGTCTGGATGCTAGTGCCCCTGTCGGTCCTCGGCGGGACCGGGAACGGAGCCGCTGCCGCGTGCTTCTCGACCCTGCTGGTGAGCCGCACGGCCGATGCCGAGCGTGGCAGGGTATCCGCAGCTGCCAACGCCGCGGTCGGGGGTGCGCAGGGCGTCTCGCTGCTCGTCGGCGGGGCGGTCGCCGCCGTGCTCAGTCCGCGGGCGATCTATGCGATGGCGGGACTGCTCGGCGTGGCCGTCGCGACTGCGATCGGCGTGTTCCACCTCGCCGCGGCGCGCAAAGCCGGCCGAGACCTGCTACATCCAGTCGGCGAACTGGGGCCAGGCGAGCAGCGTATCCACCGCCTCGGGCGGCGCACCGTCGTCGGGAGTGGCGGACAGCGTGAACCGGCCCCGGTAGAACAGCAGCGGGTTCCCGGCGGTGCTGTCACCCAGGCAGACGACCCGGCCGATGACGACGAAGTGGTCGCCGGCCTCGTGCACGGTCTCAGTCACGCACGAGGCCCAGGTGAGCACGCCCGCCAGGACGGGTAGCCCGGACGGGTCCCGCGACCAGCTGACGCCGGCGAACTTATCCGGCCCGCTGACGCCGAAGCGGCGCGCGAGGTCGCGCTGCTCGGCGGCGAGCACATTGGCGCAGAACCGGCCAGTCCGCGCCAGCCGTTGCCAGCTCACAGACGTCCGCGCGGGGCAGCACAGCACCAGCGGCGGCTCCAGGGACAGCGCGGCGAACGCCTGGCACGCGAACCCGACGGGCTCGGTGCCGTCGAGCCCGGCGATCACGGTGACGCCCGTGGCGAAGTGCCCGAGCGCCTGGCGGAACCGCTGCGGATCCGGGCGGTAGCCGTCCGGCTCGCTCGGGTGCGGCGGGGTCGCGGTCAGGGCGCGCCGCCAGCGCCGAATACGTGACCCCACAGGCTAACCGCCGTGGTCTGGCGGCTGACCCAGGTGCCGTCGTCGACGGTCAGGCCGTCGGTACCGTACTCGATGTCGAAGCCGCCGGGCGTCTGCACGTAGAACGACACCATGCGGTCATTGGCGTGCCGGCCGAGGGTGGAGCTGACCGGCGCCTTGCGGCGGCGGCACCGGTCGAGCGCCTGGCCGACGTCGTCGAGGGTCGCGACCTCGACCATGAGGTGCACGATGCCGACCGGGGGGTGCATCGGGGCCAGCGCCAGCGAGTGGTGGCGCGGGCAGCAGCCGAGGAAGCGCATCCAGGCCGGCGGCCCGCCGGCCGGCCGGCCGAAGAACTCACCGGGCAGTCGCATCGAGTCGCGCAGCCGGAAGCCGAGCGTCTCGGTGTAGAAGGCCAGCGTGTCTTCGTCGTGGGTGGCCGGCAGCACCACGTGGCCGAGGCCCTGGTCGCCGGTCACGAACGTCGTCCCGGTCGGGCTGACCGTCGGCCGGCTGTCGAGCGCGGCGCCGCAGAATATCTCCAGCGGGTTGCCAGCCGGGTCGTCGACGTGCAGCAGACCGGCTACCCGTCGGTCGGCAAGCTCGTCGGCGGCACCGCTCGTGCAGGCCACCCCGGCGGCCGTCAGTGCGCTGGCGGCCGCCGCCAGCGCGCGGGAGTCGGCGACTTCCCAGCCGACCGCGAGCAGCCGCTCGCGCTCGCCCGGCACGATCACGAGCCGGGCAGGGAAGTAGTCCATCCGAAGGTAGACGGCGGCCGGGTCAGGGCCCCGGCCGTCGGCCATGCCCAGCACCCTGGTGCCGAACTCGCGCCAGGCGGCCGGGTCCGCCGACTCGATGCGCAGGTAGCCGAGCGAGCTGATCAGTCCGGTCATGCCCCACCCCCGGCAAGGAATCGCAGCGCCAGCTCGTTGAACTCGTCGAACTTCTCCAGCTGGGCCCAGTGCCCGCAGCCGCCGAACACGTGCAGCTGCGCGCGGCGCAGTTGCTTGACCGCGATCAGCGCGCCGTCGAGCGGGTTGACGCGATCTTCACGACCCCACACCAGCAGCACCTCGTGCCGCAGCCGGTGCGCCTCCCGCCACAGCATGCCGTCCTCGGCGTGCTCGCCGAAGAACGAGGCGCCCATCGCGGCCATGCCCGCCAGCGACTCCGGCCGGCTCGCCGCCGCGTACCGCTCGTCGATCAGCTCGTCGGTGATCAGTCGCTGGTCGTGCACCATGACGCGGAGAAAGGCCGCCATCTTGTCGCGGCTCGGGCCTGGCGGCGCGGCGAACTCGATCAGCCGCCTGACCCCCTCCGTCGGGTCCGGCGCGAACACGTTCAGCGTCAGCCCGCCCGGCCCCATCAGCACCAGCCGGCCGGCCCGGTCCGGGCGGCTGAGCGCGAACCGCACCGCGGTGCCGCCGCCGAGCGAGTTCCCGATCAGGTGCACCGTGCTCACGCCTAGGTGGTCGAGCAGCCCGGCCAGCGCGTCCGCGGCGATGGTGAAGAAGTGCCCGGTGGCGGGCCGGGCCGCGGTCTCGCCGTAGCCGGGCAGGTCCATCATGACCGTACGGAATCGGTTGGCGAGGACGGGCATGTTCCGGCCGAAGTTGCTCCACGACGAGGCGCCCGGCCCGCCGCCGTGCAGCAGCACGACGGTGTCTGCGTCGCCGCGTCCGGTCCCTGCGGGCGCCGACTCTCGCGGACCGGAGTCGTAGTAGCGCACCGGGTAGCCGTCGTCGTCGAAGCTGTGCGGACCGAACCCGGCGTCGGACACGAAATCGGTCATCGGAGTACTCCAAGGCGCCGCCTAGCGGCGAACTGCCACGGCTGCGGAACACTCTCCACCGATCTCGCGCGCTCCGCAGGGTGATATGCACTGGTTTGCGCGCGCGAGATCGGTGGAAAGTCGCGGAGACGGGGGCCGGCGGGAGTCACAGCATCGCGTCGGGCGGGACAGGCAGGCCGAACTCGCCGCCGCCGTACATCGACAGGGCCCGCTCGGGGTCGTTGATCGCGTGCACGCGGCCGGCGTGGGCGTCCCGCCAGAACCGCTGGATCGGCGTGCCCGACTTCAGCGCCCGGCCGCCAGAGTTCTCGAACAGCCGGTCCACGGCCCGGACTGCCTGCCCGGTGCCGCGTACCTGGTCGCGGCGCACGCGCAGCCGCAGGTCGACCGGGATCGGCTCACCCGCCCGCGCGCAGGCCATGAGGTCGCGCGCGTTCCGCTCGAGCGCCAGCCACGCGCCGTCAATCTCGGCCCCCGCCTCGGCGATCCGGACCTGGGCAAACGGATCCTGGGCCGCCTGCTGGCCGGCGTAGGCGACCCGCACCCGGTCCCGCATGTAGGCGGCGTGCGCCTCATACGCCCCGGTTGCCATCCCGATGATCGGCGCAGTGATCGAGTACGAGAACACCGACCCGTACGGCAGCCGGTACAGCGGCGCGGGGTTGAGCGCCTGGCCGGGGCAGGCGAGCTTGAACACGTCGGCGAAGCTCAGCGACCGGTGCTCGGGCACGAACGTGCCCGCGACCACGATGTCGTTGCTGCCGGTCCCCCGCAGGCCAACGGTGTCCCACACGTCGTCGATGACGTAGTCGGCGCGGGGCAGCAAGAAGGTGCGGAAATCGGTCGGCCGGTTCGCTGCGTCGGTCACGATCTGGCCGAGCAGCACCCAGCTTGCGTGGTCGCAGCCCGAGGAGAAGCTCCACCGGCCGCTGACGTGGTGCCCGCCGTCCACCGCGACGGCCTTGCCGGTTGGCGCGTACGAGGACGAGATCCTGGTGGCGGGGTCGGACCCCCAGACCTCGTGCTGTGCCTGCGCCGGGAACAGGCCCAGGTGCCACGGATGCACGCCGAGCACGGACGCGACCCAGCCGGTCGAGCCGCACGCGCTGGCGATCGACCGCACGCCGCCATAGAACGTCAGCGGATCAGCCTCAAGCCCGCCGAACGCCGCTGGCTGCAGCAGCCGGAAGAAGCCCGTTCCCTCCAGGGCCTTGATGGAATCGGCGGGCACGGCCCGCGCATCCTCCGCCTCCTGCGCCCGGTCCCTGAGCGTCGGCAGCAGTTCGCGCACGCCGTCGATCACCTCGAGCCCGACGTCATGCGCCACTTCAGGGCCTCCGATTCGCGCCGTCGCAGACCTAGACTAGAACATGTTCTAGTCTAGGGGTAGCTGACCGCCACCGCGGGAGGGCGCATGAACGGCCGCAGCGGAGTCCGCAGCATCGACGTGGGTGCGCCCCCGACACGGTTCGCCCGCGGCTGGCACTGCGTGGGGCTGGCAGCGCCGCTGCGGGACGGCAGCCCGCACGCCGTCGAGGCGTTCGGCACGAAGCTCGTCGTGTACGCCGACTCGGCCGGCGAGCTGCACGTACTGGACGGCTACTGCCGGCACATGGGCGGGGATCTCAGCCGGGGCACCATCAAGGGCGACACGATCGCGTGCCCGTTCCACGACTGGCGCTGGGGCGCTGACGGCAAGTGCGCCACGATCCCGTACTCACGCCGCGTGCCGCCGACGGCCCGGACCCGGTCGTGGCTGACGCTGGAGCGCAACCAGCAGCTGTTCGTCTGGAACGACCCGCAGGGCAACCCGCCGCCGGATGCTGTCACGATCCCGCGGATCGACGGTGCGTACTCGCCCGAGTGGTCCAACTGGACCTGGGACTCGCTGGTCGTCGACGCGAACTGCCGGGAAGTGGTCGACAACGTGGTTGACATGGCGCACTTCTTCTACATTCACTTCGCGTTCCCGACGTATTTCCGGAACGTCTTCGAGGGGCACATCGCCGCTCAGTACCTGCGCACCAGGTCGCGGCCGGACTACGAAGCGGAATCGGGGCGGCCCGGCGCCGGGGGCACCGAGATCGGGCTGGTGTCGGAGGCCGCCTACTACGGTCCGTCCTACATGATCGACTACCTGAGCTACGACTACCACGGCACGCCGATGGATGCGGTGCTCATCAACTGCCACTATCCGGTGACGCCGGAGCGGTTCGTGCTGCAGTGGGGCGTGATCGTGAAGAAGCTGCCCGGCCTGTCGGACGAGCAGGCCGACAAGGTCGCCGGGAAGTTCGCGAAGTTCGTTGGCCTCGGCTTCCAGCAGGACGTGGAGATCTGGATCCACAAGACCCGGATCGACAACCCGCTGCTGTGCGCTGATGACGGCCCGGTGTACCAGCTGCGGCGCTGGTACGAGCAGTTCTACACCGACGTCGAGGACATCGGTGCCGACATGGTCGCCCGGCACGAGTTCGAGGTCGACAC
>JASHQA010000294.1 GCA_030037785.1 Streptosporangiaceae bacterium
CGCGCACCGTGCGCCACGTGCCGTCTGCGCCCCGGTCGGCCCGGCCTGCGACGGCCGCGACCGCAGCGAACCAGGCCCCGACCGCGACGCAGCCGCCCGCGAGCCAGCCGCCCGCTGGCACCGGTCAGCAGGCGACCGGTCAGCCACTGACGGCCAGCATGTCGTCGTTCGAGCAGTGCGTCGCGTGGCGGGAAAGCGGCGACACGGCGACCGACCCCGACGGCCTGTTCGGCATCCTGCCGTCGGTGTGGGCCCAGCTAGGGTACTCAGGCACCGCGGGCCAGGCGTCCGTCGCGCAGCAGGAGGCCGCGTTCAATCAGCTGTACGCCCAGTACGGCGCGCAGCCGTGGGCCCCGTCCGACGGGTGCTGACCGACACAGCTGGGTACTGACTGACACAGCTGAACCACCGTGGCAGCCGGGCGGCATCGACGGGCAACCGCTAGGCCGCGCGGACCCTGGCCGGGGTCAGCGCCGACATCGCGGCCAGCACCGGCTCGGGACCCGGCCGAGCGGTGATGACGCGCACCACCGTCTCGTCGAGGCCCGCGCTGAGCCGCGCGTACGCGGTCGCGGCTCCGGCCGCCGGGCCGTAGTACCCCACCGCCTGCAACAGTTCATCGGGGGCATCGGCGACGAGCTGGGGCAGTGGCGTGCCGCGGTCGCGCCGGTCCTCTAGCTCGGTGAGCACCGCGTCGAAACCCATCTGACCGAACATGCCGCGATAGCCCGCGGTCTTGGGCGCGCCGGCCGCGGCCATCGCGTAGCTGAGCACCTGGCCGCCGAGTGCCCGGCGCGCCGCAGCCACGTCGTCATCGACGCACACCCGCACGTACATGGTCAGCGGGACGCTGCCAGCATCGCGCCCGGCCCGGCCGATACCGGCCGCGACCAGCTGCCTGCTCGTCTCGATGCGGTCCGGGGTCGCCCAGTTCAGCAGCGCTCCGTCCGCCACCTCGCCGGCGAGCCGCAGCATCTGCGGGCCGAGGGCGGCTAGGTAGACGGGCACCCTGGGGAGCCCGCCCGCCCGCAGCGACGTGATCCGCGGCCCGAGCGTCAGGCCCTCTGACCGCACGGTCTCGCCGGCGAGCAACGCGCGCACCGCGGTCGCGTAGCTGCGCATCACCGCGATCGGCCGATCCGGCAGCCCGGCGGCGGCCCAGAACCCCGGCCCGACCCCGCCGGTGCCGAGCCCGAGCACGAACTGCCCGGCCGACAGCTGCGCGACCGTCGCCGCCTGGACCGCCAGCGCCGGCGGTGTCCACATGAGCGCGGCCGGGACGACCGAGATCCCCGTCCGCAGCCCGGTGTCGTGGGCCCAGGCCGCGCAGACATGGAACGCGTCCGGCACACCGCCGGCCGGGGTCCACAGGCTCTCGAAGCCAAGGCGCTTGGCTTCGGCGGCCATCTCGCGCAGCTGGCCGAACGACAGGCCGAGCCGGGCGTCAAGCCCGACACCGATCATCACCGGCCGCATCACCCTTCTGCTCTGGTTGTCACCCGCGAGCACTGGCGGAGACGCTATCAGCCGGCGGCTGGTCGGCGCCGTGGCGGCAGCGGCCAGTCAGACGGGATGTGCCACAGGCGACCCCGTTCCCGTGCAACGCATACCCTGGCGCCACCCGCACTCTGGCGACAGACTGGCAGGGGAGACGAGCTGGGAGGCAGGCAGTAATGGCGCACCGCACGCACTGGATCAACGGCAAGCCGTGGACTGGGGAGGCAGCCACCAGGGGCGACATCTACAACCCGGCGACGGGCCTGGTCAGCGGGACCGTGGACTATGCGGGCAAGGCGGAGGTCGACGCCGCGGTGGCGGCGGCGAGCGCGGCGCTGCCGGGCTGGAGCGAGACGTCGCTGGTGCGCCGGGCCGCGGTGCTGTTCGCCTTCCGGCAGCTGGTGGCCGCGCGGCAGGCGGACCTGGCCGCGCTGATCACTGCCGAGCACGGCAAGGTGGCCGCCGATGCGGCGGGCGAGGTGGCCAGGGGCCTGGAGGTCGTGGAGTTCGCCTGCGGTATCCCGCACCTGCTCAAGGGCGGCTACTCGGAGAACGTGTCGACCGGGGTGGATGCGTACTCGATCCGGCAGCCGGTCGGCGTGGTGGCCGGGATCACCCCGTTCAACTTCCCGGCGATGGTGCCGATGTGGATGTTCCCGATGGCGCTGGCCTGCGGGAACACGTTCGTGCTCAAGCCGTCGGAGAAGGACCCGTCGGCCTCGCTGCTGCTGGCCGAGCTGCTGGCTGAGGCCGGGCTGCCCGACGGCGCGTTCAACGTGGTGCACGGCGCGAAGGAGGCGGTGGCCGCGCTGCTGACCCACCCCGACGTGCGCGCGATCAGCTTCGTCGGCTCGACCCCGATCGCCCGCTACGTCTACGAGACCGGCACCGCGCACGGCAAGCGGGTGCAGGCACTCGGCGGCGCGAAGAACCACATGGTCGTGCTGCCCGACGCCGACCTGGACCTGGCCGCCGACGCGGCCGTGAACGCGGGCTTCGGGTCGGCGGGCGAGCGGTGCATGGCGATCTCCGCGCTGGTCGCGGTCGAGCCGATCGGCGACGAGCTGGTTGGCAAGATCGCTGATCGGATGGCGCGGCTGACGGTGGGACCCGGCGACCTGGAGAGCTCGGAGATGGGTCCGCTGGTCACCCGCCAGCATCGCGACAAGGTGGCCGGCTACCTCGACTCCGGCGCCGCCGAGGGTGCCACGCTGGCCGTCGACGGCCGCCACCACCCGATCACCGGCGACGCCGGCGACGGCTTCTGGCTCGGCCCGACGCTGCTGGATCACGTCACCCCGCAGATGAACTGCTACACCGACGAGATCTTCGGCCCGGTGCTGTCGGTGCTCCGCGCGGCCAGCTATGACGAAGCGCTGGCCGTCATCAACGCCAACCCCTACGGCAACGGCACCGCGATCTTCACCAACGACGGGGGAGCGGCCCGCCGGTTTACCCGCGAAGTCGCAGTCGGCATGGTCGGCGTCAACGTGCCCATCCCGGTGCCGATGGCCTTCTACTCCTTCGGCGGCTGGAAGTCCTCGCTGTTCGGCGACACGCACGTGTACGGCATGGACGGGGTGCACTTCTACACCCGCACCAAGGCCGTCACCTCACGCTGGCTCGACCCGAGTCACGGCGGCGTCAACCTCGGCTTCCCCGTCAACCAGTAAGGACAGCGCGGGCCAGGTGACCAGCAGACCCTGGCCGGTAACCCTTACCGATTCGATATCGACAAATAGTTGACATTTTCGTAAGCGAATGGATAACGTCCGATCGCGGTGCGGCCGTTCCATGCCAGACCCGAGGGGGTTATGCGATGGACGTTATCCCGTGCAACGCTGGACGCAGATTGGGCCGGTCGCTGTGGTGCGCCGTGGGCGGCGCGGTTCTCGTCGGCGGCTTAGTCGCTGGGGTCGGCACTGCGGCCGACGCCTCGGTCAGCAGCAGCAGTCCGTTAGTCATCTGCGAGATCGTTGCCACCTCCGGACCGTTCTCCCAGCTCGGAACCACCGACGCACTCGGCGTCACCGCCTGGGCCGATCACGTCAACAAGACTGGCGGGGTCCTGGGCCACAAGGTAAAGATCGTGGAGGAGAACGACGCGTCGGATCCGGCCACCGCGGCGGCCCTCGTCCGCAAGTGCGTGACCCAGGTGCACGCGAACTTCATCTTCGGGCCCGAGGAAACCGCGACGGTCGCCGCGGCGGTGCCGATCTCGAATGACCTGCACGAGATCATGCTCAGCATGGGCTCCGGCTGGTCGGGGCAGGGGATCAGCAACGCCAATCTGCACTCCGACGCGTTCCCCGGGGTCGGCAACGTGTTCTTCGCCGACGACCTGGCCACCATCACGCAGCTCATCGTGCCGCGCCACTACACCCGAGTGGCGGTGATCGAGGACAATGCTCCCGGCGGCCTCGGCAACACGCAGTACATGCAGAGCCTCGCGTCGAAGTATCACTACAAGGTGGTCGCCTCCCAGATCGTGAACCCCGGTGCCACGGACGACACGCCGCAGGTGCTCAACCTGCTCAAGGCGAAGCCGCAGATCATCGTTCTCGGACTGGTGCCCGGACCGGACACGATCACGTTCCTCAAGGCAGTCCGCGCGCAGAATCCGACGATCCCGATCAGCGAGTGCTCCGGCTGCGCGAACACGACCTTCGTCAACGCTGTCGGCGGCCCGACGGCGATGCAGGATGTCTACCTGATCGGAACGCCGGAGAACGTGCTGTCGGTCATCCCGGACACCAAGGCCAACGCGCCGGCGCTGACCGCTACCAGGAACTACATAGCGGGGATGAAGGCTGCGGGCCTGGGCTCTCTCACGCAAATCGACGAGGGCGGCATTGGCTGGATCACCGGCGAGGAGCTGGGTCAGGCCATTGACACGGCCAAGTCCATCGACCCGACCGCCGTCAAGGCCGCGCTGGAACACCAAAGCATCGTGACCGGTGGCATCCAGTGCTACTTCTGGAAGCGGACGCCGTCCAACTACGACAACATCACGAACATCGAGTCGGCCGTTGTGACGGTCGCAGCCAACGGAACCTTCACCGTGCTGAAGCACGTCGGGAAGTGACGTGGCGGCGGCAGCAGCCGCGGCTGAGGGGCCCGACCCTGGATCGGTAGCCCTGGAAGTAGCGAGCGTGTCGGTCAACTACGGCCAGTTCGTGGCCGTCGAGTCGGCGACGTTCTCGGTCGGGGCCGGTGAGTGTGTCGCCGTCATCGGCCCCAACGGCCACGGGAAGTCGAGCATGGTCACGGCCGTCGCCGGCCTGGTGCGCCGGGGTGGCACGGTACGGGTGTTCGGCACGGCGCTGCCGGTCGGCGACCCGCGCGCGGCGGTCCGGGCCGGGCTGGTCCTCGTGCCCGAGCGGCGCCACCTGTACCCGCAGCTCACGACCCGGGACAACATCATGCTCGGCAGCTACAGCCACACTCGCCGGGTCTGGGCACGGCAGGCTTGGGCGGAGGTGGCCGGGGTCCTGGACATGTTCCCGGAACTAGCGCCGCTGCTCGACCAGAAGGCCGGCACGCTGTCGGGCGGCCAGCAGCAGATGGTCGCCCTGGCGCGCGGAATGGCCGCCCGGCCCAAGATCCTCATGCTCGACGAGCCCTGTCTGGGCCTCGCCGAGGTAGTGACCCACCGCGTTTACGACTGGCTCGGCGCGATGACCGCGACCGACATGACGATCGTGCTGGTCGAGGAGAATCCCGTGCACGCGCTGCGGGTCTGTCACCGGGCCGTGCGCATGTATCGAGGCCTGGTGGAGCAGCCGGCGGGTGAAGCCGGCCCGGACGGACCCGGCCCGGACGGACCCGGCCCGGACGGACCCGGTGCGGTGTCGGCGTGAGTGAGTTCCTCAACTTGCTCGCCGCTGGGCTCACGTCGGGCGCCATCTACGGGATCCTCGGGGCCTGCCTGGCCGTCTGGTTCCGGGTGTGCAACGTGCTGAACCTCGCTGTCGGCGACTTCGCGATGCTCGGGGCCATCGGCACGGCGGTGCTCGTCCAGAACGATGACATCCCGTTCGTGGCCGCCATCGTCGTCGACCTGGTGGCCGTGGGCGTCGTCGCGTGGCTCTTCGACCGCCTCGTGCTGCACTTCGCCTTCGACCGGCGGGCCGGCGGGCACGGCATCGTCAGCGTGTTCTTCTACACCTTCGGGCTGTCGCTCGTGATCGAGGGCGCGGCCAGGGCGCTGTTCGGCACCGACGTGCACTCCGCGCCGGCCATCTGGTCCGGCCCCGCCCTGACCATCGCCGACTTCCACGTGCAGCGCGCGGGCATCCTCGTCATCGCGCTCGCCGCGGTGAGCGGGCTCGCGCTCTGGGCGTACCTCCACTTCACCGTCTCCGGGCGGGCGGCAAGCGCCTGCGGCGAGAGCGTGCTGGGCTCCCGGATCGTCGGCATCGACAGCGCGCTGTTCCGGCGGCGGATCTTCATCATGACCGCGGTCCTCGCCGCCCTGTTCGGCGTCGTCGAGTCGCCGCTGACCGGGTTCACCTACCAGAGCGGCCCGACGATCAGCCTGATCGGCGTCGTGGCCGCGGGGTTCGCGGCGTTCCGCAGGCCCGGCCGGGCGGTCGTGGTTGGCCTCGTGCTCGGCGTCGCGGAGGCGATGCTGGGCGGCTACGTGAGCACCGAGTACAACGACGTGCTGCTCTACGCGATCCTGTTCGTCATCCTGATCGTCCAGCCCGAGATCCTCGGGCTCAGCGCGGTGCTGGCTTAGGGGGCTGCGATGACCGAACCGGCCGCGTCGGCCAGCGGCGCCGTCCAGCCGGTAGTCGCTGCTGAGCGGGTGGCGCACCAGGTTCGGCGCCGCGACCCGGTGCCGGTGTCCGCTTTCGTCTGCATCGCCGTCGTCGGCAGCATCGCCCTGTCCGTCATGAACGGCTCCTACCTCGGCCTCCAGGTCACCACCGGCGTCGGCTACGCGGTGGTGACCGTCGGGATGGTGCTGCAGCTCGGCTACAGCAGGCAGCTCGCGTTCAGTCAGTCGGTGTTCATGGGTGTGGGCGCCTACGGCACCGCCATCCTGGAGACCAAGTACAACTTCAACTCGGCCGAGAGCCTGCTCGCCGTGATCGCGCTGGCGACGGTCGTGTCGCTGCTGGTGGGGTCCGTCGTGACCCGGGCGCCAGGCCTGGCTCTCGCGCTGGCGACGCTGCTGCTCCCGTTGTTCATCTACGAGCTCGCGACCTTCTCCACCTACCTCGGGTCCTTCGCGGGCATCAGCGGCGTGCTGCCGTTCTGGAACGGCGCGACGTATGAGCAGGAGCTCGTCCGGTCCGGGATCGTCTCGGTCGTGCTGCTCGGGCTCGCGACCGGGCTCATCCTGCGCGTGATGCGGTCCGGCATCGGCCTGCAGCTCATGGCCATGGCCGAGGACGAGCGCCTCGGCGAGTCCCTCGGGGTCAGCCTGCGGCAGCGGCGGCTCGAGGTGTTCGTGCTCGGGTCGGTGCTCGCCGCGGTCGGCGGCGCGATCCTCGCCAGCGCTCAGGGGCTAGTCACGCCCGACGTGCTCAGCGAGTCCGCCGAGATCACGCTGCTCATCATGGTGTTCGTGCCCGGCCGCAAGAGCGTCACCGCCACCATCATCGGCGCGATCGTCATCGAGTACCTGACCACCAGCACGTCGTTCATCAGCACGAACCTCAGCACCATCGAAGGCGTCGTGCTGATTCTCGTGCTCATCGTGGAGCCCGACGGCGTGGCGGGGGCGGTGGCCCGGCTGCTCGGCCGCCGAACCGATCGGTGGGCCGCGGGCCTGCGGGCCGCCGCTGCCAAGGCGCGGGCAAGGGGAGGCGGAAGCCGTGCTGGCGACGCCGTCTGAGGCGAGGGGGCGGGCGGGCGGCTCGTTCGTGCTCGCCTGCAGCGAGGTTACGAAGAGCTACGGCGGGGTGCGGGCCGTCGACTCGGTGTCCCTCACGGTCCCGCGCCAGGGACTCTTCGGCCTGTGCGGCCTGAACGGGGCCGGCAAGTCGACGCTGTTCAACGTGCTGGCCGGAGCCGCGAAGGTGGACTCGGGCACCGTGTCGATCGACGGCCAGGACGCCACCGGCTGGTCGGCCATGCGACGGGCCCGCTCGGGCGTGGCGCGGACGTGGCAGACGGTGCGGCTCGCGCACGGCCGCTCGGCCGTCGACAACGTAGCGGTCGCGTGCCTGGGCAACCCCCGTCAGTCGGCCCTCGGATCTGTGTGGCGACCCCAGGCGGCCGCCGCGAGGGAGCGCGCGTGGGATGCCCTCGAGCGGCTCGGCATCGGCCACGCTGGCGGTCAGCTCATCGACGGGATGACGCTGGAGACCCAGCGGCTGACCGAACTGGCCAGGGCGCTTGTCAGCGATCCTAAGGTGCTGCTCGCCGACGAGCCTGCGTCGGGCCTGTCGGCCGCCCAGCGGACGGTACTCGCCGAGGCCCTCACGACCATCAGTGCGGACCGGGCCGTCGTGGTGGTCGAGCACGACCTCGACCTGCTCACCTCCATCAGCTCGCACATCTGGGCCATGGTGGAGGGCCGGCTCGCGTACTCCGGCGACGTGCAGGCGTTCCGCTCCTCGCCGGTGTTCGCCGACCTGCGGGGCATCCAGCAGGGATGAGCCGCGGGACGATCGTTGACACTCTCATTTGCCCGGTGGGAAGTTAGAACTGTCCGACGCCCATCGAGTTCCCGCGGAGGTCGGCGTGCTGAGCAAGGAAGACAACGAAGTTCTGTGCAGGGTCGGCGCCGGGACGCCGATGGGGGAGTTGCTGCGGCGGTACTGGACGCCTGCGTGCCTGAGCGCGGAGATTCCCGAGCCGGGGTGTGCGCCGGTCCGGGTGCGGTTGCTGGGGGAGAACCTGGTGGCCTTCCGG
>JASHQA010000295.1 GCA_030037785.1 Streptosporangiaceae bacterium
GAAGCGAGCCCGTACCGGTCGTCGAACAGCGTCGACCCAACGCCGAACGTGACCGTCAGCCCGTCCGGAACCACTGTCGGTCCCAGGGTGCCGGAGTCCGCCGACGGCCCGCCGATGCCAGTCGGCGGCGGCGTGCCGCCCGCGGTCAGGAACCGGGCGCGGTCGGTGACCGTCCGGAACAGCTCGGCCAGCTCTGCCCGGCTCGCCGCGGTGGCGTTGAACGAGATGACCGCGGTCGCCGCCTTCGGCTTCGGCAGGATCCCGGCCTGGTGCTCGCCGTGAAAGGGCACGGCGGGCAGTCGCCCCTGCAACTCGGCCACGTTCGCGGCGGCGGTTGGGTCTGGGGCAGAGCCACGGGACGCGTACCCTGCCGCCGCCCCGGCGATGCCGCCGGCGGCCACCCCGCCAGCGACGCCGGCGGCCATGCCACGCAGGAACGACCGGCGCGCAGGGCCGGGCGACGTGACCGGCCCCGGCCCAGCGGGCTCCTCGGCGTCAGTGGCGTCGGCGGGCTCGGCGGGCTCGGCAGATTCAGAACTCACGGGCGGTATTCCTCGGCTCGGCGAGCGACGCGATGGGGGCTAGTTCCTGCAGCACCTGGTCGCACGCGGCGTCGATCTGCTGATGCGCGGTCGTGGACAGGCTCGAGACAGGCACCCACCAGCCGTTCGGCAGCTGCTGGTTCTCGATGAGCGACTGCAGGAGGTTCAGCTCCGTGTAGACCTCGGGCAGCTGCGGGTAGCGCGGGGCGAGCAGCGGGTGTAGCAGCGACAGCAGGTACCGGGTGCCGTCGATGTTGGCGAGGGTAGTAGCGAGCGTGGTGCCGCTGCCGTAGTCGTCATGGCCGGTGAGCTGATACTCCAGCGCGTTTTCCAGGATTTCGTGGGTGCGCAGGCCAATGTCGACCAGCGGAATCTGCTGTGACGGCCACCACGCGAGCAGCTGGTCTACGTCGGTGTTGAGCGTTTCGGCGACCGGTGTCAGCTCGGCTGCCGACTGCCCGTTCCAGAGGCCGTACTCCAGCCGGTAGAAGCCAGTCCAGTTCGGGCTGCTGGTCCCGACTGCGTCGGCCCGGCCGTCGATCTCGTCGTCGTAGTTTCCGAACGCGTCGTACGCCGCTCCCAGCGTCTCGTATTGCAGGTGGGCGGTCAGCCACGCGCTCTTCGCCGCCGACAGGTTGCCGGCGGCCACGTCGGCAGCCAGGGTCGCGGTCTGGCTGGCGAGCACCTGCAGCCCTGACTCGGTGTACTTCGCGTACGCCTTGGCCAGCGGGTAGAGGTCGTTGTACGTGATGGGGAGTATGGCCGGCGTGCCAGCACGGTGCCCGCCCACGATGACCGTCGGCCCGGTGACCGGATCGAAGTCCTCTACCTCGCACAGGAAGGCGTATCTGCCCGATCCGACGTCGAGGCGCATGGGCGCGGTGGTGCCAGGTCCGATGTTCTGGAGCTCGTCGTAGACGGCGCCGTTGACCGGGTTGGTCAGGTCGACCTCGGCGCCGTAGTCGGCGTTGTTGGTGATCTCGAACGTGTGCCAGCCAGGACCCGCCAGCTGCCACGTGCCGCCACACGAGGCGTCGTTGAAGGAGATCGCGGTGGACGCGGCCGAGCTTGTCGACGGAGAACTGCCGCAGGCAGCTAAGGCGGTCGCAAGCGCCGCGCTGGCAGCGGCGGCAAGCAGGCGTCCGGTTCGCATGGCGTTCCTCAGGGAGTTCCTGATCCGGGACAACGGCCAGAAGTCAGGATAGGCACGCCGTAACGGACGGCTTAAGCTCTGCGGGATGTTCTGGACGAAACGTTCACCCGCCCATAACCCCCCGGCCACCGAATGGACGACTCAGCCGCTTCCAGCCGGTCGTCGCCCTGGCCGCCGCGAGCGGGAGCCGACCCATATCGCCCTCGATCTGGCCAGACGCGCCGACCGGCTGGGCTATGACTCGTTCTGGGTGGCCGAGGTGACCGGCACCGAGGCGTTCAGCGTGCTGGGTGCGGCCTGCCAGGCCGCACCTGCACTCGGGCTTGGCACCGGCGTGCTGCCGTTCCAGGTCCGTACCCCGCCGTTGCTGGCCATGGCCGCCGCCTCGCTGCAGGCACTGGCGCGCCGAGATGAGCGAGTTCATCACGCTGCTGCGCCAGCGCACGCGGCAGGCGACCGGGCCGGTGCCCTTGCTGCGGTGCCCGACGAGATGGTCGACGCCATCAACGTGATCGGCAATCAGGCGCTCGTCCGTGACAGGATCGCCGAGTACCGCCTGGCCGGGGTCGACGTCCCCGTGATCTTCCCCCTCACCTGGGGCACGACGGGCCAGGATGCCCTCGAAACGACGCTCCGGGCCGCAATAGCGCCGCCGACTCCGGCAGCTCATGGAATCTGACACCAGCCCTCAGCCCATGCCCGCCCGGTGCGCGCCACTGTGCCTGGGACCTGCCGCTCTGCTCAGCGACCGGTTCCCACCCCCTGGCGATAGCCGCAATGCTGCAGCGGTGGTCGGCCTCCCCATGAGAGTATGCATGATAGGTATGCTTATTAGGTATGCTCAGCTGTATGACGATGACGAGCATAAAGGTAGACGTCGCGGTACGGGACCGCCTGGCCAGCGTAGCCAAGGCATCTGGCGTGACTATGGCTTCGCTGTTGCGGGACGTGACGAGTGAACTTGAGGCGCGAATGAAGTGGACGCTCATCGAGGCCTCATACCAGCGCCTTAGGGAGGAAAGGCCGGACGAGTGGGCGGCGTACCTGGTGGAACTGGATGCCTGGGATTCGGTGACTAGCGAACCTGGAAACGCGGCTGAAGAGTGGCCGGAGTTCAACACGTGACCGTCCAACAGGGCGAAGTCTGGACCGCCAACCTCAATCCCGTCGTCGCTAACGAGCAGGCTGGCACGCGGCCGTGCCTGATCATCTCCGCCGGCCGGTTCAACGCCCTGCCGATCCGGCAGTGCATTGTCGTACCACTGACAACTCGAGACCGGCGGCTGCCGCATCACATCAAGGTGGGCGACGATGGCGGCCTGAAGCGGCCGAGCTGGGCTATGTGCGAAGCCGTCAGGACCGTGTCGATCAGTCGACTTGGCGACCGGATCGGATCGGCCGACCAGGCGACGGTCGATGCCGTGCGTACGCAGGTGATCGCCTGGATCCAGCCGAATCCTGCTCTCCTGACCTGACCTGCCGCGCACTTTCATTGGCCAGCCACAGCCAGTTTGTCGGCAACCCGTTCAATACCTGGGTCATCTACTTCCAGAACAAGGGGCCGTACCAGGATGCTCTTTACGGCGTAGGGCTGGACTTCTACGACTCCAGCGGCAACGTGATTCAGATTAACTACTCCACCCTGTCGCGCACTACTCGCTGACCGATGGCGAGATGAATCCGAGTGAAGAGCCAGCTGGCAAAGACGTGATCAGCACCTACCCGCCGAGCAACCTAGGTGACGGGTACAACGAGGCACCAAGCAACGCAGCAGGCTGCACCGTTGCACCGCTCAGTTAGGTGCTCCAGGAACCGGCCCAAATCCAGCAGCGCGCTGAGATCTTGTGGCGGGAAAACTGCGCCCGCCTGAGCCGTGCCTGTCATCGCGTCCCTCCTGAGGCCAGGACAGGACAATTCGAAAGAAACGAAAGCGATGCAATGGTGGCGCTGCGCCTGTGTGCATGCAGGAACGTCAGCAACAGTGCCCGTGGCCGATACTGTGCCCGCTGGGCCGTCGGCGGCAGGGAGCGCTGCAGGTCCTTCTCCGGCAAGGCACTGGCGCTAGGCTAGGCGACGGCACGCTAGCGCGATCGGCCGTAGTGGGACTGAGAAGCGCGACTTCGTCCGGCGCGGCATCGTCGATGTCGTCGCCATCAGGATCTGGCTCGGGGGCGGAGCAAAGGCAGATCTACGAGACACGCCCTAGTCGGCAGCGCCCGGCGGGAGGACGGCCGGAAGCGATGCAGTGAGCCGCTGCCAGGCCAGCTCGGTGCCTGCGGCCAGGCAACCGTCGACGACCGCCTCGGTGCCGAGCGCGCTGACCCGCACATCTGGCATGACCGGGGCGAGGCTGGCCAGCCTGTTCGTGACCGCCGCAGCGAAACCCGGCGCCTGGCCGATGCCCCCGCCGAGGACGACCAGCTCGGGGTCGACCACAGTGATGATCGCGCAGATCGCCCTGGCTACGAGGTCCGCCTCATCGTCCACCACGGCGACTGCTCGCTCGTCACCCGCTTTGGCGGCCGCGAATACCCGCCGCGCGGTTAGCGGGCCGCGCAGGCCGGCCCGGCGAGCGGCGCGGACCACCGCGGCGGCAGAGCCCGCTGCCTCCAGCATGCCCCGGCGGCGCGCATCCTCCGGATCGGAGCCGCGGCCGGCCGATATCGGCATGAACGCGATCTCGCCCGCCAGACCGTGCACGCCGCGGTGCAGGTTGCCACCGATCACCAGGCCCATGCCGACCCCGGTGCCGACCCAGACGAAGACGAACGTTCCGGCCTGCTGGCCGTGGCCGTGCTTACGTTCCGCGACAGTCGCCGCATCCACGTCGTTTTCGACGACGAGTTGCTGGCCGAACGCCTGGCGCAGTTCGGCTAGCACGGCTGGCTTCCCCCACGCGGCGAGCTCGCCTGCCAGCATGATGGCCCGCTGCTGCGGGTCGTAGACACCGGGACTACCGATGACCGTCTGGGTGATCGCTGACCTGGCGATGCCTGTCTCCGCGCACAGTCGGTCGGCCAGCCCGATCAGTTCGCTCACTCGGCCGCCGGTGCTGGAGGCCCTGGTCCGGTGCTCGGCGGCGGCCAGCGCTGTGCCGGTCAGGTCGGCGATCGCCCCGCGCAGGTACTGCCGGCCGATGTCGAGGCCGAGCACGTACCCGGCGTTCGGACGGATCTCGTACAGCACCGCGGACCTGCCGGGGACACCGGTCCGCTGGCCCGCTTGGCGCACGAGACCCGAGCGCTCGACGTTCGCGAGCGCGAGCGACACCGTCGGCTTGGAAAGTCCGGACAGGCGGGCAAGCTCGGCCCGCGAGCAGGGACCTAGCTGACGGATGTGATCGAGCAGCAGCTGCTCGT
This sequence comes from Streptosporangiaceae bacterium, assembly GCA_030037785.1. Taxonomy (GTDB): domain Bacteria; phylum Actinomycetota; class Actinomycetes; order Streptosporangiales; family Streptosporangiaceae; genus JAJYUU01. The sequence goes on from JASHQA010000295.1 coordinate 5,055, forward strand.
TCAGCGCCCGGAGCAGCTGAGGACGGGCGGCCTGACCAGTCCGGACCGGCCCGGCGCCGTCCGTGGACGCGACTCCCGCAGGAACTGTTGTCGTCAACCCCACTCCTTCATGGTCCCGCACCGCGCTGCCGCCGGACTCGCCGACAGCGCAGTAGGCCGCGACAGTCTCGGCGCTGCCGCCGGGAGCGGGAAGGACCCGCTGCAAACAGATTCGGGGTCAGCTGACGACGCACCCTTGCCCACCTCAATTTAGTTAGGATACTGTCCTAACTAATTTTTCGCACACCCCCACGACCGTGAGCCACGGGACCCGCCCCGACTCCATCAGCCACGGGAAAGGTGAGCCGTCGTCACCGGAGCGCTCAGCACCGACAGCCTGACTCCCGCCATGGTGGTCCTCGGGCTCGATTTCGGCGGCACGAAAATCGCCGCGGCGGTCTGCGACCTGGCCGGGAATCGGCTTGCCGAGGCCGTCGTGGACAGCCTCGGCGAGCACGGCGCGCAGGCCAGTCTCGGTCACGGCATCGCCGTCGCGCATGAGCTGCTTGCCGACGCCGCCCCGCAGGCAACCCTCGCCGCCGTCGGCGTCGCTACCTTTGGCATCCCCTACGAAGACCGGGTGGAGCTGGCGCCCGCCATCGACGGCTGGGCACAGCTCGAGTTCGGCCGCGAACTGCGCACGGCATTCGCAGGGGCGAGCATCCGGATGGCCACCGACGCGAAAGCTGCCGCTTACGCGGAGGCGAGGTGGGGCTCGCTGGTCGGCCAGGACCCTGCCGTCTACCTCAATCTCGGCACCGGCCTTGCCGCCGCGGTCGTGACGGGCGGGCGGGTGGTTGCGGGCAGCCACGGCGCGGCCGGCGAGATCGGCTACAACCTTCGCTTCCCCCGCGACGTTGCCCTGTCGGCCGATCGCCGGGTGACGCTCGAGGAAATGGTGAGCGGGCTTGCGCTGCAGCGGCGGGCAACACAGGCCGGGCGCCAGCTGACCGCGGCCGAGGTGTTCGCCGCGGGCGAGCAGGACGTCGGCCTCGACGAGCTGATCAGCGCGTTCGTCGAGGAACTCGCCTTCCACGTGGTCAACCTGGCCATCCTCGTCGACCCGGCCCGGATCGCGGTCGGCGGCGGCATGGTGCGGTCCTGGGACCGGATCGAGCCGCGGCTCGCCGCGGCCCTCGCCAACGCCGTGCCGTATCCGCCCGAGCTGGTACTCGCGCGCTTCCCCCACGATGCGCCGCTGATCGGTGCCATTGCCCTGGCCGTGGACGCGGCTCGGTCCGGCACCGGCGCCGGACCATCCCACGGCGCACCTGCTGCCGACAGCGAATCCGCTGCCGACGGTCACCCGATCACCGAACAGAAATCCGTCACCACATTGAAGGGCTAGGCAGACAATGAGACGCCTCAAGTTGATCGGTGCCGTCGTAACGGCCGGCCTGCTGGCGGCTGCTTGCGGTACGAGTTCAGGGGGATCTGGCTCATCCTCAGGTCCAAGCGGAACGCTGACCATCTCCGACGAGTCCGGGGACACCTGGATCTGCCAGTTCAACCCGTTCAACCCAAACGTGAGTACGGAGGCGTTCGGCCCTGTTTACGAGCCGCTCGTCTACATGGACACGCTGAAGAGCGGCAAGACCTCACCCTGGCTGGCCACGAGCTGGGCATGGAGCAACGGCGACAAGACCCTCACCTTCACCATCCGCAACGGCGTGAAGTGGTCCGACGGCAAGCCGTTCAGCGCGGCCGACGTCGTGTTCACCTTCAACGAACTGAAGAAGTACCCGGCCCTCGACCTGAACTCGATCTGGACCTTCCTGACCAGCGTGACGCAGAAGGGCTCAGATCAGGTCGTGATGACGTTCAAGACGGCGGGAACCGCCGACTTCTACTTCGTCGCCGACCAGACGGCCATCATCCCCGAGCACATCTGGGCCTCGATCAAGAACCCGGCAACCTACGCGGATGTCCACCCGGTCGGCACGGGTGCGTACACGGTCGGGTCGTGCACCGCGGAGAACATCAAGTACGTCGCGAACAAGCACTACTACATGCCGGGTGAACCCAAGATAGAGACGGTCAATTACCCGGCCTTCCTGTCCAACAACACCGCGAACGCCGAACTGGCCGACGGCCAGGCGCAGTGGGGGAATCAGTTCATCCCGAACGTCCAGACCGCGTACGTGGACAAGCTCGCTGGCAACGCCTACTGGTACCCGCCGACGGTCAACAACGAGATCTTCATCAACCTCAAGAAGCCGCTGCTCGACGAATTGCCGGTGCGCGAGGCCATGGTCTACGCGATCAACACGCAGAAGGCGTCGTCTGACGGCGAGTACGGCTACGAACCGCCCGCAAACCAGACGGGCATCGTCACTCCGACGTTTTCGAGCTGGGAGGACACGAGCCTCGCGGCCAAGTACGACTACCACTACGACCCTGCCAAGGCTAAGCAGATACTCGAGGCGGCCGGCTTCCAAATGGGTAGCAACGGTATCTTCGAGACCAAGTCGGGCACGCCGCTGTCGTTCTCGATAGTCAACATCGGTGACTACTCGGACTGGGTGCTGGTCATGCAGATCCTCCAGCAAGACTTCAAGGCCGTGGGCATCGGGCTCACCGTGCAGAACATCTCGAGCAACGCCTACGACTCCGACTTGTTCACCGGCAATTACGACCTCATCTACGCCACCGAAGGCGGCGGACCGAGCCCGTACTACGAGATGCGGCAGTGGCTGCTGTCGAGCAACTCCGCGCCGATCGGCAAGACCGCGAGCTCCAACTGGGAGCGCTACGACAACCCGGCGACCGACGCGCTGCTCGACGAGTACCCGGCGGCCAGTTCGGCCGGTCAGCACCAGATCGTCGACGAGCTTCAGCAGGTACTGCTGAGCCAGGTGCCGGTGATCCCGGTGACCGAGTCGGTGGACTGGTACCAGTACAACACCAAGGACTTCAGCGGCTGGCCGACGCCGAGCGACCCGTACGCACAGCCCAGTCCGGCACTGACACCCGACATCGGCTGGGTGCTGCTGCACCTCAAGCCCGCCAGCTGAACGCCGCCAGGCAAGGCCCGACAGGGATGACGGCAACGCAAGCGAGGAGGACCAGAGCATGAGGTACGCGCTTCATCGGCTTGGCTTCTTCGCCGTCACCCTGTGGGCCTGCCTGACGCTGAACTTCGTGTTGCCGCGGATGATGCCGGGCAACCCGATCCTCGACATGATGGCCAAGTACAAGGGTCACGTCACCGTGCAGGCGCTGCAGGCCATCGAGGTCGCGTTCGGCATCGACACCCACGCCAGCCTGTTCGCCCAGTACTGGCAGTACCTGGGCAACACGTTCACCGGCAACTTCGGGATATCACTGACCCAGAGCGAACCGGTCAGCCAGGTGATCGCCGGCGCTGTCTGGTGGACCGTCGGGCTAATCGGCGTCACCACCGTGCTCGGCTTCATCCTGGGCACGCTGATCGGCATCGTGGGTGCCTGGCGGCGGGGCGGCTGGCTGGACGGCCTGCTGCCGCCGGTGTTCGTGGTCTTGTCCTCGATCCCGTTCTTCTGGATCGGCATGCTGCGGATCCTCGCCGTCAGCAAGTTCATGCCGACGTTCCCGACGAGCGGTGCCTACGCTTACGGCGCCACCCCCGGGCTCAACTGGCCGTTCATCGCCGACGTGCTGCAGCACGCGCTGCTGCCGGGCCTGGCGATCCTGATCACCTCCATCGGCGGCTGGATCCTGGTCATGCGCAACACCATGGTCACGGTGCTGGCCGAGGACTACGTGCGCATGGCGCGGGCCAAGGGAATACCCGGCTGGCGGATCATGCTCGACTACGCCGCCCGCAACGCGATGCTGCCGAACCTGTCCGGGTTCGCCATGTCGCTTGGGTTCGTGCTGTCCGGCGCGATCTTGGTCGAGTACCTCTTCAACTACCAGGGCGTCGGCTACTACCTTCTGCTAGGCGTGGTGAACCAGGACTACGCGCTGGTGCAGGCACTGTTCCTGCTGATCACCGTCGGTGTGCTGGTGGCGTTGCTGGCCGCCGACGTGCTGACCGCCATCATCGACCCGCGCACCAGGACCGGTGCCTAGCCATGGCCACGATGCAGATAGACGCCGCGCTGCCGCGCACCGGTGCCGCCGAGCGCCCGGTCTGGCGGGTATGGCGCGCCATCCGGTCCAACAAGAAGGCTGCCACGGGCGCGGTCATCCTGCTGCTCTTCGTGGTCTGGTCGGTCATCCCCGGCCAGATCGCGCACGAGAACCCGCTTGCGTTCGCCTATGGCCGCAGCCTCGGCCCGTCGGCGACCCACCTCCTCGGCACGACGGCATCAGGCCAGGACATCTTCGCGCAGCTGATCTGGGGCGCGCGCGAGACGCTGATCATCGCGTTCGTGTCTGGCGTGCTGTCCACGCTGCTGTCGATGATCATGGGCATCGGCGCCGCGTACCTGGGTGGCTGGTGGGACCACGGGCTGAACCTGATCACCGACATCCTGCTGGTGATCCCGACGTTTCCGCTGCTGATCGTCATCATCGCCTACTACCCGAACAGCAGCCTGATCCCGCTGGTCGGGGTCCTGGTCGTCACCGGCTATTCCTACGGCGCGCGCCAGCTTCGAGCCGAGGCGCTGTCGTTGCGAAGCCGCGATTTCCTGGAGGCGGCCAGGGTACGCGGCGAGCGCAGGCTGTACATCATCTTCGTCGAGATGATCCCGTCGATGACGTCGCTGATCATGGCGGTGTTCCTCGGCACTGCCAGCTACAACGTGATCGCCGCGGCGTCGCTGCAGTGGATCGGGTTCGGCGACCCGAACTCGCAGAGCTGGGGGACGATGCTGTACTGGGCGCAGACCGGCGAGGCGCTGCAGACCGGCCAGTACCTGTGGGCGATCGGCCCCGGGGTCTGCATCGCGCTGCTCAGCGCGGCGTTCGCGCTGCTCAACTACGCCTTCGACGAGATCGGCAACCCCGCGTTGCAGCGCGTCAGCCGGCGCCGCAGCCGGTACGCAGCGCCCTGGAGGACCCGTGCGCAGCGCGTCCGCTGACCTCACCCGCCCCGAGCCGGCCGGCGGAACTGCCGGGCGCGCCGCCTCGATACGCGGCGCACGCGTGCTGGAGGTTTCTGGCCTGTCGGTCGCGTACCGGACGCGTCGCGGCGACGTTAAGGCCGTCGACGACGTGAGCTTCGAACTGGCCGGCGGTGAGTTCCTCGGCATAGTTGGCGAGTCCGGCTGCGGCAAGTCCACGCTGCTGTTCGCTATCGCGCAACTGCTGGTGCCGCCAGCCGAGATCATGGCTGGCAGCGTCGCGTTCAAGGGCACCGAGCTCACCGGGCGGAGTGAGCGGGAACTCGCGGGCATCCGGTGGAAGGAGATGTCGGTCGTCATGCAGAGCGCGATGAACGCGCTCAACCCGGTCAAGACGATCGGCAGCCAGTTCGCCGACGCGATGCGGGCGCACGGCGAGACGTCCAAGACCGCGATCGCCGGGCGGTCGGCCGAGGTGCTGCACATGGTGGGCATCGACCCGGTGCACCTGAAGAGCTACCCGCACCAGTTGTCCGGCGGCATGCGGCAGCGAGCCATGATCGCGATGGCGCTGCTGTTCACCCCGGACCTGGTGATCATGGACGAGCCCACGTCAGCCCTGGACGTGGTCGCCCAGCGCTCGCTCATGGTTCAGATCAAGCAGCTACAGCAGGAGATCGGTTTCGCGGCCATCTTCGTGACCCACGACATGTCGCTGGTCAGCCACTTCTCCGACCGGCTGCTGGTGATGTACGCGGGCCAGGTCGCCGAGCTCGGGCCGACCCGGCACGTGTTCGACCTGCCTCGGCACCCCTACACCGCCGGGCTGATGGAGGCGTTCCCGTCGATCCGCGGTCCCAAGCTGCCGCTGACCGGCATCCCCGGCAGCCCGCCTGACCTGGTCCGCATGCCGCTCGGGTGCCGGTTCGCGCCACGCTGCCCGCAAGTTCAAGACCGGTGTCGCGAGCAGTCGGTCGACCTCGTCAGTGTCGACGAAGTGCAGGTCCGATGCCTTCTTGCCAGCGCCCTGACGGACCGCTTGGGAGGGAACGGGGTGATCTCCGGTGACTGACGCCGTGCCGCTGCTGCGCGCCGAGGGCCTGTCGAAGGTGTTCCCGATCGGCGGCGGACTTGCCCGCAGGCGACTGCACGCCGTCGACGATGTGAGCTTGCAGATCGGCGAGCGGGAGATCGTCGCGCTAGCCGGCGAGAGCGGCAGCGGCAAGTCCACGGTGGCCAGGCTGCTGGCGAGGATCTACCAGCCGACGGCCGGGGAGATCTACTTCGCCGGGCGCCAGGTGTCGCGGCTGCGGGCGCACGCCGACGTGCTCCGCTACCGGGGTGACGTGCCGATGGTGTTCCAGGACCCGTTCAGCTCCATGAACCCGGTGTTCCGTGTCTCGCACGGCGTGCTGCGCAGCCTGAAGCTGCACCGGCCGGATCTGTCCAAGGAGGAACGGCTGGCCGAGGCCCACCGAGTCTTCGAGGTCGTCGGCCTGACCCCGGCGGCCGACGTGCTGCAGCGCTTCCCGTACGAGCTGTCCGGCGGCCAGCGGCAGCGAGTCGGGTTCGCCCAGGCGCTGGCCATGCGGCCGAAGCTGATCCTCGCCGATGAGCCAGTCTCGATGCTGGACGTGTCGATCAGGATCGGGCTGCTGAACCTGATGAAGCAGCTTCGCGATGATCAGGGCGTCTCGGTCCTCTACATCACCCACGACATCGCGAGCGCGCGATACGTCGCCGACCGGCTGATCGTGATGTATGCCGGCCAGATCGCCGAGACAGGCCAGGTGGACGAGGTACTGGCCAGCCCGCGCCACCCGTACACGCAGCTGCTGCTTTCGGCGGTGCCGGACCCGCGGGCGGAGCTGACGCTTGGCGAGGGAGCCGACATCGGAGAGCCGCCACGGGTCATCGACCCGGCCCCAGGCTGCCGGTTCCGCTGGCGCTGCCCGGTCGCGACGCAGGAGTGTCACACGGTCACGCCAGTTCTGGCGGAACTGGCCCCGGGCCACGAGGCGGCCTGCCTCGTGGCTCAGTCAGGCGCAACGGTAAAGGCCTTCTAGACGATGAAACTCGCTGTTGTCGGCGGCGGATCGACCTACACGCCGGAACTTGTCGACGGGATTGCCCGGCTGACCGGAGACATCAAGATCACCGAGCTGGTCCTGGTCGATCCCGACCCGTCCCGGCTGTCGGTGGTTGGCCCGTTCGCCGCGCGCATCATGGCCAGATACGGCCACCCGGCCGCGTTCCGGTGGACCGACGACCTGGACGAGGCCGCCGACGGAGCGGGCGCCGTGCTGCTTCAGCTTCGTGTCGGCGGCCAGGCCACCAGGCAGCGGGACGAGACCTGGCCGCTCGACTACGGCTGCATCGGCCAGGAGACGACTGGTCCCGGCGGGTTCGCCAAGGCGCTGCGCACCGTGCCGGTGGTGCTGGACGTCGCCGCCCGGGTCCGCGAGCGGGCCGAGCCGGGCGCCTGGATCATCGACTTCACCAACCCGGTGGGGATCGTGACCAGGGCGCTGCTAGACGCGGGGCACCGCGCCATCGGGCTGTGCAACGTCGCCATCGGCTTCCAGCGCCAGTTCGCCGCGCTGCTCGGCGTCTCGCCGGAACGGGTGGCCCTCGACCACGTCGGCCTGAACCACCTGACCTGGGAACGCGCCGCGGTCGTGGACGGCACCGACCGGCTGCCTGAGCTGCTGGCGGCACACGGTGAAGAGATCGCCCTGCACACCGCCATGCCGCTCGCGGTGACCGAGGCTGTGGGCGCCGTGCCGTCGTCCTACCTGCACTACTACTGGGCGCACGACGCGGTGGTCGAGGACAGGCGTGGTAAGCAGACCCGGGCGGAAGCGGTCGCGGAGATCGAGCGGCAACTGCTGGAGATGTACGCCGACCCGGCCCTGGACACCAAGCCAGACCTGCTGGGCCACCGAGGCGGGGCGTTTTACTCCGAAGCTGCCGTGGCCCTGCTCGCCTCGCTCGTGACCGACGCCAGGGACCGGCAGGTGGTCAATCTGCGCAACAACGGCACGCTACCGTTCCTGGCCGATGAGGCCGTCATCGAGGGCTCGGCGACGATCGGCGGGGCCGGCGCGACGCCTGTCGGCGTCGCGCCGGTCAGCCCCCTGATGAGCGGCCTGATCGCGCACGTGTCGGGGTACGAGGAACTGGCCGTGGACGCGGCGCTGCGTGGCGGCCGGGACCGGGTGGCGAAGGCGCTGCTGGCTCACCCGCTGGTCGGCCAGTACGACCTAGCCGAGAAGCTCACCGACCGGCTGATCGCGGAGAACGCACGGTTCCTGCCCTGGGTCAGTTCATGACTCCGGCCGCTGTCCTCGCGATCGACGGTGGTAACACCAAGACCGACGTAGCGCTCGTTGCGGCCGACGGGTCGGTGCTCGGCACCGCCCGCGGCGGCGGTTCCAACCATCAGGGCCTGGGTATCGAGGCTGCCACGCAGGTGCTGACCAGCCTGGTCCGCGAGGTGGCAGAGTCCGCGGGGGTGCCGCTCGACGGGCCGGTCGCCAGGCACAGCTCGGCCTGCCTGGCCGGAGCCGATCTGCCCGAGGAGGAGGCGAATCTCGGCAAGCTCGTGCAGTCACTGGGCTGGTCGCAGACCAGCACGGTGGTCAACGACACGTTCGCGGTGCTGCGCGCCGGACTTGACGACGACCTTCGCGAGCGCTGGGGTGTCGGCGTTGTCTGCGGCGCCGGCATCAACTGCGTGGGCGTGGCCCCGGACGGACGGACCACGCGGTTCCTGTCGCTCGGGTCGGTCAGCGGCGACTGGGGCGGCGGCGGCGACCTTGCGCGTGCGGCGCTGTGGTGGGCGGTACGTGCCGAGGACGGCCGCGGGCCGGACACCGAACTCCGCCGGGCCGTGCCCGCCCACTTCGGTGTGCAGCGCGTCGAGGATGTCACGATCGGCCTGCACCTCGGCAGGATCGGCTATGACGAGCTGCACGGCCTCGTGCCGGTGCTGTTCGAGACTGCGGGCCGTGGCGATCAGGCCGCGCGTGACCTCGTGCTGCGCCAGGCCGACGAAGTCTGCCGGATGGTGACGGTGGCCGCCGGCCGGCTAGGCCTCGGCTCGGAGGTCTCGGCGGATGCGGGCGGTGATCCAGGCGGCGTCCGGCAAGGCCAAGGCCTGACTCGCAGTCGCGGTGGGGCCTTTGGGGTCGCCCCGCTGAGCTACCGCGGTGCCGTCCCTGTCGTCCTCGGCGGCAGCGTGCTCGCGGCCTCAGACCCGCTGCTCACCGGCGCGATCACCAGCCGTCTGGCTGTGGACCTGCCGGGCGCCGAGGTACGGGTCGCTGACGTTCCCCCCGTTATCGGAGCCGCCCTGCTCGGCCTCGACCAGATAGGCGCTGCGCCGGGTGCCGCTGCGCGGCTGCGTACCAGCGCGGCCGCGGCACCCGCCAGCTAACTCCGGAATACGTCCGCCGCCAGCTTGGCCGGCAGCGCCCGGCGCTTGTCGTGCAGCGCCGCTTTCGGGGAAGTCGGTTGTCTCCCGTTGACCGAGGTATTGCGAATGTCGGCACGAGTATGGTCGCCACCATCGCGATAGTCCGTCCCGCTCAGCCATCGGGCGGGCCTTGGAGTCCTGATGGCTGTTTCGCCAGGAGAGGAATTATGGCCGTCCGGACTTGCTGGCGAGTTGCTATGAACGCCAGAACCGTAACGGGATACTCGGCGCTGGCCGCCATGGTGGCACTGCTGATTGCCGCCTGCGGGTCCGTTCCCCAGCGGCACGGTATCGAAGGCGGCAGCCGAGTCGGTCGGACCAGCTCCGAGGCGGTCGGCGGGCCCGCGGCGACGGCCTATGTCACGAATAGCGCGGACGGCACTGTTACTCCGATCGACATCGCTACCGGCCAGGCCGGCAGCCCGATCAAGGTTGGCACCTCCCCTATCGCCATTGTCGTCGCCCCGAGTGGCCAGACCGCCTACGTGGCGAATACAGGATCTGACTCGGTGTCGCCCATCAACACGGCCACCAACATCGCGGGGGCGCCGATTCCGGTTGGCAGCGGGCCCGGCTTCATCGCTATCACGCCTGACGGCAAAACCGTGTATGTCGCAAACTCGGGCAGCAATGGCAGCGGATCGACGGTGACGCCGATCAGCACGGCCACCGACATCGCAGGGCCAGCTATCGAGGTAGGGAACGATCCCGAATACATCGCGATAACGCCGGACGGCAAGACCGCCTACGTCGCTAACACCGGCTCAGGCACGGTCACACCGATCAGCACGGCAACCAATTCCGCGGGGCCGCCGATACCAGTCGGATCCGGTCCGAGTGCGATCGCGATCACGCCCGACGGCAGAACGGCCTACGTGGCCAACTACCGCAGTAACACGGTGACGCCGATCAGCACGGCCACCAACATCGCGGGGCCAGCCATCGTCGTCGGCAGCGGGCCCGGGTTCATCGCGATCACGCCCGACGGCACGACCGCCTACGTGGTGGATCAGGGTAGCGGTAACGGCGACGAGGTGACGCCGATCAGCACGGCCACCAACATCGCGGGGCCGGCCATCCACGTCGGTACCGGTGCAGACATGATCGCTATCACGCCCGATGGCAAGACCGCGTATGTCGAGAGCAACGACAGCCCAGGCTCGGTGACACCGATCAGCACGGCCACCAACATCGCGGCGGAGGCCATCACGGTAGGTGACTGGCCGGGGTTCATCGCGATCTCGCCGGACGGCAAGACCGTTTACGTTGCGAACGCCGGCTCGGGCACGGTGACGCCTATCAGCGTTGCGACCGACACCGCGGGTCGCGACATCCCGGTCGGCAAGGAGCCCTACGACATCGCGATCTCGCCGTAACTGCCTTCCGGCCGATTGCGGCCAGGCGTAGGCGGCAGCCACTACATACTGCGCAACCCAACGGCCTACTCCGCCTGGCTATCCGTCTGGCGGATCGACTCCGAACTTGAGCGCGAGGCGGTCCATGTCACCCGCCTCGCAACTCGGGTCCAGCAGGTAGCGGTGGTCGCGAAGACCTTCCTGTATCGCCGCGACCGTTGCGCCGATGTCCTGCCGCGACGAATCCAGTACGTGCGCCTCGAAGTAACCAAGATCCTCAAAGGCGTCGAACATCGTCGCGACAGGATGCGAGTCGACAAGGTCGCCCGGCGCTGGCCGGCCCATGGCCCGCACAGCGGCAACCAGCCGGGACGGCCTCAGAATGAGATAGTGCGTCGGTCTCCCGCGTCCGGACATCCGCAGCCAATGCGGCAAGAACCAGGGGCCGATGATGCCATCGACGAAGACGTCGTAGCCGCCATCGGCGAACTGCACGGCCGCCGCGGCTATCGCGCTGATGACGGTGCCGTTCTGGCGGCTGGTCCCCGGCATCCACGGTGGCACGTATCCGCCGGCCACCCAGTGAAATACCTCGTCCCCGGCGATATGAACGCCCAGCCGACTCGAGGCGGCAAGACGGGAAGCGACGGTGGTCTTACCCGCCCCGGGCGGACCCGTGATGATAGCGATGGGCATGGCTCTCCTGGTACTCGACGAGTTGATCCCGCGACTCGGAACTCAGAAGATCACCACCTGATCGTAGCGCGACGCTGAAGCCGGAAGTCGCCAGCGAGCTGGAACTAAAGCTCGGCTACTCCCACGGCAGCGCTCGCCGGATGCGCCACGGCCCATGGGCGCATGGGCGTGTCGAGACGACGGGCCGTCAGAGGCCGGCGATAAAGTCGAGGAACCCACACGACGTGCCCCAGCGGTCGGCTCGTGGCAGCATGCCTGGAGGAGGCGGTGCTTCATGGCGGCGAGCCGGACCACGGGTAGCGGTGCTGGCCACGGCGGTGCCAGCCAGAGCACGGGCTCGTTTGTGCATCTGCACGTCCACACCGAGTACTCCATGCTGGACGGCGCGGCCCGGATCGCGGACCTGTTCGACGAGTGTGCGCGGACCGGCATGTCGGCCATCGCGATCACCGATCATGGCAACGTCTACGGTGCCTACGACTTCTGGTCCCGCGGGCAGGCGGCAGGCATCAAGCCGATCATCGGCATCGAGGCCTATGTCGCGCCCGAGCACCGCAGGCACAAGCAGCCGGTGCTGTGGGGCACTCCGGCCCAGAAGGACGACGACGTTTCCGGGGCCGGCGCCTACACGCACATGACGCTTCTCGCGGAGACAACCGAGGGCATGCACAACCTGTTCACGCTCTCCTCGCTGGCCTCGCTCGAGGGCTATTTCCGCAAGCCGCGGATGGATCGCGAGCTGCTGTCGCGGTATGCCACGGGCCTGATCGCCACCACTGGCTGCGCTGGGGGCGAGGTGCAGACGAGGCTGCGGCTCGGCCAGTACGAGCAGGCCCTGGCAGCCGCGGCGGAGTTTCGCGACATCTTCGGGCCGGACAACTTCTTCGTCGAGCTGATGCACCACAACCTGGCAGTCGAGCAGCGGACGGCCGACGGCCTGCGGCAGATCGCCACCGCGCTGCGGCTGCCCTCCCTGGTCACCAATGACTCGCACTACAGCCGCGAGCCCGACGCCGCCGCACACGAGGTGCTGCTTTGCGTGCAGACGGCCACGACGATGGCCGACCCCGGCCGGTTCCGGCTGGAGGGCGGGCCGGACTACTACGTCAAGAGCCCGGAGCAGATGCGGGCGCTGCGCAGCGACGAGGACTGGCAGCGTGGCTGTGACAACACGCTGCTGGTTGCCGAGCGCTGTGACGCCCGGTTCACCAAGGCCAACCTGATGCCGAGATTTCCGCTGCCGGACGGCGAGACCGAGGAGAGCTGGCTGCGCAGCGAGGTCTGGCGTGGCATGGACCGGCGCTACCCAGGCGGTTATGACGAGCAACGCCGCCGCCAGGCCGAGTACGAGATGAGCGTCATCGAGACGATGGGGTTCTGCTCGTACTTCCTGGTGGTGGCTGACTTCATCATGTGGGCAAAGCGCAACGGCATCCGGGTCGGGCCGTGCCGCGGCTCGGCAGGTGGCTCGATCGTGTCGTACGCACTCGGCATCACCGACCTGGACCCGATCGTGCACGGGCTGGTGTTCGAGCGATTCCTGAACCCGGAGCGAGTGTCGATGCCGGATATCGACATCGACTTCGACGAGCGGCGGCGCGGCGACGTCATCCGGTACGTCACGGAGAAATACGGCGACGACCGGGTCGCCCAGATCGTTACGTACGGAACGATCAAGGCCAAGGCGGCGGTGAAGGACGCCGCCCGGGTGCTGGGCTTCCCCTACGCGCTCGGCGACCGGATCACCAAGGCCTTTCCGCCGGCCGTGCTGGGCAAGGACATCCCGCTGTCGGGCGTCTTTGATCCCGACTATCCGCGCTACGGCGAGGCGGCCGAGGTACGGGCGTTGTACGACGCCGAGGCAGAGGTGCGCCAGGTCCTCGACACCGCTCGAGGGCTAGAGGGGCTGATCCGCCAGCCAGGCGTGCACGCGGCCGGCGTCATCATGAGCAGCGAGCCCTTGATGGACCACATTCCGGTCTGGCGGCGGGAGGCCGACGGGGCCATCATCACCCAGTTCGACTATCCGGCGTGCGAGGACATCGGCCTGCTCAAGATGGACTTTCTCGGGCTGCGCAACCTCACCGTGCTGGAGGACGCGATCGCGGGGATCAAGGCCAACCGCGGCATCGAGATCGACCTGGATCGCCTGCCGCTCGACGACAAGCTGGCCTACGAACTGCTGGCTCGCGGCGACACGCTGGGCGTGTTTCAGCTCGAGGGCGGACCGATGCGGGCGTTGCTGCGGTCGATGCGGGTGGACAAGTTCGGCGATATCTCCGCGGTGAACGCCCTGTACCGGCCCGGCCCGATGGCGAGCGCCCCGGTGTACGCCGATCGCAAGACCGGCCGGGCCCCGGTGACGCCGATCCATCCCGAGCTCGCCGAGCCGCTCACCGACGTGCTCGGCGAGAGTTACGGGCTGCTGGTCTACCAGGAGGACGTGATGTTCGCGGCGCAGCGGCTGGCCGGCTATTCGCCAGGCAAGGCCGACCTGCTCCGCCGGGCCATGGGCAAGAAGAAGAAGGAGATCCTGGAGGCGGAGTACGAGCCGTTCGCGGCCGGCATGAAGGCCAACGGATACTCCGACGCGGCGATCAGGACGATCTGGGACGTGATGGTCCCGTTCTCCGGGTACGCGTTCAACAAGGCACACGCGGCCGGGTACGCGCTCATCTCCTACTGGACCGCCTACCTCAAGGCGAACTACCCGGCCGAGTACATGGCCGGACTGCTGACGTCGGTGGCCGGTGACAAGGACAAGTCCGCGCTCTACCTGAACGAGTGCCGCCGGATGGGCATCAAGGTACTGCCGCCGGACGTCAACGCGTCCAACGCCATCTTCACCGCGGTGGGCTCCGACATCAGGTTCGGTCTCGCGGCCGTCCGCAACGTCGGCACCGCCGTCGTGGACTCCATCGTCGAGGCGCGCCGGGCGAAGGGGGCTTTCACGAGCTTCTCCGACTTCCTCCGGAAGGTGCCTGTCAACGTCTGCAACAAGCGCGTGATCGAGTCGCTGGTCAAGGCGGGATCGTTCGACTCGTTCGGGCACCCGCGGCGCGGTCTCATGCTCATCCACGAGCAGGCTGTCGACGCGATCATTGACGTGAAGCGGAACGAGGCGATCGGCCAGGACTCGCTGTTCGGCGACGACCCGGCCGGCGACGTGAGCTTCGACGTGCCGGTCCCCGGCGGAGAATGGGACAAGCCGACGCTGCTCGCATTCGAACGCGAGATGCTCGGACTCTACGTCTCTGACCATCCGCTGCTGGGCGTCGAGCACATCCTCGCCGCCAACACGGACTGCTCGCTGGCGCAGCTCGTGGGCTCCGCGGACGACGAACTCGAGCGCGGCGCCCGCGCTGACCGGGACACCCAGCTCGTCACCGTCGGCGGCATTCTGTCCGGTGTCCAGCGCAAGGTGACGAGGCAGGGTAGTACCTGGGCAACCGCGACGCTGGAGGATCTGGAAGGCGCCATCGAGGTGCTGTTCTTCCCGGCCACCTACGCTCAGTGCCTGAGCCAGGTCATCGACGACGCCATCGTGGTCGTCCGCGGTCGGCTCGACCGGCGCGAAGACGTGCCGAAGCTGGTAGCGATGGAGGTGAGCACGCCTGACATCACCGTGGGCGACACCGGCCCTTTCGTGGTGTCGATGCCGGAGGCCCGGTGCATCCCGCCGGTGGTGGACCGGCTCAAGGAGGTGCTCAGGACCCATCCCGGACCGATAGAGGTGCACCTCCGGCTCATCTCTGGCAGCCGGGTTAAGGTCTTGCGCCTCGATGCCAAGCTCCGGGTCAAGCCCTCTGCGTCCTTGCTCGCCGACCTCAAGCAGTTGCTCGGCCCCGGCTGCGTTAGCTCGCTCTCGGCCGCCTGACCGGCACACCGCTCGCTGCTGCCGACGCGCCCGACCGGGGCCCGGCAGCACGCCGCAGACCAGACGCCGGTCACCGGCCGGGTACGATCAGGACCCTGGGTGAGCCAGGGGGCAGGCCCGGTCGGCCTCCAGACCAGTCACGGGGGGCTCATCGTGCACAATGGCCGGCGACGCAGACGGTACCGCCAGCTGCGCAGGCTGCTGCGCCAGTCAGAGTGGCGGCAGGAGGTACTCCGGACCAACCTGTGGCTGGTCCCGGCGATCGAGGTCGTGGTCGCCGCCATCCTGTTCGCCTGCACGTACGCGCTGGACCGGGCCTCCTACGACGGCGTGTTCAAAGTTCCGGGCTGGGCGATCAGCGGCGGCCCGGACGTAGCCCGGACGGTGCTGACAGCGATCGCGGCCGCGGTCATCACCGTGGTTGGCGTGGTGTTCTCGATCGTGATCGTGGCGCTGACCCTGACCTCGACTCAGTTCGGGCCGCGCATGCTCCGCAACTTCATCCGTGATCGGGGCACCCAGGTCACCCTCGGCACCTTCGTCGCGACCTTCGTCTACGCGGTGCTGACGCTCGGCTCGGTCGGGCAGGGCTCCCACGGGGCGTTTGTGCCGCACATCAGCGTCACCGCGACGCTCGCGCTCATGCTGGCCGACTTGGCGGTGCTCATCTACTTCCTGCACCACATCTCGCGCCAGATCCAGCTTCCCGAGCTCATCGCGAGCATCGCCGCCGACCTGCAGAAGGCGATCGAGTTGCAGGCCGGGGAGGAAGGGGTCGATGGCGCGGGGGCCGAGCAGGCAGCAGCAGTGATCGCAGGCATGACGGGCCGCGGCGGAGTCCTGCCCGCGCCCCGCAGCGGCTACCTGCAGTACGTCGAGCACGGGATGCTGGTTGCTGTCGCCGCCGAGGTGGACGCCGTGATCCACGTGCTGTTCCGGCCCGGCCACTTCATCGTCGCTGGCCAGCAGTACGCGGCGGTCTGGCCGGCCGAGGCGGCTAGCGTCGTCGCGTATGAGCTAGCCCGCGCGCACGTCACCGGTCCGTACCGGACGCTGGCCCAGGATGTCTCGTTCGGGCTGGACCAGCTCGTGGAGATCGGCATCCGGGCGCTCTCCTCCGCTGTCAACGACACCTTCACGGCACTGACCTGCATCGACTGGATCGGCGACAGCCTGTATAAGGTGACCGGCCGGTGGCAGCCGGCCCGGTGCTACCGGGACTCCGACGGCGTGGTGCGGGTCATCGTGACGGAGACCACCTGGGAACGGCTCGTCCAGCGGGCCTTCGAGAAGGTGCGCCAGGCAGCCGCGGGTATGCCGGCCGTGATGATCAGGCAGCTCAGCGCCCTCGAGAAGATCATGGAGCGTACGACTACGGCGCGCGATCGGCAGGTTCTACTGGACCAGGCCGCGATGATCGAGCGGCTCAGCGCCGCGACCGTGCCCGAGTCAGCAGACCGCGCGGACATTACCCGGGCGTACGAGCGGGTGCTCGCGGCCGGTCCGGCGACGGACGGCTGAGATCAGGCGTCGCGCCGCTGCAGGAAGTAAGCTCCGAGGCCCAGCAGTATCACGGCCCAGATGCACAGCACGCCAAAGCCCTCCCAGGCGGAGAGCACGGTCTGGCTCTTGACGATGTGGACCTGGTAGACGAGCGACCCCGCCTGCTGCGGCAGGTATCCCACGAGGTGGTTCCAGAACGACGTGTCGGGCAGCAGCCCGGCCAGGATGGGCAGCAGGAAGGCCACGCCGATGGCGATGCTGATCGCGCCCGCGGTGTGCCGGATTAGCGCGCCGATGGCCATCGCGAACAGGCCGAACACCGTCAGGTACAGCCCGGCGCCGATGGTCGCGCGCAGTACGCCACTATCGCTGACCGAGACCGGGATGTGGCTGTGCAGAATCGCCGAGCCGACGAAGAACGACCCGAAGACCACAAGCTCGGCGAGGATCCCGATCAGGACGGCGAACACCACGATCTTCGCCAGCAGCATCGGCAGTCGCTTGGGCACGGCGAGCAGCGAGGCGCGGATCACGCCGGTCGAGTATTCGGTCGTGATCACCAGTACGCCGAGCACACTGAGGATGAGCTGGCCGAGGTAGACGGAGACCCCGAAGATGATGCTCGTCGGGTCGGCGATCGCCGTGGCGTCCCGCGCGGCGGCGTGCGGGCCGTTCCAGTTGGCATCCACTACCCAGGTGATGAGCGCCGTGAACCCGATCGTGACGATCACGAACGCGACCAGCGTCCAGATCGTGGACCGTACCGACCGGATCTTGGTCCACTCGGATGCCAGCAGATGGCCGAATCCAGCCGAGCGGCCCGGCTGGGCCACGGCCGGAGACGGCGAGACCTGAGCGGTGCCCGCGGCCGCTTCGCCGGTGACGCTCATCGAACGCTCCCATCGGTGGCTCGGGTCGGCGCGGCAGCGTCCCGGTGGCCGAACTCGAGGTGGTCGGAGGTGAGCTCGAGGAACGCGTCCTCGAGGGTGGCAAGCTGCGGCGTCAGTTCGTGCAGCACGAGCGACGCGGACGCGGCCAGTTCGCCAATCCGCGCGGCGGGCACCCCGGTCACTGTCAGCATCGGCGTCTTGTCGTCCGGGTCGCCTGCCGGGCTTCCGTCGTGGCCTGGCACGACGCTGCCGCCCGCACCGATGATCAGCGCCGTCAGCTTGTCCGCGTCCGGGGTGCGTACCAGCACAGACCGACCGGACCCACGGGCGATCACCTCGGCGGTGGAGGCGTTCGCGAGGAGCCTGCCACGGCCGATGACGACGATGTGATCAGCCGTGACCGCCATCTCGTTCATCAGGTGGCTGGATACCAGCACGGTCTTACCCACGCCCGCTAGCTGCTTCATCAGGTTCCGGATCCACAGCACGCCCTCGGGGTCTAGGCCGTTCACCGGCTCGTCTAGCAGCAACACCTGCGGGTCGCCGAGCAGCGCCGCAGCGACTCCGAGCCGCTGGCTCATCCCGAGGGAATAGCTGCCCGCTCGCTTTCTCGCCACCTCGCGCAGCCCGACGAAGTCGAGCATCTCGTCGACCCGGCTGGTCGGCAGCCCCTGGGTTTGCGCCAGGAAAAGCAGGTGATTGCGGGCGCTGCGGCCGGTGTGCACGGACTTAGCCTCGAGTAGCGCGCCCACCGTGCGCAGTGGGTCGGCCAGCTGTGCGTACCGTTTGCCGTTGATGGTCGCTTCGCCGCTAGTGGGGTGGTCGAGGCCCAGAATGAGCCGCATGGTCGTCGATTTCCCGGCTCCATTCGGCCCGAGGAAGCCGGTAACCTGCCCCGGTTGGACGACGAACGACAGGTGGTCGACCGCCACCTTGGGTCCGAAGCGCTTGGTGAGATCTCTGACCTCGATCATCGGTGTCTCTCATCCGGCGGAGCTGGCACTTGCGTTCTATCGCGTGGTGAGGCTACCAGAGCGAGACCGGCGACCGGTCCCCGCGTTCCGGCAGCACGCGGCCTGGCGGGCGGTCAGCTGGGCTGCGGGAGCCTTCCGACCGCTGTCAGGTTTTCCGGCCGGGTCCCGTACGCTGCTACGGAGCCATGACTGACACCATCTCGCCCCCTAGCGGCCCGGCGCACCGCCGTGCGGTGATCGCGGCCGGCCTCATCGTGGCGGGCAGTGGAGTGGTCGGACTGGCGGCGGGTCTGGTGTGGGCAGCGGTCGCGCCGCGGGTCGTGTATCAGGTGTACACACTGCGGCCACCGACGGCGTACGCGGTAAACCCCGAGACCAGCGCGTTCATAGCTACGGACGGGTGGTACTGCCTGCTGGCTTTGATCGGCGGCGCGCTGATCGGGTTGCTTGGCTATCTGATCGGGGTGCGACGCTACGGGCCGGTGCCGATGGCGGGAATCGTGCTCGGCGCGACCGGTGCGGCGTTCCTCATGCAGTGGCTCGGGCCCGAGCGGTCTGGCCAGCCAGGGTTCAACCATCTGCTCGCCACCAGCAAGCCTGGCGCACTCCTGCACGCTCCGATCGCGCTTGGCTCGCACGGCGCGCTGGCGTTCTGGCCGCTCGCCGCGGCTGCGGTTGCGGGCGGCATCGAACTGGTCGGGGTGCTGCGGACCCGCCGCCAGCCTGGCTACAGTGCTATCGGGGTACCAGGCACGGAGTCGTTCGGCCCACAGCCGAGGCCGGGTCAGCCGGGGCCGGGTCAGCCGGGGCCGGGTCAGCCGCGAGCCGATCCCGCTGCCGGACCAGGTACCTCCGGTGACGACACGGGCCGAGCTGCACTGTAGCGCCAGCATCCCCTACAGGTGCGCTGTCTACAGGTGCACTGCCTACAGGCGCACTGTCGCGTGGCCGGCGCCGACGGCGTCGGCAGCCATGGCCGCCCCCACGATTCCGGCGTCGTTGTGCAGCGCGGCGGGCACGACCTTGGCACGCAGTCCCGTCAGCAGCGGCAGGAACTTGTCGGCTTTGCGGCTGATGCCGCCGCCGACGATGATGAGTCCCGGCGACAGCAGCGCCTCCACGTGGGACAGGTACTCATCCACCCGACCGGCCCAGGCACCCCAGCTCAGGTCGTGCTCTTCGCGGGCCAACTCTGACGCACGCCGTTCTGCGTCCTTGCCGCGGATCTCGATGTGGCCGAACTCCGTGTTAGGCACCAGCACACCGTCGACGAACAGCGCGCTGCCGATCCCGGTGCCGAGCGTGAGCAGCAGAACAGTGCCGCCGACACCGCTGCCTGCGCCGAACCGCATCTCAGCGACGCCCGCGGCATCCGCGTCGTTCAGCATGGTAACGGCTAGCTTGGTGGCGGCCTCGAATGTCTTCGCGGCGTCAACGCCGATCCAGGCGTGGTCAAGGTTGGCCGCGGTGTGAATGACGCCGTCCACGACGACTCCGGGGAAGGTGACGCCGGCGGGCCCCGTCCAGTCGAAGGCCTGAACAAGCTGGGCCACGACATCCACAACGGTGTCGGGGGTAGCAGGATGCGGCGTCGGGAGCTTCTGCCGCTCGGCGGTGAGCTCGCCGGTCGCGGTGTCAACGGGCGCGGCCTTGATGCCAGTCCCGCCGATGTCGATGCCAAGGACGTGAGCCACTACTGCCTCCGGTTGCTGGGCCTGCGATCAGCCTAGGCCTCGGCTGCGCCGCCGCGCGCCCAGTCGTCAGCGCTGGCGGCGGGCCGGGTCCTGGCGGCTGGCCCCGCATCCGGCCGTGCGTGCGGTCACAGCGACATCCGCTCGCCTCGGATGCCAGCGGCGCCACCGGTGTCGCCGGCCCGGCGCGGCGACTCGCCCGGTTGGTCTTCGCCGCGATCGTCCGGCTCGGCGGGACCGACCAGGCGCCAGGCCGGACCGGCGCGGCGCCGGTAGGCATAGTCCGCGC
>JASHQA010000296.1 GCA_030037785.1 Streptosporangiaceae bacterium
ACGGCCCGCTGGCGCCGCGGCGGGCCGCGGCGGCTAGCATCTCCGCCGCCGCGATCAGGTCACCGGCAGGCTGGCCCGCCGCCCTGGCGAGTCGCGCCTGGTCGCCGAGCGCCGCGATGCCGATCGCCGCTGGCCGGATCAGCTGTGCGTCCTCGGCCGCCCAGGCCATGGCCGCGTCGATCGTCGCCTGCGCGGCCGTCACCGCGCCAGCCAGGTCGCCGGCCCAGTAGGCGTCCTCGGCCAGCAAGCCGGTGGCGATGTAGCACGTCATCAGGTCTGATCCGAGATACGGCTCCAGCCAGGCCCGCCGCTCGGCGACCCGGCTGCTCCCCCTGGCCACGTCGATGAACAGCGCCATTGCCGACAGCCTGGCCTCGGCGACGTTGGTGACCCGGACAGCGAAGGCATCCGCGAGGTTCTGAGCGTGATCCCAGCTGCCGTCGGCCACGTGCGCCAGGTAGTGCAAGTACTGCAGGTCCAGCCCGTGCGGGGCGAGTGTCAGCCCGGCTCGAGCCGCTCGCGCCACGCCAGCGTGGGCGGCCGCAGCCGCGCCGACGAGGTCGCCGGACTCCAGCCGGAGTCGCGCCAGCAAAGTCCGGACCCGCAGGTCGGCGCCGGGCATGTCGGAGTCACCGACCAGGTCGAGAGCCTTGATAGCCAGCGACTCGGCCTCCGCCAGCCTGCCTGCCAGCACGCTCACCGCGCTGAGCGTGGCCAGCGCGTCGGCTTGCAACCACGGCGCGGCGGCGGCCGCGGCCGCCGCGTCGGCCTGCTTGGCCCGTGCTCCCGCGCCGCTCGCGTCGGCACGGCTGAGCAGCGTCCTGGCGTGGGTGGCGAGCGCGGCGGCCCGCTCCGGGGTCGGCGGGTCGGGCGGCAGCACGTCGACCGAGGCCCCGGCGACCGCCAGCGCCTCGGCGTTGGCGTCGCTGTCCAGCAGGAAGTAACTGAGTCGCTCCATGACGCGGGTCAGCAGCCTGGCATCGGCCTCCGGGTCCGCCCGGAGCTCGGTCATCAGCCGTCGCAGCCGGCTGATCGCCACGTCGAGCTGACCAGCGTCCGCTGCGCTCAGCGCGGATCGGTACGCGAGCCGGCCGCGGCTGAGGCCGCTCAGCCCCTCGGGGTCGCCGACTCGCTCCCACAGCGCCAGCGCCTGGTCGAAGTGCCGGTGCGCGTCTGCGGGTGCGGCCAGCCGCCATGCCTCGAGGCCGGCCTGCACGGACGCGCCGAAGGCGCCAGGGATGTCATGGCTGGCCAGGCAGTGGCCAGCGAGCTCGGCTGCGGTGCCTTCGCCCGACCGCTCCGCCAGCAGCTCGGCGAGACGCGCGTGCAGCCGGGTGCGTTCCTGCGGCAGCAGGTCGTTGTAGATCGCTTCCCGCAGCAGCGCGTGCCGGAAGGCCAGTCCGGCCCCGCCGTCGGCCACCAGCAGCTGCCGGGCCACGGCCTCGCGGACCGCGCCCTCGTAGTCGCCGGGGCCGAGTCCAGACGCGTCCATGACCAGGATGTCGTCTATCCGGCGGCCCGCGACGGCAGCGGCACGGAGCACCTGCTGGGCGGCCCCGGACAGCCCCGCCAGCCGCGCGACCAGCAAGTCGGCAAGGCCGGCCGGCAGCTCGCGGCCCGAGGAGGACGCGGCAAGCAGCTCCTCGGCGTAGTAGGCGTTGCCCTCGGCCCGGCTGATCAGCGAGTCGATGCCGGCGGCGTCCAGCCGGCCCTCGGCCAGCTGGGTCAGGTGCTGCGCCATCGCCGCCGGGTCCAGCGGTCCCACGTCGATGGTGGTCACGGTCGGCAGCCGGTGCAGCTCACCAACCACCGGCCGCAGTGGGTGGCCACGGTGCATGTCGTCAGCCCGGTAGGACAGCACCAGCGCAACTCGCTCACCGCGCAGCACGCGGCTGAGGAACGTGACCAGATCCCGAGTGGAGCGATCCGCCCAGTGCAGATCCTCCAGCACGAGCAGCACGGGAGCCACCGTGGCTATCTCGGTCAGCAGCCCGAGCACCGCTCCGAATAGCTGCTGCTGCGCCACGCCCGGCAGGTCGCCTGGCGGCCTGCTGATCTCCTGGTCCGGTAGCAGCCGGGCGAGCACGGGCCGCGACGCCACGGCGGTGGCCAGCGGCCCGTCCGCTGCACCCCGCACCGCGTCGGCCAGCGGGAGGTAGGGCACCGTGTCGGCCAGTTCAGCGCACCGGCCGGACAAGACGGCGAACCCCCGGTCGGCCGCGTGGCCGGCTAGCTCGCTGATCAGCCTCGTCTTGCCGACTCCGGCATCGCCGCTGACCAGCATGACGACCGGTCGGCCCGCCTCGGCGTCACGAAGCAGCTTGTGCATCAGGCCCAGCTCGGCCGCCCGGCCCACGAACGAGCCGACGCCGCCGGCACGGGCAGATTGCGACATGTACTCAGTATCCCCGCAGCGTCCGACAAGGGGGCGCGTCTCCGGACGCGCCGCAGGTCAGGACGCTGTGTCTGCGATGAGTACGGAGCACGGAGCGTGATGAGCAACGGAGTTCGGCACGCTGCCAAGCACCCGGCGCACGCCGGTCATGCCCTTGTTGCCGACCACGATCAGGTCGGCACCGATCTCCTCCGCCACGTCGCAGATGGCCTCGGCGGCGTCCCCGCTCCGCGCGTAGATGTGTGCCTCGACGCCTGCGGCGCGGGCCCGCGAAGCGTGGTCAGCAAGCACCGACTCCGCCAGGTCGCCCGAGCCGATCTGCAGCTCCTCGCCGCCAGAGGTAGTGAAGTGTTCCGGCCGGTAGGCCGACACTATGTGCAGCTGACCACCGGTCAGCTTGACCAGCTCGATAGCCCGCCGGACCGCCTCAGCCGCGGTGGCTGACTGGTCGGCACCCACGACTACGGTCTCGAACACGGCAGCTCCCCTGCGACCAGATGTGGCTCCTCTGCGCGGCACTATAGCCGGTATGTCACGCGATCCGGCGAAGGACCGGGCGCGCAACGCTGCACGTCCACCGATCATCACCCGTAGGCAGCGAGCCGCTTGCGCAGCAGTCCCCTGGCGCGGTGCAGCCGCGACATCACCGTCCCAATCGGCACGCTCAGCATCTCGGCAACATCGCGGTACGGGTATCCCTCGACGTCGGCGAGGTAGATGGTTGCGCGGTAGCACTCGGGGAGCTGCTCCAGCGCCATCCGCACGTCCGAATAGGCGAACTGGCCCAGCACCGCGTCCTCAGCCGACTGGGCTGTTCTCGGGGGGGCACAGGCCGTGTCGATCGCGGCCGTGATCAGTGACTCGAACTCCGGGCTCAGCACCTGGACCGGCTCGCGCTGGCGCTTGCGGTAGCCGCTGACAAAGGTGTTTGCCAGGATCCGGAAGAGCCACGCCCGCGAGTTGGTGCCGGGCGTGAAGTGGCGGAGCCCGGCATAGGCCCTGGTCATGCTCTCCTGTACCAGATCCTCCGCGTCGCTGCGATTCCTGGTCATCCGCAGCGCGGCCGGATACAGGGCGTGCTCGTGCTGAGCCAGCTCGGTTTCGTAGACCTGGTGATCTCGCAACGCTTCTGCGCTCGTGGACATGAGTGCGGTCGCCTCCCTCCGGGAAGACGGCTGTCGCCGACCCTGCCCGCACCAGCCGCGCACGGCTCAGCGCGCGGGCACTGGTGCCCAAACGTAAAATCGTCAGTCAAAGCGGGCGTCTTGGATTCGGGGTCAGCCTGTCGCCGCCGCTTAAGCATGAACTCGAAGTATTTAATCCGCTACTCAACGTCATGTCAACATCAGCCACTTCAGTCACACCCGACCGTCGAGGCACAGCCTTCCCACGTCTGGCGACGTCCGGCCTGACTGACCCGCGCTCAGCCCGTCGCGTGCAGCCAGCGCACCGGCGCGCCGTCACTCGCGCGCCGGAACGGCTCGAGCTCGGCGTCCCAGGGATCGCCCAGCAGCAGGGCCAGCTCATCCTCGAGCGAGCCGCCTAGCGCCGGGTGCCGCGGGCCGTGCAGCTCCCGCAGCGTTCCGATCCTGGCGTTCGGGTCGCGGGCAACCGCCTGGGCTGAGGCCGCGAGCTCCAGCGCAGCGCGGAGCCGGTTCTCCGAGATCATGACGTCGCCGTTCGCCGCCATCGCAGCGCAGAATGTGCCGAGCGCCGGGGTGTGGCTGTACCGCACCGCGTCACAGCCGGGGCTTGCCTCCTCGGTCACCTCGAACCTGACGAGGTTCCAGCTGGCCAGCGCCGAGGTGATCGCTCCAGCAGCGCCCGGTGCCCCTTGCCAGGTCAGCTCCGCGCGCACCGAGCCGGGCGCGGCCGGCTGGTCGATCCACGGCAAGCTCGCGGGCACACCAAGAACCCCGGCCACCGCCCACTCGATGTGCGGGCACAGCGCCGGGGGTGCACTATGAATGTGCAGCACGCCACGTACGGACACCCAGACCTCCCACCAGCAGACGAGATACGTCTTCCCCTACGACCTCGTCGACGGCTGGTTTCCGGCCTGGTGATCTTCCGCGACTCATTGTGCCCCACCGTTCGCGCATAAGCCAGCACCTAGCCGCCGTGCCGCACCGCGACTCTCGGCATCCAGGCCTGGCCGTGGTGTGATGAAGAGGTGATCTCCGCGGCACGCGGGCCAGCGGTACTGACCGGCCAGGACGGCATCGGCCTGCCCTTCGTCGCGGAGATGTACGGGCTGCAGGTCGACCAGCTCAGCGCGTTACTCGGCCTGGCGTCCCGGCCGGCCGCGGCCCTCGTGCGCCGCTGGGTCAGCCGCGGCGTCGCCAGCACCGCAGTCCTCAGCCCTGGCCCGGCATGGGTGTGGCTCACCAGAGCGGGATTGCGTGCCGTCGGCGTCCACTACCCGGCAGTGCCCCCGGCGCTCGCCCGACTTGCGCACATCAGGGCGGTGACCGGGGTCCGGCTGGCGCTCGAGTGCGTCCCTGGGTACCGCGACGGCGGAGCGCACTGGCGCAGCGAGCGGCACCTGCGCGCCCGGCTCGGCAGCCGGATCGGCGCCGGTCAGCACCTGCCCGATGCGGAGGTGCACTGGCCAGACGCCCCCGCCCCCGGCCCGGCGCCGCCCTGGGCAGGCGAGTGCTGGGCGGTCGAGGCCGAACTGACGCCCAAGACCGTCGTCCGCACGACCGCGATCATGCGCGAACTGCTGGACCGCACCGGTGACTACGGCTGCCCGGCGGCGCAGGTCCGGGTGCCCGGCCAGCCGCCGCGGCACGCCCGGGTGCTGTACGTCTGCTCGCCGGCGGCGACCGGGACTGTCACGCGAGCCAGGGCGGCGCTCGGCAGCCTCGGGGCTCGGATCGAGATCCGCCCCCTGCCCGCAGCTGCCTACCTGGCGGCCGTCCGATGAGCCGGCTCGGCTGGCCGGCCTCGGTGCGGCTCATCAGGCTCGCCGTGGCCGGCGCGGGCGCCGCCGCCATGGTCGTGCTCGCGGTCGTGCTGCTGCCGGTCACCTTGGTCGCCGCCGTAGGAGTGACCGTGGCCTGGCGGCAGGGCTGGCGGCCTGCGCGACTGTACCGGGCGGCCGCCTGGTGCCTGCCCATGGTCACGGTGTGGCTGGCAGCCACCGCGCTGACCCGGCGCTCGCTGTGGCCAGCAGCCGACGTCGCGTGGCTGGCCTGGCTAGCCCTGTGGGGCCACGGCAGCTACCCGGCGGCTGCCGTGCTGACCGCGCCAGCCGCCGTACCGGCCGGGCTGCTCGTCGGCGGCTGGGCGTGGTCGCGCCACAGTGCCGCGATGGCCGCTCGGGCGGGCGGCCGGTCCCCCGCGGCGGCCGTCGCCTTCGATCAGCGGCAGTGGCGGCATCAGGTCCGTGCCGCGCGGGCGCGCATCGCCGCACCGGGTGCCGTCCCGCTGCTGACGCCTCGGGGCGAGTTCATCGCGGGCGCCGTGATCCGTGCCGTCGGCCACCCCGACGGCACGCTGACGCGGTTACCCGCGGACCGGCTTCGCGCGCACCAGGTCATCATCGGCGGCACCGGTACCGGGAAGAGCACCCTGCTGTTGCGGCTGTGGGCCGCGTTCATGGCCATCGGGCTGAGCCAGCACGCGGCCGGCCGCGCCGGGCCGCCGCTGCTGGTCGTGCTCGACTGCAAGGGCGGAGCCGACGCACGGCGGCTGGCCGACCGGGCCCGCCGGGTGCTGCGGGATGCCGGGGCGCGGACCGTGGCCGTCTGGCCGGACGAGACTCGCCTCTCGCTGTGGAGCCTGCCGCCCCGCCAGCTGATCACGACACTGGTCGACCTGATCGAGAGCGGCACCGGCGGCGCGGCTTACTACGCCGACGTGCTGGAGGCCGTGGTCACGCTCGCCGTCGAGGTGCCCGACGGACCGCCGGCCAGCACGACCGACTTCCTGGCCAGGCTCGATCCGGGCTGGCTCCAGCTTGCCTACTCCGGCTCGCCCGAGCGGCTCGCGCTGGCGAGCTCCGCGGCCCGGCAAGTGACCGACGTCGCGCTACGGTATCGGACCCTCTTCCGCCGACTCGGGCCAGGCCTGGACGGGCCGGGCGAACTCGGCGACGCCGACGCGTGGTACTGCATCCTCGAAGGCACCGCCGAGGTCGCCGTCGCCGAGGCGCAGGCGCGCGCCCTGGTCGACCTGCTGGCCAGCTACGTGACGCGCCAGGCTGGCCGCGGCCGACCCGTGCTGCTCGCCGTCGACGAGTTCAGCGCGGTCGCCCGTCGGCTGCCCATCTGGCAGCTGTACGAGCGGGCTAGGTCACTCGGCCTGGCGGTCCAGGTGTCCGCGCAGTCCTGGCACGGCCTCGCGGCCCAGCCAGACGATCGCTACCGGATCGTCGGGTCCGCCGAGGGCGGCATCTGGCTGCTGCGCACGCCACATCCCGATCCGGTCATCGCCCTCGCCGGGCAGCAGCTCATGGTGGATAGCACTCGCCAGCTGACCGGGCGGCTCCGGTGGAGCCGGACCGGCAGCTCGCGGCTGCACGAGGTTCCAGTCGCCGACCCCGAGCTCGTTCGCAGGCTCGACGTCGGCCAGGCCGCTTTCATCTTCCGCGGCGGAGTGACGTTCACCCAGGTCAAGCGCTTGGTCGCCGGGCCCGCGGCGCTCAGCGCGGTGTCTGTTCCGGGGGTCGGCCCGCCGCTGCGCACAGCCGGACCGAACCGGCATGCCGAGCCGCCGAAGGCCGCCGCTGGGCCGAGCCCGCTCGCAACAGCCGGGCTGCCCGACATCACGGCGCTGCTGGACGAGGCGTTCGGGAGCCGGCCGTGACCAGCCCGTTCGAAATCCTTGGCCTCGACGCGGGCGGCGACCCCA
>JASHQA010000297.1 GCA_030037785.1 Streptosporangiaceae bacterium
TCAGCTGAGCGGTGACCGGGCCGGGTGCCGCCGCCAGCGGCGTGCCGTCCACGGAGCGGACTGGCAGGATCCCGCGCACTGAGTTGGTGACGAACGCCTCGCTCGCTGCTGCCAGGTCGCGCCGCGTGAACGGTGCGACCTGCGGGCACAGACCGGCCGCGGTGGCCAGCCGCAGCACGGCCGTCCTCGTGACTCCGGGCAGCAGCCGTCCGTCTGCCGGCGGTGTGCGGATCACGCCATCCAGCACCGCGAACACACTGGCCCGGTCGGTCTCGAGCACCTGACCGTCGGCGTCTTCGATGAGCAGGTGGGTGCCGTCGGCCGCGCCGCCAGCACCTGCGTGGCGCGCGAGCAGGCGCCGGTCGGCCCACTTGTGGGCGCCGATGCCGCCGGGCACCGTGACCGGCAGCAGATCGGCGACCGCGGTCAGGTCTGCGACGGGAACGACCTCGACGGTGGCGTCAAGCGGGCCGCCGAGCGGCCGCACGGTGATGCGCAGCCGGCCTGACGGGCGCTCGGCCAGGCAGCGGGTCAGCTCGTCGTGCAGCCGCGCGGGCAGGTCCTTGCGGTAGAGCCGGGTCGCGCTGGCTGCCAGCCGGTCCAGGTGATCGCCGAGCCGGTAGCCGACGCCGTCGCGGAGGCGCAGCGACGTGAAGATCCCTGCGGCCGGCCGCGGTAGCAGGGCCGGATCTGGGCGGCTCGCCGGCCGGGAGCGCCGGGCTATGCTGCCGCCGAGCGCGGCGACGAGCGGCCCGGCCTTCAGCAGGCACTCGCGGTGCTCGGCGCCCGGCCGGGACGCTGCGACGATCCCGCCGCCCGCGCCCAGCCACACCCGCCCGGAGCGGAACTCGAACGTGCGGATGGCGACACTGAGTTCCAGCCCGGCGATCGGGCTGCGGTAGCCGATCGCGCCGGTGTATACCTCGCGCGGGGTCGCTTCCAGCTCGTGAATCACTTCGAGCGCGCGGACCTTCGGGGCACCCGTCACCGATCCGGGAGGGAACGTCGCCCGAATCAGCTGGCCGTCGCTGGTACCGGGACGCAGCTCGCCGCGCACCTCCGAGACCAGATGCCAGAGGCCCGGGTGCGGCTCCGCCGCTACCAGCTTCGGCACGACGACGGTGCCCGGCTCGCACACCCGGCTGAGGTCGTTCCGCATGAGATCGACGATCATCACGTTCTCGGCGCGGTCCTTGGCCGATCGCTCCAGCCTGATTCGGGCCGCGACCGCGTCGTGATCGCCCGCGGGGCGAGCGGCGGTGCCTTTGATCGGCCGGGACGATACGACGCTGCCCACCCGGCGCAGGAACAGCTCGGGCGACAGGCTGGCCACGGCGGTGTCGGCCGACGGCCGCAGGAACGCCGCGTACGGCGGATTCAGGTCGGTGGCCGTCGCGCAGAACGCGTCCAGCGGGTCACCGACGAAGTCCGCCTGCAGCCGGAGGCAGATGTTGGCCTGGAAGATGTCGCCACGCCACACGTAGTCCACGGCGCGGCGGACCGCCGACCGGTGCTCCGTCGCGGCCGGGAACTGCCCGAACTCGCCGCACCGGTACGGCCGGGGCCCAGGCTGGGTCCGGCGCGCGCGCTCGAGCAGCTCCGCGAGCCGGGCCTCGAGCGCTGCGGCCCGCTCCGTGGTCACGATCGCCTCGAAGAACCATCGTCCCGACGCGCGGTCGCGGCGCAGCACGTGGTCGTAGTAGCCCAGCCACGCGGCGGGCAGCTGCCGGGCGCCGCCGGGTGCTGGGGGGACCGGCAGGACGTCGCCGGCCAGGCCGAATCCGAGATAGCCGAGCCACCCGCCGGCAAAGGCCGGGCCGTCCGCCCGGTCCGGGCCGGCCGGGGCGGCAGGTGGCCATGGCTCGTCCAGCGCATCCCACGGTGGCTCCGGGTCGCACCGGATCGCCGTGGGCTCGGCGCTGATCATGTCGCCGCCGCCCGCCCACGCGCCGAACAGCGCAGCCGGGTGCGCGTCGGCACGGACGAGCCGCAGCACGTCGGCCGGGCAGAAGTCCCAGTCCAGCGGCTCGCGCACCAGCGACCAGCTAGCTGCCGCGCGCGCCCGCGCGGCAGCCTGACGCTGGTCACCGGCCATGGCGAGGCATCCTGTCACACCTGCCCGCCCCGGTGAGCGTCCAGCTGCGTTGTGCGATGCTGCCAGCTGGGGTGGGCCGCTGACTGCGGTGCATGGCCGGCTGCCTGAGTGCCTGTTACTCCAGTGACGGGAGTGATTGCGCCATGGTACGACCTACGGTAGAAAAAGATGGGCAGGCGATGAGGCTCGCCGCTAACCGCGAACTTCGATTCGCTGATGGCCTCTACCACGATGGCCGGGGAACCGGCGTGGCAGAGGAGAGAGTGATGCTCGACGAGCCGAGCGAGCCGCCCGGCAAACATAGCGAGGGCGGCCCGGTGTCCGTTACCGCCGCCGCCCGCCCCAGCCGTGCCGGCGCACTGCGGGCGCTGTAGTGACTGCAGACCTGCCGATCCCGGTCGTTCAGTTTTGCCAGGTCGTCACCACCGCAGTGGCGGCTCCGGGGGTCTCCGGGGTGATCAGCCGGGTCGAGGCACGGCTGCAGGGGCGGGCTGGGCCGCGGATCCTGCAGCCCTACTACGACCTGGCGAAGCTCTTCCGCAAGGAGGCGCTCGCGCCGGAGGGCTCGAGTTGGGTGTTCCTCGCGGCGCCGCTCGCGGCGATGGCGTGTTACCTGACGGTCCCGCTGCTGATCCCGGTTCTCACCACGTTCGGCCTGCCGCTCGGATACATGGGCGACATCCTGGGTGGTGGGTTCATCTTGTCGCTGGCCAGCTTCCTGGTCGCGCTGGCGGCGCTCGACACCGGAAGCCCGTACGCGCAGCTCGGTGCCAGTCGTGCCAAGACGTTCGCCGCGATCACCGAGCCGGTCGTGCTGTTCGTCGTGTTCACCGTTGCGCTGGTGACCGGCACCGACCTGCCGTACGCGCTGGCGGCGACCGTGCGGTCATCCGCCGGCCAGATCATCCGGCCGGCGCACCTACTTGCCGCAGCGGCGCTGTTCCTGGTCATCCTCTACGAGACCGGCCGCATCCCGGTCGAGACGCACACCGGCACCAACGAGTTCGGGATGATCGAGGAGGCCCGGCCGTTCGAGCACTCGGGGCCGTACTTCGCGCTGCTGCGGTGGGGATCGGCGATGAAGCAGCTGATCCTGTACACCATCTTGATCAACGTCTTCGTCGCGCCGTGGGGTCTGGCGTCGACCCCTGGCCTGCTGCCTGTGCTGCTGGCAATCGCCGCGCTGGTCGGGAAGGCGGCGCTGCTCGGCGTCGTGGTGGCCGTCATCGACAACTCGTTCGCCAAGCTGCGGTTGTTCAAGATCACCGAGTTCACCGCCGCCGCGTTCCTGCTCGCGGTCCTCGGCGTGTTCACGCTCTACCTGGGCGGTGGCTGATGTCGCTCGCGGGCCCCGTGCTGGCCACGACCGTCGCTGCGCCGAGCGCGCTGGCCGGCGGCGTGAACGTCATCGCGGTCGGTGTGCTGCTGGCCGAGTTCGGCATGTTCCGGCAGGCGATGCTGCGCGACCAGGTGAGGCTGTACGCCGCGCAGTCTGCGCTGCTGTCCGCGCTGGCCGTAGTTGTGGCCGCGACCCGGCACCTGCCCGAGCTGTATGCGCTGGCTGGTCTGTCATTCGCGCTCAAGGTCGTCGTCGTGCCGATCGTGCTGCACCGGATGCTGCGCGGCATCGGCGTGATCGGCGGTGATCCACGATGGCCAGCGGGGAGCTATAGCGGATCGGCCCGCAGCGGCAGCACTGACATCGCCGGCAGCCATGCGCTGGGCGTCGCTAGTGCCGTGCTGGTGGCGATCGCGGTGGCCGCCTTCGGCTTCTTCACCGTGGCTGCGCTCGGGCTCGCCAGCCCGGTGCTGCCCGCGACGGCGCTCTCGGTGTCAGTGGCCGTGATCCTGGTGGCGTTCGTGCTCATGATCGTGCGCCGCGACGTGGTCTCCCAGGCGATCGGCTTCCTGTCGCTGGAGAACGGCGTGTCGCTGACCGCGCTGGTCGTGGCCGCGGGG
This sequence comes from Streptosporangiaceae bacterium, assembly GCA_030037785.1. Classification (GTDB taxonomy): domain Bacteria; phylum Actinomycetota; class Actinomycetes; order Streptosporangiales; family Streptosporangiaceae; genus JAJYUU01. The sequence continues at coordinate 4,055 of JASHQA010000297.1, forward strand.
CTGCCGCTGATCCTGGAGATCGCGTTCCTGTTCGACCTGCTCGTGGCCGCCGTCGTGTTCGGCCTGCTGATCCGGGTGCACCACGGCCGGGCTGAGTCTATGTCGACCGCCGACCTGACCAGCCTGCGGGGCTAGCCGATGCACGTGATCCTCCTGCTGCTGCTCACGCTGCCCCTCGCGGCGGCGATCGCGTGCCTGCGCGTGCCGGCGAACGCGGCCCGCCTGGTCAGCGCGCTGACGGGCGTTGTGAGCTTCGCGCTCGTGCTCGCGCTGGTGCCTGCCGCCGCCCACGGCACTGTGAGCTACCTGCGGTTCCTTCGCGTCGACGCGCTGAGCGTCGTCTTCCTGCTCGCGACCGGCTTCCTCTATGGCGCGGTCGCCGTGTACTCGGTCGGCTATCTGAAGGCTGGCCAGCAACCGCACGCTCGCTACTCGCGTCGGTTCTGGATCGGGCTGAACATATTCGCCTGGGCGATGCTGGCCGCGCCGATGATGAGCAACCTGGGGCTGCTGTGGGTTGCGATCGAGGTGACCACCGTGGTGTCGGCACTGCTGGTCGCGATAGAGGACACCGACGGAGCGGCCGAGGCGGCGTGGAAATACGTGCTGCTCGCGTCCGCCGGGCTGGCGCTGGCGCTGCTCGCGACCGTCTTTATCTACTACGCCGGCGCGCACGTACTCGGCCAGTCCTACGACCTGGGCTTCAGCCAGCTGCTGGCCGCTGGGCCGCGGCTGCCGCACGCGGCGGTCGAGCTGGCCTTCGTGCTCGCCGTGCTCGGCTTCGGCACCAAGACCGGGCTGGTACCCGTGCACACGTGGCTGCCGGACGCCCACTCGGAGGCGCCCACGCCGGTATCTGCGCTGCTTTCCGGTTCATTGCTGGCGGTCAGCTTCTACGCGATCCTGCGCTACTACCAGGTGGCGGTCGCCGCGCTCGGATCGCGCTATCCGCGGAACGTGCTGCTGGTATTCGGGGTTGCCTCGCTGCTGCTCGCCATGGTGTACCTGTTCGGACAGCGGGACATCAAGCGGCTGCTTGCCTACTCCAGCGTCGAGCACATGGGCATCCTCGCGATCGGCGTCAGCTTCGGCGCGCCCGGCGCGCTGGCCGGGGTCCTGCTGCACGTGCTCGGGCACGCGGCGGCGAAGGGCAACGCGTTCATGGGTGCTGGCGTGCTGGTCCGCAAGCTCGGCAGCAAGCGGATCACCGCGATCCGCGGCGGCCTCGACGTGCTGCCATGGAGCGGACCCCTGTTCATCCTGGCGATATTCGCGCTGGGTGCCATGCCGCCATTCGGGTTGTTCCGGAGCGAGTTCGAGATCGTGGCCGGCGGACTGGACTCACGCAGTTACGCGGTTGCCGCGATTCTGGTGGTCGGCGTCACCGCGGCGTTCTTGGGGCTGGCCGGCTCGGTCACCCGCGTAGTCATGCTGCCGCTGGCCGGGTCCGCGCCCGCCAGGGGCGAGCCGAGCGGCTGGATGGTCGTACCGGTCGTGGTCGGCGTGCTGGCCCTGCTGCTGCTCGGCTTGCACCCGCCCGCAGAGCTCACTACCCTGTTCGGCCGTGCCGTGACGCTGCTCGACGGGCGGACATCATGACTGTTGTCCCTGACACCGGGCAGGTCGAGAGTGTCGCCGCCCTGCGGGATCAGGTCGTGGCGCACTGTGCCGGTGGAGGTCGCCTCGCCGACCTGTCTGGCACCGCACTGGACGACGGGCTGCTCATCACCGCCCAGCTCGCCGGGCCGGAAGGCATCACCACGCTGGATGCGCTGGTACCGGCTGGACAGGCTAGCTACCCGGCGCTGACCCCGCTGGTCGGCTCCGCGTTCTGGTATGAGCGGGAGCTGCATGACCTGTTCGGGGTCGTGCCCGACGGCCACCCGCGGCTGGAACCGCTGATCCGGTCGGCCGATCACGGTGTGCTCCCGCGGCACGCGATCGGACCTGGCCTGTTCACCATCCCGCACGGGCCGGTCCGGTCGGGCGTCGTCGAGTCGATCGAGTATCTGGTCGAGACGCCCGGCGAGGACATCCCGCACCTCAACATGAGGCTGTTCTACAAGCATCGCGGCGTCGCGACGCGGTTTGTCGGCCTGACTCCGGCCGACGGGGTGCTGGCGGCCGAGCGGACCGAGGGAATCGCGTCGGTCGCGCACGCGATCGCGTACTGCCAGGCCGTGGAGGCCGTCGCAGGCGCAGACGTGCCATGGCGCGCCGCGCTCATCCGCACCGTGCACGCGGAGCTGGAACGGCTGGCCTGCCACCTGGACGTCATCGTGCGGCTCGCCGATGCTGCAGGCCTGGCCGTCGCGGCGACGCGGTTCGGCTGGCACAAAGAACGGGTGCTGCGCCTCACGGGCAGCCTGTGCGGCAGCAGGTTCGGCCGCGGCGTTGTCGTGCCCGGCGGAGTCGGCGCGGCCCCGCTCATTGGACCCGCGGAGCTACTGGCCGCGGTCGGCGAGCTCGACCGACAGGTCGGCGACGATGTCCGGCTGCTCATGGGCACGGCGTCCTTTCTCGACCGGCTACGGCGGACCGGGCCGCTACCATCGGGCCGCGCGGCCGAGCATGGCGCGCTCGGCCCGGTCGGCCGGGCGTCGGGCGCTACCGAGGACACAAGGACGGCGCGACCGTACGCCGCCTACGTGGCGCTGGGCGTTGCGGTCAGCTCGCGCGAGGACGGCGACGCGCTCGCCCGGCTCGAGGTTCGGGTGGACGAGATCGCCGATTCCGTTCACCTGCTCCGGCAGGCGGCCGACGAGCTCGCCGAGACCGGCGCCAGCCCGCTGCGGGCTGACTGCGCGTCGGCCGATGGCCGGGCGGTCGGCTGGGCGGAGGCACCACAGGGCGAGGTGCTCTACCACATTCGGATCGAGGACGGCCTCATCACTGGGTGTCGCGGCCGGTCCGCCTCGTTCCACAACCTAGTGCTCATGCACGAGGTATTCGCCGGCGACATCCTGACTGACTTTCCGTTCATCGAGGCGAGCTTCGGGCTGTCGATCGCGGGCGTAGCCGGGTAGCGAAGGAGAGGAGTACGACGATGTGGGCGCTCCGCGGGCTGCGGGACGGCGTGCTGACTACCCGCTGGCCGGTCCGGCCAGACGAGTATGCGAGCGCGACCCGCGGGCCAGCGACCGTGCTCGCGCCGACCGCTCGCGGAGCTTCCGAAGCAGACGTGGCCGGGCTGTGCCCGACTAGCGCCCTCACCGTGACCCCTTCCGGCGAGGTCCGGGTCGACCAGGGCCGCTGCATCCTGTGCGGCCGGTGCGTGGCGGCGCGCCCGGACTTGTTCGGCTGGTCGGCCGGGGCACACCAGGCCGCGCTGAGCCGGGCCGGGCTCGTGGTGCCGGGGGAGGAAACCCCGGACACGCTGGCCGCCGTCACTGCCGGGCTGCGCGCGCGGACGAGGGCGCTGCGCCGATCGGTGCACCTACGACACGTTGACACCGGATCCGATGGTAGCGAGGAATGGGAAATCCTGGCCCTGCTGAATCCGGTCTACGACATCCACCGACTCGGCATGTTCCTCACGGCGAGTCCGCGGCACGCCGACGTCCTGCTGGTTACCGGGCCCGGTGCGCTCGGCATGGCAGAGCCACTACGGCAGACCTACGAGGCGATGCCGCACCCGAAGGTGGCTATCGCAGTCGGCACCGACGCGGTCAGCGGCGGCACCGTCGGCCCGTCGCGCGCCGCTGCTGCCACCGCCACGGGCGGCGTCGGTGACATCGTGCCGATAGACGTGTGGCTGCCTGGCTCGCCGCCGAGCCCGTTCGCGATTCTGTCCGCACTGCTGCTGGCGCTGAACCGGCTGCCGACCGGGTCGGTCGCAGCGGCGAGGACAGGGGGCGGGCGGTGAGCGGCTACGGCGCCGTGCTCGCCGCCGGACTGACGCTGCTCGCTCTGGCCGGTGCCGTCGGCCTGCTAGCCGGGCCGCGCCGTCCAGCCTGGCGGCTCGTGCCCTACCTCGCGGGGAGCGCAGGGTCGGCGTGCCTGGTGGTGGTCGGCGCTGCGGCGATCGCTGGCCGAACCGTGACGCTGCAGTCGGCTGGGCTGCTCGGATCGGTAGCTGTCGGCTCCGGCCGCGGCCCGGCGGGCACGGCGAATCCTGGCCAGGCCGGTCCACTCTTCGCCACGGTGGCCAACCTTGGCGCCGATCGGTTGTCCGGGCTCTTCCTGGTCATCACGTTCGCCGCCGGGGTGGCGGTGTCACTGGCTTTCGCCTCGTGGGCGGCGGACGGCGTCGGCCGGGTCGGTCGCGCTCTCAGCGCCGGGTATGCGCTCGCGCTGGGCTCGGTCGCCATCGTGCTGACCGCGCGCGACGCGTTCACCCTGCTGTTCGGCTGGGAGTCGCTGACGCTGGCCTTCTGGCTGCTATCCGGTGCCGACCGGCGCGCTCCTGGCAGGCCGGCCGCCGCGCTGGTCACCCTTGCGTTCGGCCGAGTCAGCGGCGCGTGCCTGCTGGCCGGGCTCCTGCTGCTGGTCACCCGGTCAGGATCGCTGGCGCTGGCCTCGATGGCACACGTGCCGAGCGGACCGCTCCGCGCGACCGCGATCGTGCTGCTGCTCGCCGGATTCGCGGTGAAGGTGGGCCTGCTGCCTTTCCAGGTCTGGCTGCCGCGCGGCTACGCAGCGGCGCCTGGGCCAGCCCGAGCGATCATGGCGGGAGTCGCGGTGAACGTGGGCTTCTACGGGCTGTGGCGCTCGCTGGCCCTGCTGGGCCCGCCACCGGCCGTCGTCACCGACATCGTGCTCGTGCTGGCCGGCCTCACGGCCATCCTTGGCATCGCGCACGCCGCGGTCCAGGACAGCCTGCAGCGGGTGATCGCCTATTCCAGCGTCGAGAACGCCGGTCTGATTCTCGCGGGATATGGCGTGGCGCTGGTCGGCGCGGCCAGGGGCAGCCGCGAGCTGATGGCCGTCGGGCTGCTCGCCGCTACCCTGCAGGTCATCGCCCACACCGCGGCCAAGTCCCTGCTGTTCGTCTCCAGCGGGGGTATCGAGGCTGCGGGTGGCAGCGACGACGTGGACAGCCTCCGCGGGTCGGTCCGGGTCGCGCCGTGGAGCGGTGCGGGGCTGGCGGTCGGCAGCCTCACGCTGGCAGGGCTCCCGCCGACCGCCGGATTCGTCTCGGAGTGGTTCCTGCTCGAGGCGCTCATGCAGCAGTTCCGAGTGCCAGGGCTGGGCGACCGGCTCGTCCTCGCAGTGACCGGCGCGGCGGTCGCGCTGACCGCCGGCTTTGCGGGGGTGACGTTCGTGCGGCTAGTCGGCCTGGTGGTGCTCGGCGATCGCGGTCAGGTCGGCGGCCGTCCTACCACTGCGGAGCCTTCGGGGCTGGCGGGGCGGGTCGGCCTCGTGGGCCTGGCGGTGGCCTGTCTCGCGCTCGCTGCGCTGGCACCGCTGGAGATCCGGGTGATTGGCGCGGGCCTCGCGCCGGTATTGCCGACGCGGGCTGTGACCGCGGCTCTGAAGTCGCCGTGGGTACTGCAGCCAGTGTTCGCGGGCTTCTCAATCCTGTCGCCGTCGTGGCTGTGGATCGTCATGCCCGCGCTGTTCGTGCTGGTCGCCGCCGTAGCGTGGCTGGCCTCGGGTCGGCGGCTGCTGCGTGTACGACGCGTTCCTGCCTGGCGGTCGGCCACCGCCGGCGTGTCCGGCCATGACAGCTACACAGCCTCCGGGTTCGCCAATCCGACCCGGCGCGTGCTCGCCGCGGTGCTGCACACCCAGGCCGAAGTCACCAGGCTCGACGGCACCGCGCGTGGGGCCGGGCCCGATCCCGTGCGGCCTCACGTCGAGTACCGCTCTGACGTCATCGAGGTGGTGGAGGAGTACCTGTACCGCCCGTTCCGCCGCCCGTTCGGCATTGCTGTGCAGCTGGCACAGCGACTGCAGTCCGGTCGGCTGGACGCCTATCTGGCGTACATGCTGGCCGCGCTCGTTGTCGTGCTAGCCGTCGTGACCGGACTGCACTGAGGAAGGCCGCCCATGACTGCTCTCGCCCGCCTCCGCGACTCCGCGCCGGCGCTGAAGTTCGTGCTGCTGGTCGGCGTCATGAGCTTCTTCGCGGACTTCACCTACGAGGGCTCGCGCTCCGTGATCGGGCCCTACCTTGGCACGCTCGGCGCGGGCGCGCTGGCGATCAGCGTGATCAGCGGGCTCGGGGAGTTCCTCGGCTACGGGCTCCGGCTATTCTCCGGTCGTGGCGCGGACCGGACCGGCCGGTACTGGCAGATCACCATCGGTGGGTACGTGGTGCAGATGGCGGCGGTGCCGCTGCTGGCGCTGGCCGGGAACTGGGAAGTCGCGGCGCTACTGATCATTGCCGAGCGCGTCGGGAAGGCGACCCGCAACCCGCCGCGGGACGCGATGCTCTCGCACGCGGCGCAGGAGATGGGTTACGGCTGGGGCTTCGGCGTGCACGAGGCGCTGGACCAGTTCGGCGCGATGTTCGGGCCCCTGCTGGTCGCGCTCGTGCTGGCGGTCAGCAACCATGACTACAAGCTCGCGTTCGCGGCACTGGCAGCCCCGGCCGTGATCACGCTGACGCTGGTGCTGGTCGCGCGCAGGTTCTTCCCGCGGCCGCAAGACCTCGCCGCCGGCCCGGCCCAAGTCACCACGGCCGGGCTGCCTCGGGTGTTCTGGATCTATCTCGCCGGGGCGGCGCTGGTGGCGGCTGGCCTTGCGGACTTCCCGCTGATTGCCTTTCACTTCCAGCAGGCCCACACAGTCTCGGCGCCGATTGTGCCGGTGTTCTACGCGGTGGCGATGGCCGTCAGCGGCACCGGGTCGCTGATCTTCGGAAAGCTGTACGACAGGGCCGGAATCGGGCTGCTGATCCCGCTGACTATCGCTGGAGCCGGGTACGCGCCGCTGGTGTTCCTCGGCGGGGTGTGGGCGGCGGTGTTCGGGATGGCGCTGTGGGGGCTCGGCATGGGCGTGCAGGAGTCGATCATTCCCGCGGCCGTTGCGCCGCTGGCCGCGCGGGACCGCCGCGCGTCCGCCTATGGGCTGTTCACCGGCGGCTATGGCACCGCGTGGGTGGCTGGCAGTGTGCTGATCGGCGTGCTGTTCGACGTGTCGCTGGGCGCTGTGACCGCGTTCGCGGTGGCGGTGCAACTCGCCGCGATTCCGTTCTTTGTCCTCGTCCGCCGTCGACACGACGCGCTGCGGCAACGTCAGGATGAGCCGCCTGCCGGGCAGGCAGGCTGAGAGTGGGCCGATGGACGGGCTGACCGCCTACCAGCAGCGGCGGCTTGAGCTGGCGGATATGATCCGCGCCGTGCTGCCGATCGCGCGCGCCCATCGCGACGAGCAGCGTGAGCAGCAGATCAGGCAGCTACTGACCCGGCTGGCAGCCGGGCGGTTCCGGCTGGCTGTGATCGGCCAGTTCAGCCGCGGCAAGACGACGCTGATGAACGCGCTGCTCGGCGGGGCATACCTGCCGATGGGCGCGCTGCCGATGACCTCGGTAGTCACCACCGTCCGGTACGGAACCGACGCACGCGCGCTCGTCCGCAGCCACGCCGCCGCGATCCCGGTGCAGGTGCCGGTCACCGAGGTAGCGCGGTTCGTCGCGCGGGCCAGCGCCGAGCGCACCCGGATGCAGGTCACCTCCGTCGAGGTGGAGATCCCGGCCGATCTGCTGCGGCTGGGGTTTGAGTTCATCGACACTCCTGGCGTGGGATCGGCAATCGCCGCCAACACCGCAGCCACGCTCCGCTACCTGCCCCAGGCAGACGCCGTCGTGTTCGTCACGGGGTTCGACTCTGCGCTGACCAGCGCCGAGTGCGACTTCCTTACCAGTGCGGCCGGACAAGTCGGCAAGCTGTTCGTGGTCATCAACAAGCGCGACCTGGTGACCGACGCCGACGCCACGGAGGTAGCCGGTTATGTCCGGCGCTGGGCGCGCGACAGCCTGCCCGCTGAGCCGCCGGTGTTCGGGATTTCCGCGCTGCAGGCACTAGACCACGCCATCGGCGGGAGTGCCGGACCGGAGCTCGAGGGCGGCATCGGGCCGCTGCGCGATGCGCTGACGCAGTTTCTCACCGCGGAGCAGGGCCGGGTCGCGCTCGGGAACATCGCGACCGCGGCTGCCAGCCTGGTAGACCGCCAGCAGCGAGACCTGAAGGCCGGGCAGCTCACCCACAGCGGCACGGAACGTGACAGCATTCTGACCGAATACGAGTCGCGGATGAGCGAACTGCAGAGTCAGCTCGCCACGGTGGCGGACCGGATCGCCATCGCCGCGGACACCGCCGTGACTGATTTCTTCGCTGAGCGAGGGCCCAGTTCCGAAGCCGAGCTGAGCGCGCTGCTCGCGCCCGCTGCGGCGGTCCAGTCACCGCTGGCCGGAGCGGCTGAAGATCAGGTAGCCGACGCGCTAGAAGCTCTGCGGGTGGCCGGCCGGCAGGCCACCGGTGACTGGCTGGAGCAGCGGGCGGCCGAGTTGCACGAGACCCTGGTTTCGGCGGCAGCCGACGACATCGGCGCCCTGCTGGAGTTGGCCCGCTCACCACGAGAGCTCGGCGCGGCCATCTCTGGCCAGCCGATCTTTGACGCCGGGGCGGCCGGCTGGACCACCGAGGAGATCCCGCAGCTCACGTTGCCGGTGGTCGACTGGATCGTGCCAGACGTGGCTACGAGGCACCGGCGGCATCGCGGCCGCAACGCCGGTGACGCGGTCAGCGAGGACATCTCCGGCGCGATCGGTGCCGCCGTCGCCGGATTCGCCGGACGCTCCCGGCCCGCGTTCCGGGATGTTGCCGCGAACTGGGCGCGGCGACTCGGTGAGCAAGCACGACGGCTGGCTGATGCTGAAGCTGCCCAGTTCCGCGGCTACCTGTCGGCGCCGCCACGCGACGACCACCTGACGGTCCTAGCGGATCTCGCCAGTCGGCTCACGGGCTTCCACGACTCGCTCGCCGCCTGGATCCCGGATGGCAGCAGCCCGGCAGTTGGTCCGGATGCCGTGCCGCCCGCCGCTCCGATGCCCCCCGCCGTCGGCACGTGCGCGATCTGCGGCCGACTTGAGAGGGCACAGACCGAGTACCTGATCCACCGGCAATTCCTCCTCGCGACCAGCGAAGCGGACCAGGCTCGGCATGCACAGGACGGCGGATTCTGCCCGCTGCACACCTGGCAGTACGCCCACCTAGCCTCACCCGTCGGCATCTCCGCCGGAAACGCCAGGCTTGCGAGCCAGCTCGCGGGCGCGCTGCGCGACGCGAGTGCCCGCAGCCGCGATCCGGGCGAGCTTGCCGGACAGGTGGGGGCTCTGGCCCGAAACCAGGCCTGTCCGGCGTGTGCCTTGCTCGCGGCGACCGAGCAGGAGGCAGCGGAGGAGCAGGCCGCGCAGACAGCTACCGCCGCCGAGCCGCCGCCGCTGTGCCTCCGGCACCTGGCGCTGGCTCTCGATGCCTGCTCGTCCCTGCCAGCCGGCCGTGCCATCACGAACGCGCTCGCGGTGGCGCTGCAGCGGGCGTCAGAGAACATGAGAGCGTATGCCCTCAAGCGTGAAGCGCTGCGCCGCGGTTTGGTGACCTCGGACGAGGCCAAGGCCTACTCCGATGCGCTCCGGCTGCTCGTTGGTCAGCCTTCCCTGGCCCTGCCCGCAGAACCTGAGTAGGGCGCGCCGATGGGCTCCTGGCACGATGAGATAGCCGTGACGCGAAGCCGTCGTTCCCGGTGCGGCCAGCAGAGAAAGGCAGGGACGCCATGGCAGTCAAGCCAGCGGTCATCAGCGCGGTGAGCGCACTGGAGATTCTGGACTCGCGCGCCCGGCCGACGGTGCAGGTGACGGTCACGCTCGCGGACGGGACAGTGGCCGTCGCCGGTGTGCCGTCTGGGGCGTCCACTGGCAGTAGGGAAGCGGTCGAGCGCCGGGACCGGGACGCCGACCGGTACGGCGGGCTGGGCGTGCTCGGGGCGGTGACGGCGGTCGGCGGTGAGATCGCCACGCGCCTGACTAACCGCGAGTGGGACGACCTAGCCGAGATCGACGCGGCGCTGATCGAACTGGACGGCACCTCGGACAAGTCGCGTCTGGGCGCGAACGCAATCGTCGGAGTGTCGATGGCGTGCGCCCGCGCGTTCGCTCGCGCTGAGGGGCGTCCGCTGTGGGACTGGCTGACCCCGGCCGGGGTAGCCCCGCGGCTGCCGGTCCCGCACTTCAACGTGATCAACGGCGGTGTGCACGCGCCGAACCCGCTCGACTTCCAGGAATTCATGATCGCCCCGCTCGGTGCTCCGTCGTTTCCCGAGGCGGTCCGCGCTGGCGCCGAGGTCTATGCGTCGCTGCGCGGCCTGCTCGCGGCCAGGGGACACGCGACCGGGCTCGGCGACGAAGGCGGGTTCGCTCCGCAGATCGCCGAGCCGGAGGAGGCGCTCGGTCTGCTCGTGACCGCGATCAGCGACGCCGGCTACACGCCGGGCGCGGAGGGCGTAGCGATCGCGCTGGACCCAGCGGCGAGTGAGTTCCGCGGCGACGACGGCAGCTACCGGGTCGCCGGCCAGGCGCTGTCCGGTGCCGACATGATCGAGCGGTACGCGCAGATCACCGACAGGTTCCCGGTCTGGCTGATCGAGGACGGCCTAGCCGAGAACGACTGGGACGGCTGGGTGGCGCTCACCCAGCGGCTCGGCGAGCGTGTCACGCTCGTGGGCGACGACATTTTCGTGACGAATCCCGCAATCATTGCCGACGCCACCTCCCGCGGCGTCGGCAACGCCGCGCTGATCAAGGTCAACCAGATCGGGACCGTCACCGAGACACTGGCGGCGATCGCGACCTGCCGCGCTGGCGGGTACGCCCAGTTTGTTTCGCACCGTTCCGGCGAGACCACGGACACCTTCATCGCCGACCTGGCCGTCAGCTCCGGGTGCGGCATGCTGAAGACCGGAGCGCCAGCCAGGGGTGAGCGAGTCGCCAAGTACAACCGGCTGCTGGAGATCGCCGCGGCCCGGCCCGCGATGCCCTACGGCCTGCCGTGATCCGCCGTCCGAGTCGGGGCGGCGTCCGTCAGCGGCGGGGTCGGCCGACGTGGCGGGCCAGCTCCAGGCCCAGAACGCGGTCGGCGAATGCAAAGGTCTCGAATCGGGCGCCATCCGGCACGTCCGCGTCCTGCGCCAGGCCGGTCAGCAGCTGCAGCACCGCGGGCGCGTTGAGGTCGTCGAACGCGGCGTCCAGGCCCAGCCTGACGCGCGGCGGCATCGGGCTGGACGGCGATTCTGCCCAGTCCGCGACCTGATCCCGCCACCGTGCGGTCACGTCGAACGCGCGGCCCAGCTCGCTGTCCTCGAGGTCTATGGCCTGGTCCTGGGGGTGTGACAGCAGAACAAGCCGGACGGCGAGCGGGTCCTCGGCGCACGGTGTCTCGCTGGCTGCAAGGTGGTCGTCCGCGCCGAAAGCTGCGGTGCGCATGCTGACGAGACCGACGAGGGTCACCAGCCCGCTCGGCTCATCATCCGCGTCGCCCCGGCTCGCGATGTGCACGTCGGCTGGGCCGCCGAGCACGGCCGAAGCCTCCGCTGAGTTGGCGCGCGCGGCAGCCGGATGGGTGCCGAGCAACTCCGCGGCGCGCTCCGCGGAACACTGCTCTGCTGGAGGCTCGCCGGGAAACACCACGGCGGTAAGCACCTGCACGCCGCGAAGCTCAGCGACCCGCGCGAGCAAGTCAGCGACCAGCAGTACGCGGGTGCCGGTCCAGTCGGGCCCCCCGGTTTCCCGGCGTAGGTGCGCACTGACCCGCAGCAGGCCCGGTCGGCCGGACCGCACCTCTGCATGACCGCCGCTGCGGACGTCCGGCAAGCGAAGCACGGACCTAGCGTACGGCCTCGGCTAACCCAGTCGGCTGATGGCGGCGTGCAAGCAATCGCGAAGCCTAGTGTCCGGTTCGCGCTGCGGAGGCAGGCGCGGGCTCCACAGTGCCGAAGATCCGCTGGTAGGAGTCCTTGCCGTAGCTGGTCGACAGCGGCTCGCCCTCGGCCAGCTTGAAGGTCCGGCGGCCGTCCGGCTCGCGGCCGGCGCGCAGGAAGAGGGCGGTGCCGGGTTGCTGTGCGTGGAAGCCGTGCGCGAGGTCGTACATGTGGGTGACGAAAAGGACCTTTATCTGCCTGTGCAGCATTGCCCGGACTATCTGGCGGGCGATCTCCGAGCCTTCCCGTTCATTGGTGGACGCGAACGATTCGTTGCAGAGCAGGATCGAGTGCCGGGTGATCTGGTTGGCGATCTGGTTCATCCTGGCGAGTTCCTCGTCCAGCTTGCCGCCTTCCATCGTGGCGTCTTCTTCGCGCTTGTAGTGCGTGAAGAAGCCGCTAGCGACGCTGGCGCGGAACGACTCGGCACCGGTGAACATGCCCGCTTGCATCATCAGGTGAGCGAGGCCGAGGCCGCGCAGCAGGGTTGACTTGCCGCCCTGGTTGGCGCCGGTGATCATGACCAGGGACTTGCCGTCGGCCGTCACGTCGTTGCCGACCACCCGGTCGCCGACGTGGAGCGTCAGGCAGACGTCGTAAAGTCCGCTCGCGGTGAGGCTCAGCTGGTCAGCGGGGACCGGCTCGGGGAAGCTGACGGGCTCGCCTTTCCCGGTGAGCCTGCCGTGCAGGTTCAGGCAGCCGAGGTAGAAGGCCAGCTCGAGCCGCAGCATGCTGAAGAAGCTCTTGACGTGGTCGGCTGCTTGCGCGACAGCGTTGGCGACCAGGTTGATCCCTTGTCCCCGGATTTCGTCCAGCGACTTAAATCCGTTCTCGTCTCGTGCCGGGATGGTGAAACTGTAGCTGTCGGGGCGGCCCCCGAACGGGAGTCGTTCGGTCCAGCGCTGCTCGCGCGGCGTCCGTACCACGTAGCGCCGGCCTTTGAGGCCTTTGCCGAGCGCGGCGCTTTGCAGGACGCCGCGCTTAAACTCGAGTTCGCGCAAATGACGGTCGACATCCTGCAGGTAGTCGTCGGACAGCTCTGCTGCGAGCATTGCGAACAGGCGCGTGAACCCCGCCGAGCGGAAGCTGGCCGCCTGCTCGTCGGCGATGCGCCGCAGCTGCCTGAGCACGTCGAGGTGGAGTTTGAGCACCTGCACCGACCTGTGGAGAACCGAGTTCGGGCTAGCGCGGAACCACAGGCCGCCTACCTGGCGCTCGTTGTCAAGCGCCTGTATCGCCAGGTCATAGAGCTGATGGACGACATCAGGATGTTCCAGGCAGTCGCTGAGCACCTGCTGACGGTAGACGATCGCGTCCGGGTCGGTCAGGCTAGACAAGACGGCCCGTTTGGCGGTCTCGAACAGGAACTCATCCCCGTCGGCCATGACCTGCCACAGCGTGTCGAGCTCGAGGTCCTGCGTGAGCACTGCGTCGTTGCCAGCCGGGGCCAGCACCGGGGCGGGCTCCTTCCTCCGCTCGAGGTCCATCCGGACCCTGCGGATCGCGAACAGATCGCCGCTCAGCATTGCCTCGAAAACGACGTCCCGCAGCTCCGGCCGGACTGCGAAGTCCCGGTCCCGGTGGAGGAGGAAGACCTTCATCAGGCGATCCGTTCCAGCAGCCGCTCGTAGGTCAGGCCGTATTTCTGGGCGAGCGCCCAGGCGTAGGCGAGGCCTTCGGCAGGCTTGCGCAGCACCTTGAAGGTCCGCTCGGCTGGGTTCTCGGGCGAGATCTGGCTCACCATGCTTACGGTCGCCTCGCTGAGCGAAGCGATCTCGTCGACAAACGTGACGTAGACGCCCAGGCATCCCAGCCGGAGGATCTGGCGCATCACCTCGGTGCCGGTGAACAGCGCGTCGGTCAGCGAAGTCGAGCCGAAGCTCTCGTTCATCACGATCACGCTGTCCCCAGTGGCCTCCTGCAGGACCTGATGCACCCGGATCAGCTCGTCGTCGAATTTGCCGCGCAGCGTCTCGATGTCCTCTTCCCGCTCGAAATGGGTGTAAATGCGGTCGGGCAGGAACAGCCGCGCGCTGCGGCCGGGAACGGGGAGGCCCAGGCTGGCCAGGTAGTGCAGCTGACCGAACGCACGGGCGAAAGTCGTCTTGCCGCCGTTGTTGGGGCCGCTCACCACGAACATTCGCTCTGGTCCATCCAGGCGAAAGTCGTTGGTGACCACCGTGCCTCCGGCTGGCACCAGCTTGCAGGCCAGCGCGATATCGAAGGTGTTCTCGGCAGCGACCTGCTTCGACTCAGCTGACACGCGCGGGTAACAGAACGGCAGGCCCGCCGCCTTCAGCCGGCCGATCAGCTCCAGGTAGGCCACGTAAAACTGAACCTCGCGGTCGAACCGCCCGATCACCGGGTCGAGGAAGTCACCGTGCTGTGCGCAGTATCTGTCCAGCGTCGCGAACACGTCGGGGTACAGCCTGGCGACCAGGCCGGTGATCTGCGCTTCGACATGGTCCATGTCGGCGAGCTCGGGCAGCCTGACCAGGTAGTTTCTCGCCGAGCCCTGCTGGAACTTCGCGAACGTCTCCTGCACCTGCGCGCTGTAGTCCGGTTCGCCTTCGTAGCGGCTGACCGTGACCCGCGGCCCATAGATCCGGATCGCATACCGGATGCCTGCGATCGCCTCCTTGAGGGTTATGGTCTCGGCTACCAGCGAGCTGAACCGGTCCGAGCTGACGTATTGGGCGACGTAGTCGCTGAGCCGGCGGAAGCCAGACGAGATCAGCTGGCATGCTGCGAGCCCCTGCGCTAGGCCGCGGACCGCGTCGCAGTAGACGCCGAGCGCGTCCAGGAACCAGGCCTGCTTCTGCAGCTGATAGTGCAGCTCGTGAGCCTGCGCCAAGTGCGCTCGCATCTCCCGCATCGCGTCGGCGAACCTGCCGACGGGCTTGAGCACGTCGCGCTCGTCTAGGTCGCGCAGCACCTCATGCCGGTAGGCAACGGCGTCGGCATCGCGCAGTGGCTCGCAGAAGATGGGCCCCAGATCGTATTCCTGCCGACCCGCGCTCATACTGGCCAGAACCTGGTCGAGGTTGAGATCCGCGAAGAAATCCCGCTCCGTCGGCCCGCGAGCACCTGAGCCTGGACTCGGGCGCTCGGACAGGATGCTCTCGAAGCCGGGCACGCCACCGGCTATGAGAGTGGCTCCGGCCGACACGCCGTCATCCGCCATGGCCCGCGAACCGGGGCCATACTCGTCAGACCTCACCATCCGCCTCCACCGTTCCGGTACACGGTAGAAGCCGTTAGCCGTCACGGCAGTTTTCAGGCGGGCCTCATCGCCTGAGAAGATCATACCCGCAAGCCCCTGCAGCGCGGACGCTGGCCGACCGGTGCGAAAGACGCACCCAGCTCTCGTGTCGGCGCGCCCGGCGCCCCCTGCCTTGCCTGGCGCAGACCTGGGACGGAAACCCGCGGCGCGCTGCTGTTGCCGACAGCACCGGGCCCGTAACGCGCGCCACGCCCGCCCCAGCAGATGAATGCTTTACCGGACGCGAAGCCGGATTTATGATCGGAAGTGCAGACGGCGGAGGGGCTCGCCGTTAAATAGCGATAGCCGCCAACGGTCCCTGTCCAGCGCAGGACAGGGAGGCTGCATGCCCCAATGTTGGGCCGTGACTTCGGCATGGCCGCTACCGTCTCTCGCAGCGCGGCAGCCTGTCTTGCTGCGCCGCACAGCGCGTCGCGTGGCGGGACGGGCCTGGACCCCACCAGCTCGTTGGGCTTGGCCCGTTACCTCTGCCGAGCGCTCTCGAGGCCGTCGCTAGGGCTGACTCGCATCTCGTGCTCCTCGGCCAGCCGGCTCGGACTGGCCGCAAGCATGCACCTGCCGGCGCTTACCTAGTCGCGCGGCGAGCGAGTCCTCCGCACGCTGGCGGGCTTCCCGCGGCCGTCCAGCCGGGCGGGTTGCGCATGTCCTGCCGTACCCGCGCGCACCAGCTTTGTGCACTGCAGACGTGTCGGCCACCCTGGCCGACCGAAATAGAACAGGAGTGATCAGCAAATGTCGACATCAGGTACTACCGGCGAGCAGGCTGAAGGCCAGTCGGCGCCTGCCCGGGCAGTAATGGCCAACCCCGCGCCGTGGGCCGTAACGGCGTTCGGCACCACCTCATTCATGATCGGCATGTACCAGACGGGCATACTGAACTCCGCCGGGACCCCCATCGTGCTGCCTGCGGCCTTCTTCTTCGGCGGCCTCGTGCAGATCATCGTCGCGATCATGGAGTTCTCGCGCGGCAACCTGTTCGCGGGTGCAGTCTTCGGTACCTACGGGCCGTTCTGGGTGATACTGGGAGCATTCGACACGATCTACGCGAGCAGCGTGCCGGCTGCGCAGCTCTCCTCGGCCACCGGCCTGTTCCTGGCCGTGTTCGCGGTGATCACGTTCTACCTGGCCGTCGCCTCGCTGCGCACCGACCTGGTACTCACCGTGATCATCTGGCTGATCTTCGTCGGGCTGGTCCTACTCTCCGTTGGTGCCTGGGACAACCTCGCCAACGTGACCAAGGCCGGCGGCGCGGTCGTCCTGCTGTTCGCGGTGCTGGCCTGGTACCACGCCGCCGGTGACATCATCGAGTCCACCTTCGGCCGCAAGGTACTCCCGTTCGGCCCTGCGCCGGTCAAGTAGACGATCGCCGGTCACAGCGCGGGCGGGACCTGAACCCTCAGGGCCTGCCCGCGCTGGCACCTGGCCATGGTAACGGGCTTAGCGCAGACGACAGGCCGGCGGCGGCTTCGACGTCTCTTTCAGTCACCTGAGTGACCGCTAGGCTCATGGGTCGTGTCGCGGCCGCCACTCGTGCCTGCTCCCGACGGCCGCGATGCTGTGGCAAGCATCTCAAGCAGCCGACCGAGTTCCTGCTGCCGCTGGGCCAGGCTGGCATCCTGCCCGGCCGCCTCTCCGGCGGTTGCCTGTCGCTGGGCCGCGGCTACGCGCAGTGCGTTCTCCAGTCGGCTCGTGCTGTCGGTGTAGCGGGTTTCGACGTCGCGGATCAGCCGTCGGGTCGCCTCCGCGAGCCGGTACTGGAGGTCGGCTCGGGCGCGGCCGATCTGCTGCGGTACAAGGTCGCCGGTTTCGCGGCGCAGATAGTCCCGCGCCCGCCGTCGGCCCGCCTCGCCGGGCAGGCGCCGGCGGATCGCTCCGGCCAGCAGTTCCGTCTGCCCTGCCTCCTCCCTGACCACGTAAAAGAACCGCAGGTCCGGCACCAGCCGGTCACCCGGACCCGGTACCGCCAGAGCAAGGCCGAGCAGCCCGGCGGCAGCATCGCGGACCGCGTCGAGCTCGGCCCGCAGTTCGGCAGCGAGCCGCGCGTCGAGCCTGGCCAAGCCGTCCTCCAGCCGTAGCGCCTGCTCCTGCCGCCAGGCCTCGGCTTCGGCGACGGCGAGCTCGCCGAGACGGACCCGCCCGGCACGCTCGATGTCGGCGGCTTGTGCCGACCGCACATTCGCGGCCAGCAGGCTCTCAATATCTGCGGTCACGCGGCGGGTGGCCTCCTTCGAGGCCTGCTCCGCGGCCTCGTTGAGGGCCGCCAGCATCCGGGCCGACTCGGCGGACGCCAAGTCCGCGGCGTCCTGACGCCGCACCGCGACAGCCGCCAGCCGCGCCTCGAACGCCTCCACCCGCCCGGCCGCCTCTCCGGTGCGCATCTCCGCCGCACGGCGGGTCAGGTTGGCTTCGTCCAGCAGCGAGCGAGCGAGCCGCTCCGCGTGACCGGCAACCGACAGCCGCAAGTCGGACGCTCGCCCGGACTCCAGATAGTCAGCGAAGTCGGCGGCGAACGCGGTGAATCCTGGATCTCCGGCCGCTGTCAGCGCGGCCCGCGCTGACAGCGGGTATAGCCGGACAGGCCGTCCCACCGCCTCGGCCGTAACGCTCGCGGCGAATTCGAGCGCCTCGGCCAGTTCGCTGCGACGGTTCCCGTTCAGCCCACTGTCAATCGACCCGGCCGGCGGCGGGACATCAGGGGACAAGTAGTCCGCCTTGTTCAGCACGACGAACATGCGCACCGATAGCCGCGCCACCCGAGACATCAAGTCCCGCTCGCTGGCCGACACCGGCGGGTCAGCGGTGAGCACGAACACGGCCGCGTCCATCGTCTCCAGCGCCAGCTCCGCCTCGGCCGTGTTGTGGGCGTACACCGACCCCGTGCCAGGAGTGTCGACTAGCTCGACGCCGCGGGCCAGCAGTGGCGCATCGATGATCACCGTGACCGCCGCCAGCCCGCGCTTGTTGCTGGGGTTGCCCCGCTCGGTTACCAGGTCGTCCAGGGCTGACAGTGGATGGCTCTCGGCCCGGCCATCCCGCAAGAGAGCGGTCACGCCCTCGTCCGGCCCGTACCGCACCGCCGTGGCCAGCGCCGTCAGCGGCGTCACCCCAGAAGGCAGCACCTGTCGTCCCAGCAAAGCGTTGACCAGCGTGCTTTTGCCCCGCTTGGCTTCCCCGGCGACCAGCACACGGAGTCGGCGCTGCTGAAGCCGGTCATGCAGCTCCGCCAGCGCCGCGCGGTCGTGCGGGTCGGCCAGAGCGGACAGCCCGTCGAGCGCAACAGCCAGGACGTCGCCATCGTCAGGTGATCGCACCGCTGCCTCCCGCCACCATCAGGCAGGGACCGTTGGCGGCAGCGCCGCTGTTCCGGCGAGTCCCTCCGCCGTTCTGTTGTCTCAGGGTACTCAGCTGAACTGTACTGGCCCGTAGCTGCCACCAGCGGGACTCAACAGTCTGCAGTCGGCTGATGCTCGCGTCGGTGCCGCTCGCTGGGGGGTCGTTGCGTCAGGACGAGCTCGCCGAAGGAGCGGACTGCGTGCAGCGCGTCGACAGTGACGCTCTGCACCCTGTGGCATTGCTTGTGCAGAAAACGACAACCACAGCGGCGAGCAAGGCTACCAGCGGCACCAACACGAGTATCACCAGTCCGGCTCGGCGCAGGATCACGGCTGGCTGACGCCGCAGCGTCCGCGTGCGTGTTCGCTGGGCTCGTCGCGTGGGGTCAAGCACCTGCTGCCACTTTGCCCCGACTTGCTCGCGAGCGGGCATCACCTCGTCGGCAGTCAGCAGCGTGAATGTATCCAGGAGACCGGCGAGGACGGGATCTGACACCGTCAGGCCTTCAGAGATGCAGTCCAGCTCGCGGCGCTCGTGTGCGCTGAGAGTCATAGGGCCGCTCGCCCTGCGCACTTGGACGGCACAAAGCCGAGAGTCAGTGACATCGATCCTCCACCGATGCTCGCCGAAACGGAAGCAAGGTAGAGGCCATCAACCTTGGTGACTAGGCCAGGGTGCGTACGCGAGCCTCATCGCGCAATGACATCAGAATACACCGCTCGGCACCGGCTCCCGGGGCGCGTCTGGTGGCCCAGCGCGGCGGCCGTGCCGGCCGGACGCCGTCGGCTCGGTGTGTGCGGAGGAACCGGGCCCTATACTTGACGTACGCGGCTTGCCCGCAGTCCGGCGCTGGAGCCCGCCGGGGCGTTATGTGGTTCAACGCCCGATTGCCAGCGGGGCCGATGGCTCCTGCTTCGTGAGCGCGCTAGCGGCCCGAGGGGCAGGAGAATGTCGACATCGGCGTCGAGACCGCTGCACCAGCCGAAACAATTCGGGCGCCTGTGGTGGCTGCCTTCTCGGGGGATTGGCAACGGTCTGACCGATGCTGGGTGGGCACCTCTCGCCGACATCGATGCCAGCATCGTCTCGCCGCTGCTCGCGGAGTTGCGCGCGGCGGGCGTAGCCGCGCACGCCGCGCCCGTAACCGGCCGGCCGAGCCGATCCCGCCAGCGCGGAACAGCTTCGGGCGCCCCTCAGTACCGCCTCTGGGTAGGCACGAGCGGCTACAGCCGTGCCGAAGAAGTGCTCCGCACGAGGATTCCCGCCCTCCGTCGGCGGGCTAGCTCATAACTGGCTACTCCTCGGCCAGCAGCCGGGCGCACACGCCGAAGAGCCTGAGGTCGGCGGAAGCCTCGGCCTGCCGGCCGAACGCCGCGATGTCGCCGCGCGTCAGTGACTCCCAGCAGGAGACGTCCGCCAGCGCGATGGCCCGCTCAGCGGCTGAGACCAGGGCACTTGGCCGTCCATTCTCGACCTCGAGTTGCAGCCGCGCGACGTCCTCGGCCGGCCCTCTGCTAGCGACCGCCCGCAGCGCGCCGAGGCGCACCGACAACTCCCCGATGAGATATTGCCGCGTCATGCCGAAGCCTCGGGCCGCCACAGGTTGGCCAGATACGGCGCGTAGCGTCGGCCTGACTGACCGAGCATGCCGCGCAGGTGACCAGCCAGCGGCGGACGCAGGTCGAGATCCTGAAGGCTGGTCAGTGGCTTGAAGGCAGGCTGCAGGCCCGGCTCCTGCTGCTGCGGCTGCTGGCCCGG
Source organism: Streptosporangiaceae bacterium (assembly GCA_030037785.1). Lineage (GTDB taxonomy): Bacteria > Actinomycetota > Actinomycetes > Streptosporangiales > Streptosporangiaceae > JAJYUU01. Next base: position 24,348 of record JASHQA010000297.1, read on the forward strand.
CTCCACCTCGCGCGCCAGGAACACCATGTCGACTGTCCGTGGGCCGCGCTCTGGTGCGAGCACCTCGAGCACGAACGCCACCCCTGCAGGATCTACGTGCAATCCTGTCTCTTCCCGCACTTCACGCCGGGCGCACGCGGCCATGCTCTCGCCTTGGCGCGGCGTGCCGCCGGGCAGCGACCAGATGTCGGCGGCACCGCCGACGCGGCAGACCAGCAGCACGTCGGTACCGTGCACAACCACGGCTGAGCACCGCAGCGCTATGCCATCAGGCAGGCTCATGACACCGCCCTTCTGGACCGGACCCCAGCCCGGTGCGGTCCGCGGCCACGGCGGGCGGCAACCCGGACCAGCTCGAGCCATCCTGCGGCGAACAGCCAGCCGGCGAGAACGTCGCTGGGCCAGTGCACGCCCAGGCAGATCCGGCTCGCACCAACTCCGGCAGCAGCCGCGGCGACGGCTGCATCACGGCCGCGGCGGTCCGCGCCGAGGGCGGTGGCGCATGCTCCCGCCGTGAGGCCGGCAAGCGAGGTGTGCTTGGATGGCAGGCTGAAACCTTCCGGCTCGATCAGCCACCCGGCGGCGGGTGGTCGCGGCCTAGCGACCAGCCCCGACAGTCTGCGGCGGACCGCCATGCCGGCTATCACGGTCACGCAGGGTCGGCAGGCGGCCTGCCAGCCCTGCGTCCGCGCGGCGATCGCGGTGGCGGCGGCGAGTGGCACTATCGCGACCGCAGGCTCCGCCAGCGCGCTGACGGCGTGCGCGGTGCGAATCGCGGTCACGTTCCTACGCTGGACGACCACGCTGGTGACGCTCTCGTCGATGGCCCTGAGCCGGGCACCCGTCGGCCGTGCGGCGAGCACCGCCACGTAGGCAAGCGCAGCACCCCACACGACGGCGCGCACACCCGCGTGGTCGCGGTCAGGATCCTCCGTCGTGCTGGGGGAACGCATGTACGCCGCCACACCGGGTCCGTTCTGTCGCAGACGACAGGATCCATCGGCCATCAGGCAGGGCGGCTAGTCGGCAAACTGACTTCGAGCCAGCGACCGAGCTAGCTTTCGGTGGGATCCACCACCGAGTGGGCGCGCCACTGCCTTCAGCATAGATCACTTGCGGCCTCGTGCGTCGCTGGCAGCATGCCACCGCTTGCCGGTCCTGGACGAATCGATCTGCTGAGCCGCCCGGCGGGCGTCCCGGCGGGCGTCCCGCCGGGTTCTGGGCCGGACCGCGAAGTTCGGTTACGCTACACGCAGCGGCGGAGGGGCTCGCCGTAGTCTGCGGAGACGCCGCCAACGGTCCCTTGCCAGAGGGCAGGGAGGTTGGCGCAATGCGCCCGAGCGGTGAAGTTTTTGGCTGCGCGCATGCCTTTTCCGCGGACTGGCGGCGCGGTGTTCCGAGCGATGAGATGACCGTCGTCGTCAGCCACCTTTACGTCTGTGAGGGACTATCCACCTACCGGATCGGCGAGCTGGTCGGGATGAACCGGCAGCGGGTCCGGCGGCTGCTCGCTCACGCCAGAGTGCCGGTGAAGCCCAGGGGAGCCGGTCGGCGGCGACCACTGAGCGAGGAAGACGCGGTGGCCACCGACGCGATGGCGCGGCTCTACGTCGAGTCGGGTTTGAGTACGGTTCAGATCTCAGCGCTGACCGGCGTGCCGGACCGCACGGTGCGGGATCGGCTGCGGTCGCGCGGCGTGCGGATGAGAACCAGGGGACCGCTCAACCGGGAGGACCGGACGTCCGTGCCTGCCGACGCGATCGCCGAACTCTACGTTTCGGGTGGCCTGTCGGCGGCAGATGCGGGCCGAATGCTGGGCGTGTCCGGACAGATCGTGCTGCGCGCAGCGCATGACGAAGGTCTTCCGGTTCGTGTCGGCGGGCCAGAACCCAGCAGCGGCCCGGCCGAGATCGAGCTCATTGACGCGCTCTACGCCGACCCGCTGGTTGCACACGCGCTGGCGCGGCACTGCATCAAGCGCAGGCCCGCCGGCGGGCCGATCTGGCAGCGGTTCCCGGTCCCGGTGCGGGTGAGCCGTGAGCTGGCCATCGAGCTGTACGTCGGCTGCGGTCTGTCGGTACGTCACATCGAGCTGCTCACCGGCCAGCCGTCGCAGACGGTTCTGCACCTGCTCGAGGTTCAGGGAGTCGCTCGGCGCGTTCCGGGCGGCCGGTCGCCGTTTCTTCGCCGCTGGCGGGCTGGAACCGACGCTCGCGCTGGCGATACCGCCGACCGCGGGTTAGGGGCGGGCTGGATAGCCGCCAAAGACGGCACCGTCGAGAAATGCGGCCGCGCGCCGCCAGGCTCCAAAGTCGCGGGCAGCGGCACCGCGGCCGCGGGCCGCCGCGGCGGCGTCGAACGCGTCGGAAAGCTCGCGGATCAGCCCGTCGGCAACCTCGACGGCTGCGTCGGCCAGCACGTGGCTGGCTCGCGGGTCGGTCGCCCGCAGCTGAAGGTGGTGGCGGACGCAGAGTGCTGGCCAGGAACCGGGCCGCCGCGCGGCCGTGACGTGGGTGAGGACGCCCTGCGCGGCATCCCGGCGGGCCCGGCACACGGCGCACTCCTCGGTCGGAGGTCGGCGGCGTCGGCCTGTTCGCAGCCAGTGAACGGGTCCGGCGCCCAGCCGAGCTGCCACGCAATCGGCCTGCCAGTCCAGCAGGACACGCAGGTCGTGCCCGCCGCCGGTTGCCGTGGCCGCATCCGCGAGATGCGTGGCGCACAGCGTCCTGGCCGGATGCGGCCCGTCGCTCGCGAGGCCCGCCAGCCGGTCAAGCGCGTCCCGCTCGGCCTGCGCGCTCGCCAGGCACGGTGGGCAGGCCGTCGGCGTCGGGAGCCCGGTCTTAGGTACCGACCTGCGCAGCACGGCACGGGTTTCCGCGTCTGGATCGGTACCTGCGAGCCAGTCGAGATGAGCACCGCCAGCCGCAATCGAGTCCCGGAGTGTCTCGGTCAGCCACGCGACCGTTTCGCGTCGCCCGAGCGTGGCGCCCGCGGTAAGGTGCGGCAGGCACACCCCGCCGAGCTCCCGGCAGCGGTACATCGTCGCCGGGTCGGCCAGGCCCTCGATCAGCGTGTCGAGCGCCCGGCCTGCGGCCGCGGCGTCGTGCTCGCAAGCCGGGCACGACGCGAGCCGGTCGGCGCGCCCCGCCAGCCGGTCCCTGGCTCCTCGCACCACGTACCGGTACACGGCAGTCATCCGGACGGCAGCGCCCGGCTGGCTCAGCAGTCGGCGCGTATGCGTCGCGCACGGGCCCAGGCAGGCGCACAGGCGAGTGATCGTGTCTGGTTGCGCGTGTCCTTCGAGCGCGAACCAGCGCAGGTAGCGGTCGCTAGCCTCGGCCCAGTACCGGCACACCGGGCAGCCGGGCGCCGTGAGCAGGTCCGCCGCGTCGTACAGGGTGAGGACCGACGGCCCGCGCGGCATCGGGGTGGCGGCCGGCACGCTAGCCGTCCGCCCGGCCGGGTGTCACGGTCCGATCCGGGTGAGGTCCGGCGACAGCAGGTCGAGCAGCCTGCTGCACGGCCACGAGGCTCGCCTGCGCTCGGTCTCCGCGGTGGTCTCTTCCAGGCTGGCGGCCCAGTCGTCTTGCTGACCGTGCCAGCGAGGGCAGCGATCCTGCAGCGGGCAGTCGCTCCGAGCCGGATGACCGCGCGGACGGCAGCGAGGCTGGCGGCCCGACCGGAACGCCCGCAGCGATCGCCATAGCAGAAGAACCTCGTGCTCGCTCACCCTGGACATGACTGCCGTCACCGCCTGTTCGCGGATAGGGACCGTCAGCGGCGGCTACCGCGCTTCGGGCGAGCCCCTTCGCCGGGCAGTAAGTCTGGCAACGGCGGTGCCCAGCGGTCAAGGCCGCGCTGGCCGCCCCTTGTCGTGCAGCCGCTCCGCCGGCACAATGACGATGGCGATGAGGCCCGCCGTAACCGCGAAACGAGACTCGCTGATGGCCTCTGCCTGGTAACCGAGTGGAGGCAGACACGGTGCGGACCGTTGGCCCGTTCCGCCGGGTCCTGGTGGGCTTCGACGGCTCGCCGGACGCGGCGGAAGCTCTCGGCGTGGCCGCCGCCGTCGCAGCGCACGACGGCGGCGGCCACGTAGTCGCGCTCTGCGTCGTTCCGCAGGCACTGCCTGCGGAAGACAACGGCCAGGATGGACAGACCGCTGGGTTGCAGCGCCAGGCCGAAGCGATCTTCGGCGAGCTGGCACGCAGTCAGCGGCCCGTTCACCCAGTCCGGATGACTGTCCAGATGGTCTACTCCGACCACGACAGCCCCGGTCAGGTCGTGACTGCCTACGCCGAGGAGCACGGGTTCGACATCCTCGTGCTCGGTCGGCACGGTGACGGCGCGCGGCGGAAGAGTCGGCTCGGCCGAGTTGCTGACCGAGCGGCCCAGGATTGCTCGGTGCCGGTCCTGCTGCTGAGTGCTCGGTGAGCCGACGGGCTCGGTGCCGCGACCGCGGTCCGCGGCGTGGTCCTGAGGCCGGTCACGGTCACGCGACGCGCGGTCACGACACGCATAACGGGTACCACGCCCCAGACGTGATGTGTATGCTGGCCAGCACGCGATGAGGCTCGCGTAGGCGTCAGGGCTCTTCCTGGCTGATGGCCTCTACCTGCACGGTTTCGTGCCGCCCAGGTGGAGGTCTTGCTGTTGTCTGCTGTCCTTGCCCAGGTTCTGCAGAGCCTGGTGGTGCTTCTTGGCGCGCCGCTGTATGCGGGCGTGCTGGCCAGGGCCGAGGCCGTCGTCGAGTCCAAGCGCGGTCCGAGTGTGCTGCAGCCCTACCGCGATCTCGCCAAGCTGCTGCGCAAGGGCAGCGCGACGAGCGACCAGGCGTCCTGGGTCTTCGCGGTCACGCCGTTCGTGACGTTCGCCTGCTACCTGACGGTGTCGGTCATCGTCCCCGTGATCACCAACACGCCGCTGCCGCTGGCGTTCCTCGCCGACCTGATCGGCGGCGCGTTCGTGCTCGCGCTGGCCAGCTTCATGACGTCGCTCGCGGGGCTGGATACCGGCAGCCCGTATGGCGGCCTCGGCGCGAGCCGGGCGAGCTGGGTGGGCAGCATGGCTGAGCCGGCCCTGGTGCTGGTGTTCTTCACCGTGGGGGCGGTGTCGGCGTCTGACAACCCGTACCTGATGAACCACGCGATCGCCGGTTCTCCGTATGCGCTGGTGCTGCCCACGCATCTGCTCGGGCTGCTGGCGTTCTTCATGATCGTGCTGGTGGAGAGCGGCCGGATTCCCATCGACAGTCACGGCGGCACGACCGAGATCTCCATGATCGAAGAGAGCCGGGTGCTTGAGTACTCCGGCCGGGCTTACGCGCTGATGAAGTGGGGCAGCTGGATGAAGCTCTTCCTGCTGTCGTCGATCTTCATGAACGTGTTCGTGCTGCCGTGGGGCCTTGGGAACGGGGCGGACCTGCTCTCGGTCGTGGTCGGCATCGCCGCCCTCGCGGGGAAGCTGGCGCTCTGTGGCCTCGCGATCATCGTCATCGACACCTCGTTCGCCAAGCTGCGGTTCTTCCGGATCGCTGAGTTCCTCGGCGCCGCGTTCCTGCTGGCGCTCGTGGGCGTCGCGACCTCCTACGTGATCGGGGCGTGAGGCGTGCAGAACCTGTCGGCGACCAGCGTGCCGGGCGTGCTGCTCGACTTGTCGGGCGTGGTCATCCTGCTGCTTGCCTTCGCCTGCCTCGGGTCCAAGCTGTTCAACCGGTACGTCGCGTACTACGGCGCTCAGTCGGTGGTGCTGTCGTTCGCGGCCGCCGTGGCCGCGCAGGAGTTCGGCAGCGTGGAGCTGTGGGTCCTGGCCGCGGCGACGCTGGTGATCAAGGGCATCGGGATTCCGCTGGCTGCGCGTCGGCTGCTGATCCGCAGGCTCGACCTCAAGCGTGACGCGGCGCTGTCGACCGGCCTGTCCACCTCGCTGATCGCCGGCGGCGGCCTGACCGCGTTCGCCTACCTGGTCACCCGGCCGCAGCTACTCCCGCACGGGCTGGTCGCCGCCGCGGTGGTGCCGCTGTCCACCGCGGTGATCCTGCTCGGCGCGCTCTCGATGGTGGTCCGCAGGCACACGGTCGCCCAGCTCGTCGGCTGGCTGATCGTCGAGAACGGCGTGTTCCTCGGTGCGATCACGCTCGTCGCTACGTTCCCGTTCATCGTCGAGGCGGGGATCTTCCTCGACGTCGTGGCCGGGGTGCTGATCATGCTCGTGTTCGTTTCTGGTCTCACCCGTGAGCTCGCGAGCGCGAGCGCCGCCGAGCTGAGGGAGTTGCAGGGATGACGATCGTGGCATACGTGCTGGTCGCCGGGCCGCTGGCTGGCACCGTCGCGGCGGCAGCGGGCGCGCGGGCGCGGACCGCCGGCTGGGTGAGCGCGGCCGGCGCGTGCGTCACGCTGGCTGCTGCAGTCTGGCTCGCGGTCGGACAGCTGCACCGCGCCCCGCTGCGCGGCCTCGGCGGCTTCCTGTACATCGACTCGCTCAGCTGCTTCTTCCTGCTCACCGTCGCGGTGGTGATTGTGCTGGCCGCCACCGGATCGGTGGGTTACGTGTCGGCCGAGGAGGCTGCGGGCCGGTTGTCGCGCTTCCAGGTCCGGCTCTACTACGTCTTCTTCGGCCTGTTCGGCGGGCTGATGCTGGCGGCGCTGGAGACTGGCAACCTCGGCCTGCTGTTCGTGCTCATCGAGGCGAGCACGCTGGCCAGCGCCGCGCTGGTCGGGCTTGAGGGCAGGGCCAGCTCGCTCGAGGCGGCGTGGAAGTACGTCATCATCAGCTCGCTCGGCGTCACGATCGCGCTCGCGGGCACGCTGTTCCTGTTCTACTCGGCAACCGCCTTGCATCTGCCCGCCGACCTGCGGCTGACCTGGCCGTATCTGTACGCGCACGCGAGCGCGCTCGCACCGGCGAGCCTGCGCCTGGGGTTCCTGCTCGCCGTCGTCGGCTACGGCACCAAGGTCGGGCTGGCGCCGATGCACACCTGGCTGCCGGACGCGCACGCCGAGGCGCCCAGCCCGGCGAGCGCGATGTTGTCGGCTGCGCTGCTCAACACCGGCATGTACGCGATCATCAGGTTCCTGGCCATCGCCAGGGTCGGGCTAGGCGCGGAGTTCCCGCGCGTCGTGCTGCTGGTGTTCGACTTCCTGTCGGTCGTCATCGGCGTGCTGTTCATGGTGCGGAGAGGCCCGGCGGGCGGTCGTCCTCCCGGCGTGAACATCAAGCGCCTGTTCGCGTACTCGTCGGTCGAGCACATGGGCATCATCGCGGTCGCGCTCGGCTTCGGCGGCGTGCTGGGCCTGTACGGTGCGCTGCTGCACACGCTCAACCACGCGATCGCCAAGGCGGTGCTGTTCCTGACCAGCGGCGACGTCGCGCTCCGGTACCGGACCAGAGACTCGGCTGGGGTGCGTGGTCTGCTCGCCGCGGTCCCGGTCACCGGCGCGGCGCTGCTGGTCGGGTCGGTCGCCGTGCTGGGCTCGCCGCCGTTCGGCCTGTTCTTGTCCGAGTTCACGATCGTGCGTGCTGGCTTCGCTAGCGCCAGCCCGGCGCTGCCGCTGCTGCTGCTGGTCTTGCTCGCGATCGCGTTCGTGGCGTTCGCGCGGATCACCACCGGCATGAGCACGGGCGAGACGGAGTCGGCCGGACCACTAGCGAGTCCGTACAGCGGCCGCGCGGTGGCACTGACGGCGGTGCTCCCGGTGGCCGTCGGCCTGGTCGCGCTGCTGGTGCTCGGCCTCTGGATCCCGGCCGGGCTCGGCACGCTCATCAGTCACTCGATCACGGTGCTGTGATGACCGCGGTCCGATCAGACACAGCACGCGCCCTGCCCGCGGTGGTGACGGCGGCCGAGCCGCAGGACGGCCCGGTCGGGGTGGCCAGCGTCTCCGCGGCGGACCTGGAAGCGGTGACGGCCGAGTTGGCCGCGTTTCCCGGCGCCCGGCTCGCCGACCTGTTCGCGGCGCGCGCGGCGGGCTACGAGCCATCGGGGTCTGGCGTGGCCCCCGCCGACGCAGCGGCCCGCCAGGCCCGCACCGCGGACCCGGTGACGCTGCGCGCGGTCTGGGCGCTCGATCACGACCAGCGCTACCTGATCACCGAAACACCGGTCGGCGGGTCGCGCTACCCGGCGCTGTCGGACATCGCGCCCGCGGCGTTCGCTGAGGAGTGCGAGATCTACGAGCAGTTCGGCATCCGGCCCGCCGGCGGCAAGCCGCTGAACCGGGTCGCGACGCCGCCACAGCCCGACATCGACCTGCCGCGCCTCGGCCGCGGGCCGGACGAGCCGCCGCAGGACGTGCACGCGCCGCACGTGGTCGGCGGGCAGGCGTTCGAGTTCCCGTTCGGCCCGGTCCGCCAGGTCGGGGTGGAGTCGCTCTACTACGGGCTGGTGACCAGCGGTGAGGAACTCGTCGACCTCTACCTGTTTACCTGGCACAAGCACCGGGGCATCGAGTGGCGCACCCAGGGCCAGACCCCGCAGCAGGCACTCTTCGGTGTCGAGCGGGCGGAGGGTCTCGGCGCGATCGGCAACGGCTGGGCGTTCGCCGCGGCCGCCGAGTCCGCGCTCGGGCTCGATCCGGGCCCGGCGGTTCGGGCCGTCCGTGGCGTCGCGCTGGAGCTCGAGCGACTGTACAACCACGCTGCCGCGATCGCCGCGCTGTGCCAGGCCTGCGGGCTGGCGGTCGGCCGCGCAGCGGCGGAGATCGCGCTGGAGCAGCTGCTGCGACTGAACGCCGCGGTGTTCGGGCACCGCTATCTGTTCAACGTGCTGGCCATCGGCGGCGTGCGGCGTGGGCCGGACGCGACCGCGCTGCGTGCGGGCTTGCCCGCGGCCTACGGGGAACTGCGCCGGGCGGCTGACGCGCTGCTGGCGACCAACTCCTTCGTGGACCGGCTCGAGGCCACCGGCGTCGTCACGACCGAGGAGGCACGTCGGCTCGGCCTCGTGGGACCGGTCGCCCGCGCGAGCGGCATCGCCAACGACACCCGGGCTGACCACCCCGGCGCGGGCTCGGCCGCGGCCCGGCCCGCCGTGGCCGACGAAACTGGCGGCGACGTGCTGGCGCGGCTGAACGTCATGCTGGCCGAGGCGGCCGAGTCGGTGCGGCTCATCGACGCCCACCTGACAACCGATGGCCTGGCGCACGCAGCGGCAGCTGAGCCGGGCCCGCCGCCGAGGTCCGGCGTCCGGTCGGGACTCGGCTGGGCCGAGTCCTCCAGGGGCGAGTCGCTCGCCTGGGTCGAGCTCGACGAAGCCGGGCGGATCAGCCGCGCGAGGCTGCGCCCGGCTGCCGTGCGGAACTGGCGTGGCTTCGACGACGCGTGCCGGTCCCAGAACGTCTTCACCGACATCCCGATCATCGAGGCCAGCTTCTGGCTGACAGTCGCGGGTACGGCGCGGTGACGGTCCAGAAGGAGAGGTTTGCCTTGCCACTGTGGTTCGTCCGGGGTCTGCGCCGCGGAGTGGTCACGACCCGGTACCCAGCCCGGCCCGATCCGTCGGCGCGCGCGCTGCCGACCCCGCCGGTCTTCCGGCCGCACGCCCTCACCCGCGACATCGCCAACAGCCTGGTCGTGATCTGCCCGAGCCGGGCGCTCGCCCGAGACGGCGACACGCTGGTCTTCGACGTCGGCGCGTGCACCGGCTGCGGCCGGTGCACGCAGCACGCGCCGGACGCGGCGCGAAGCAGCGGGGTGTTCGAGCTCGCCGCGACGACCAGGACGGCGCTGGTGAAGCGCATCCCGCTCGCCGGGGAGGTGAGCCGGTGACTGCCGCGCCCGATCTGCCGCACCTGGCTACCCCGGCAACCGCCGAGACGGCAGCCGCGGACGACCTGCGTCGCGCGATCAACCGCCAGTTCGGCCGCAGCCTGCACATCCGGACCCTCGACACCGGCTCGTGCGCGGCGTGTGAGCAGGAGATCCGGATGCTGGCCGCGCCGCACTACGACCTGCACCGGCTCGGGCTGTTCTTCACGCCCGCACCGCGGCACGCGGACCTGCTGCTGGTGACCGGGCCGATGCTGCGGGCGTTCGCGACCGCCGCGCGCAAGACCTACGACGCCATGCCCGCGCCGAAGCTGGTGGTGGCCACCGGCGCGTGCGCGCTCGGCGGCGTCTACCAGCCCGACGCGTTCAGCCACGGCTCGGTCGAGCAGGTCCTGCCCGTCGACGTGTGGATACCCGGCTGCCCGCCGAGTCCGCTCGCGCTGCTGCAGGGGCTGCTGGTCGCGGTGGGCAGGCTGGCGGAGCAGGCTGGCGGCCAGAGCTTCGTCGCAGCGGGCTCGGCATGACCGCGCTGATCCTGTTCGCCGTCGCGGCCGGGTCGTGGGCGGCAGCCGCCCTGGCTGGCCTGCTGTCGGCGGCGAGTAGTGCGGTGCTGCGAGTGGGCTGCGGGCTATCCGTGCTGGGCGGCGCGGTCGCGCTGGCCGGCGGCGTCGCGGCTTTGGTGGCGCCCGAGTCCCGGCTGGTCTCGCCCGGCGGATCCCCGGTGGTCGGCACGCTGCAGCTGCAGTCGACCAGCCTGTCCGGCGTGTTCGCGGTGCTGCTCGGCGTCGTTGCGGTCGGCATCGGCCTGTACCTGCCTCGTTCCCGGAACTATGCATCAGCCGGACGGCCTGGGGACGACCATCCGGATCCCCCTGCCTCCGGGGGGACTGGGGTATACCTGTGCGCGTACAACCTCGCGCTGCTGGCCAGCCTCGCCGTGCTGGCGGCCGGGGGCGTGCTGACGTTCCTGGTCGCGTGGGAGTCCATGGCACTGCTGTGCTATGCGCTGATCCTGCATCGGCCGCGCGACCGCAAGGTCGCGAGCGGCGCGTTCTGGTTCCTCGCGCTGTCCGAGGTGGGCTTCGTGCTGATCGTGGCTGCGTTCGTCATCCTCGTGACGCAGACGCACACCATGGACCTCGGGCTGATCGCGGCGCGCGCACCGGGGGTGCCGGGCGCCTGGCGGGACACCGCCTACCTGCTGGCGCTCGCCGGGTTCGGGTTCAAGGCGGGCCTGGTGCCGTTGCACGTCTGGCTCCCGGCCGCGCACCCGGTGGCGCCGGCGGACGGATCGGCGCTGCTGTCGGGCGTCATCACCAAGCTGGGCGTGTACGGCATCGCGCTGTTCGCGTTCCGGCTGCTGCCCGAGGGTCCGGCTTGGCGCGGCATCGTCACGATGGCCGCTGGCGCGCTCACCGCTGCCATCGGCATCCTGTACGCGCTGGGGGAGCGGGACATCAAGCGGTTCCTCGCGTACTCGACGATCGAGAACGTCGGCATCATCGTGACCGCGCTGGGCGCGGCGATGACCTTCCTCGCCTACGGCCAGCGGGCGCTGTGGGCGTTTCTGCTGCTGGCGGGGCTGTACCACGTGCTCAACCACGGCACGTACAAGACGCTGCTGTTCCTTGAGGCCGGGGTGACCGAGCACGCGGCCGGGACCCGCGACATGGACCGGCTCGGCGGGCTGGCGCGGCTCATGCCGCGGTCCGGGCTGATCGCGTTCGTGGGCACGCTCGGCATCGCCGCGCTGCCGCCGCTGAACGGATTCGTCAGCGAGTGGCTGATCTTCCAGGGCCTGTTCCAGGGCTTCCGGACCGGGAGCCACCTGGTGGCCATCCTGATCGTGCTCGCGGCCGGCACCCTGGGGCTGACCGGCGGGCTCGCGATCTACGCGTTCGTGCGCGGCTACGGCATCCCTTATCTCGGCATGCCGCGCACCCGGCAGGCCGCTGCGGCCAGCGAGCGCGGCCAGCCGGTCGCCGGGCCGGCCGTGCTCGCGACCGCGTGCGTGGCGCTCGCGGTGGGTGCGCCGGTGCTGCTGGCCGGGCTGGCCACGGCGGTGCGCGCCACCACCGGGGTGGTGCTGCGGCCGGTGCTGCTGCCCGGCAAGCTGACCGTCATCCCGGCGCACCTGAACTTCGCCGGATTCTCGCCCACCTATCTGGCGGTCTTCCTCGTCGCGGTGACGGTCGTGCCGGTGCTCATCTACCTGGCCGGGCGGCCGCGCGGAGCGTCGGTCGTGGTGCCGGTGTGGGACGGCGGCATGCTCGCGTTCCGGCCGCGGATGCAGTACTCGGCGATGACGTTCTCGGCGCCGACGCGGGTCACCTTCGACGCGCTGTACCGGCCGTCGGTGTCCGTGCAGCGAGCCTCCGACGACCCGGCGGGCCGGTCCGGGCCGGTGCACTACGAGGCGGAGGTCACGCCGGTCTTCGAGCGCTACCTGTACCGGCCGGTGATCCGGGCCATCGAGTGGCTGGCCGACTTCATCCGGCCACTGCAGTCGGGCGATGTCAACCTGTACTTGCTGTACGTCTTCATCGCGGTGCTGGTGGCCTATCTGATCGCGGCGGTGTAACGCGCGGTCCGGTCGAGCAGGCCGGTCAGCCGGTCAGCCGGTCGGTGCCTGCTCGCCCTCGCCGAGCCAGCCGCCGATCCGGTCGTAGATGTCCTGGCCGAAGCTGGTGGGCAGCGGCTCGGCGACCTCGAGCCGGAAGGTCCGCTGCCCGTCGGGCTGGCGCGGCGCGCGCAGGAACAGCGTGTGGTCCGGCCGCTCGCGGCGGAAGCTGTCGGCGAAGTCGAACTGATGCGTGACGAAGCACACCCGGATGCCGGCCTGCAGCAACGCCCGCACCACCTGGCGGCCGATCTCCGACCCCTCCTGCTCGTTGGTCGCCGCAAACGACTCGTTGAACAGCATCATGCAGTCCGGGCCCAGGTGGTCGGCGATGCGGCTCATCCGGGTGAGTTCCTCGTCGAGGCGGCCGCTGACCATCGAGGCGTCTTCCTCGCGGATGAAGTGCGTGAACACCTGCCTGCAGAGACCGGACCGGAACGCGCGGGCGGTGACGAACATCCCGGCCTGCAGCATCAGCTGGGCCACGCCGACGCTGCGGAGAAACGTCGACTTCCCGCCCGAACTGGCGCCGGTGATGACGACGAGGGGCCTGCCGTCGGCGTCGGCGTCGTTGCCGACGACCCGGTCGATCCGCAGTGCCAGGCTGGTGTCGCGCAGGTCCGCGCAGGTCAGCTCCGGTCCGGCTGGCGGGTTGCCGGCTGGCGGGTTGTCGGCTGGCGGGTTGCCGCCGGGGACGGGGAAGGTCACCGGCACACCTCGCGCGGTCAGCTCGTCGTGCAGGCTGAGGCAGCTCACGTAGAACCCGAGCTCGGCCTGCAGCATCGTGAAGTAGCTGGTGACGTGGTCGGCGGAGCGCGCGGCCGCGTTGGCGACCAGGTTGATGCCGCGCGCGGTCAGGTCCGCCAGCGCCTGGGCGCCCGCCTCGTCGCGCGGGTGCAGCGTGAACGAGTAGACCGACCGCGGCTCGATGCCCACGCGTTCCTTCCAGCCGCGCCGCGTGCTCCCGGAACGCAGGACGTACTTGATGCCGCTGTTGTCGCGGTCGAGCTGCGCGCTGATCGGCACTCCGTCGCGGAATCTGAGCTGACGCAGGTGCCCGGCGATGGTCTCGAAGTACTCGTCGTCCAGATCTCGCTGCAGGCTGCTGAACAGCGCGGTCAGCCCGGCAGAGCGGACCGAGCCCGCGTGCTCGTCGGCGAGGCGGCGCAACTGCCGGAGCCTGGCGACCAGGACGTCGAGCTGGTTCACGGCGCCGGACAGGATGGTGGACGGGTTCCGCGAGGAAAAGAACCCCCAGACCCCGCGCTTGTCCCGCAGCGCGCCGACCGCGATGTCGTACATCTGCCGGATGACGTCGGGGTTGGCGATGCAGTCGGCGAGGATCTGCTGCCGGTAGCGGATCACCGCTTCGTCGGCGACGCTGGTCAGCAGCACCCGCGTCGAGACGTCCCGGCGGAACTTGTCGCCGCCCGCCATCGCCGTCAGCAGCGTGCCGAGCTCGAGATCCTGGATCAGGTCCGCGTGGTCGGCTGGCAGCTCTGCCGTGAAGTCGAAGTCGGCAGCCGGGTACAGCAGGTGCGCCTTCACGGGTTCAGCCGCCGGGTTAGCTGCTCGTAGGTCACCCCGTGCTTGGCCGCGATCGCGAGCGCGTAGGCCAGCCCGTCAGCCGGCTTGCGCACGACCTTGTACGTTCGCTCGGCCGGGTTGTCCGGCACGACGGTGCTGGCCATGCTCACCACGCTTGGCCCGTACGCAGCCAGCTCGTCGACGAACGTCACGTACACGCACAGCACGTCGTCGGCGACGACCTTCGCGAGCACCTTTCCGCCGAGGAACCGGGCGTCGCTGAGGGTGGTCGAGGCGAAGATCTCGTTCATGATCACGATGCTGGCGGGCGTGGCGGCTAGCAGGGTCCGCTGGATCCGAAGCAGGTCGTCCTCCAGCTTGCCGGTCTGATTGGCGATGTCCTCCTCCCGCTCGAAGTGGGTGAGGATCTGGTCGCACAGGAACAGCCGGGCCGCGCTGCCCGGCACCGGGCAGCCCACCGCGACCAGGTGGTGCAGCTGGCCGAAGGTGCGGGCGAACGTGGTCTTCCCCCCCTGGTTGGGACCGGACACGACGATGACGCGCTCCGGCCCGGCGAGGTGGAATTCGTTGGTAACGATCGCGCTGTGGGCCGCGGTCAGCTTGGCCGCGAGCGCGATGTCAAAGGTGTCTTCGGCGAAGATGTCCTTGCCGCCCGCAGCGAGCTCGGGGTAGCAGAAACGCAGCCCGGCCGCCTGCAGCGGCCGGATGTAGCCGAGGTAGGCGAGGTAGAACTGCAGCTCGCGGTCGAATCGGTCGACGACCGCGTCCACGAAGCCGGCGTGATTCCGGCAGAACAGCGCCAGTGCACCGAACTCAGCGGGGAACAGCCGCGCTACCAGCTCGACGATCTGCGCGCCTACCCCGGTCATGCCGGGCCACACTCGGTATGGCACCCGGTAGTCATTCGCCTCGCCCTGCGCGAACCGCGCGAACGTCTCCTCGATCTCGGCGCTGTAATCCGGCTCGCCGTCGTAGCGGCTCACCTCAACCCGCGGGCCCCTGATCCGCACCAGGTAGCTGACCTGGCCGAGTTCCTTCTTGCAGGCCGCCGTGTCCGCGGCGAGCCGCGCGAACGCGGCGGATTCGGCGTAGCTGGTCAGGTAGTCGCGGAAGGCCAGCAGCCCTCGCGAGGCGATCGGCAACGTGGTCAGGCTCGCGGCGAGCGCGCCGACCGCGTCGCAGTAGATCGCTGCCGCGTCGAGGAACCAGCCCTGCTGCTGCTGCGCCGAGCGCATCTTGGCCAGCTCCCGCACGTGCACCCGGACGTCTCGCATCCGGCCGCCGAACACGTCGACGGCAGCGAGCAGGTCCGGGTTCGCGAGATCGCGGAAGATCTCGTGCCGGTACCGGAGCGTGCCGGTGTCCCTGACTCGCCGGTGCAGCACCCGGCTGATCAGCTCGCGCTGCTCCCGGTCGCCGGCGACCGCCGCGATGACCTGGTCGAGGTTGAGATCGGAGACGAATTCCTGATCAGCGGTGTCGACGCCCGGCAGCGCTCCGTCCGGCTCAGCGGACAGCAGGCTGGTGAAGGCGGGCTGGGGCGCCAGCACACCCGGATCGGTGCGCTCTGCGGTCATGCGTGCTCCTGTCCTCGCCTCGCGGCGGTCGTCAGGAGCCATTAGCCATCGCTGGCGGTCGCGCGGACGAGCCCCATCGCCTTCGCGCAGTTTACCGGCAGGTCCGCGGGCGCGGCGATCCGTCCGGCTCTCGCCAGCGAGCCGCGGGCGGTGCAAAGAAGGCGTGAAGATCGCCGGGGACGTCGTTAAGAACGTATCAAGATCGCCGGGAACTGGCTGGTCAGGAGCGAAGCTGGGAACGTGAGCGCGGCAGCCGGGCCAGGTCGGCGTAGGCGGGGCCTGTCGGCGCCACTCGCCCTGCCCGCCGGGTTCGGCGCGCTGCTGCTGGCCGGGGCGGTGGCCGCCGGCAGCGACGGCGCGCTGTCGTCCGGCTGGGTCCTGGTCCTGGTGGCCGTCATCGTCACGGTTGGCTCGATGGTCGCCGAGCCCGCGGCGGCTCCGGTGCTCGGCGTGATCGGCTGGCTGACCGTCATCGGCTTCGCCCACCCGCCGTACGCCCAGCTGCAGCTGGCCTCCCGGCTAGCCGGTCAGGCCGCGCTGGTGGTCGGGGGCTGCACGGTCGGCGGGATCGTCACCGGCGCGCTGGTGCGGCGGCTGGCCGCATCGGTCACACTGTGGATTGTGGAAGTACCCGGCGAGCTCGACGACTCACCCGACGCTGGCCAGGCAGGCGGCTCCGCGGTGACGCCCGTCCGGCCCCGGCGGCTGGCTTACCTGTTCGGCGGCATCGGCGTGCGGCGGGTGCTGCTGGCGGGCGCGCTGCTGGCCGGCGGCCTCCCGCTGCTCACGCTCGCCCTGGCCCGGCTCCACCTGGGCCTGGGCGATGACTTGCTGATCTACCTGGCGGCTGTGGTGGCGGTCGCGGTAGTCGGCGGCTTCTGGCCCGCGGTCCTGGCCGCCATCGCGGCGAGCCTGCTGGTCAACTGGTTCTTCACGCCGCCGCTGCACACGCTGACGATCGCCGATGGCAAGAGCCTGCTGGCGCTGCTGCTGTTTGTCACCGTCGCGGTCACGGTCAGCAGCGTGGTGCATCTGGCTGCGCTCCGCGCCCGGCAGGCGGCGCGCAGCACGGAGGAGGCAGAAGACCTGCTGGCCCTGGCGCAGACCGTGCTCGGTGGCCGCGACACGCCGGCGGCGGTGCTGGAGCACCTCACGGCCAGCCGCGGTGGCCGGGCGAGTCTGCTCGAGCGCGCTGGCGAGGCGTGGGTCCGGGTGGCGGGCAGTGATCCAGAGCCAGGCGGGCAGGCCGCGCAGCGCGCCCCGGTTCGGCCGGACCTGGTTCTCGAGGCTTCGGGCCAGCGCCGGCCGTTGTCGCCTCGGCTGCTGACGGGCCTGACGACGCAGCTGGCCGCGGCGCTGGATCGAGACCGGCTCCGGACCCAGGCCGCGCAGGCGGAGGCGCTGGCCGAGGGGAACCGGATGCGCACGGCGCTGCTCGCGGCTGTCAGTCATGACCTGCGTACCCCGCTGGCATCGATCAAGGCGAGCGTGAGCACGCTGCGGCAGACCGACGTGCAGTGGACGGCGAACGACGAGGCCGCGTTGCTGGCCACGATCGAGGCATCGGCTGACCGGCTGGACGCCCTGATCGGCAACTTGCTGGACATGAGCCGGCTCACCACGGGCTCACTGCAGCCGTTCCTCCGGCCGACCGCCATCGACGAGGTTGCGCCGATGGCGCTGCGTGGCCTTGACGGCGCCGGCCCAGCCGGCGGCACGCAGCTCGAACTGGCGGTCCCGGAGGGTCTGCCGCTCGTGCTGACCGATCCGGGATTGCTGGAGCGGGTGCTTGCCAACCTGTTCGCCAACGCGCTTGCCTACTCCCCGGCAGGCAGCCGAGCGGGGATGCGTGCGAGCCGGGTCGGCGACAGCGTGCTGCTGGAGGTGATCGACCACGGTCGCGGGGTGCCGGACGAGGCGAAGCCCCGAATGTTCGAGCCCTTCCAGCGCCTCGACGGCCGCGGCGCCGACCGGTCCGGTGTCACGGGCGTAGGCCTCGGCCTCGCCGTGGTCAAGGGCTTCCTGGACACCATGGGGGGCACGGTCGAGGCTGCCGACACTCCTGGCGGCGGGCTGACGATGCGCGTCACGCTGCCGTGTGCGCTGGCCGCGGCCAGCGTGACCGCGTGAGGCTGGCCGAGGCGCCGCAGTCATGACGAGAGTTCTGGTCATCGACGACGAGGCCGCGATCTTGCGAGCGCTGAAGATCAACCTGACGGCCCGCAAGTACGAGGTGAGCACGGCAGCCGACGGCGCGTCCGGGCTGGCGGCCATGGCGCGCGAGCGTCCCGACGTGCTGATCCTCGACCTCGGGCTGCCCGACATGGATGGCACCGAGGTGATCCGGGGCGTGCGCGGCTGGACCACGACGCCGATCATCGTGCTGTCGGCCTGGGGCCAGGAAAGCCAGAAGGTGGCGGCGCTGGACGCGGGCGCCGACGACTACGTGACCAAGCCGTTCGGCATGGATGAGCTGCTGGCACGGCTGCGCGCGGCCGTTCGCCGGGCGTCCCCTGCGCCAGACGAGCCGGTGGTCGCGACCGGGGATCTCACCGTCGACCTGGCCCGCAAGCGGGTCACCCGCGCGGGCTCCGACGTGCGGCTGACGCCGACCGAGTGGCAGCTGCTGGAGGTCCTGGTGCGCAACAGCGACCGGCTGGTGACGCAGCGGCAGTTGCTGCAGGAAGTCTGGGGACCCGGCTACCAGACCGAGGCTGGCTACCTGCGCGTGTACGTGGCTAACCTGCGCCGCAAGCTGGAGCCCGATCCGTCCGCACCTCGTTACCTGCTGACCGAGCCGGGCATGGGCTATCGGTTCCGGCCCTAGCCTGCGTCAGGGCTTGCCGCCGACCGTCGGCTGCAGTTCGTAGGCCGGGTTGTAGATGGCGCGCTCGCCCTTGAGGCTGGTCATCCGGCCGCGCACGATGAGCTGACGACCGGGCTCGATGCCAGGGATTTCGCGGCGACCGAGCCAGACCAGCAGCACGCGACCGGTTCCGTCCCACAACTCGGCTTCCGTCGTCAGGGTGCCGCCGTGCGGACGCAGCGTCACCGCGCGCAGCGTCCCGGCGACGTGCACGACCTCCCGGTGGCTGCTCTCGGCGATTGGCATCGGCTGGCCGCGACGGCTGGCTGGCAGCGCGCTGATCTGCTGTCGCACTTCGGCCGCGTGCAGTGCCTCACGGCTGGCGAGCAGGCGCGGCGCGGCCATCGGATCGGCTGACCTGGCGGCCCGCGTCGCAGAGGCGAGCTGATACGGAACGCTGGCCACCACCACGCCGCGCTCCAGCAGCAGCCGGGTCTTGAGCCGCAGGGCGCTCTGGTTGTGCAGCGCCTGCTCCCACCAGTGGCCAACGACGTACTCAGGGATGTAGACGGTGACGATGTCTCGCGGGCTCTCCCGGCGCAGCCCGCGCACGTACTCGATGACGGGCCTGGTGACCTCCCGGTACGGGGAGGAGATGACCGTCAGCGGCAGCGGCATCGCACCGTCCTCCCACTCCTGGCGCAGCCGGGCCGTCTCCGCCTCGTCGACGTTGACCGTCAGCGCCTCGAGCCGGGCTGGTCGGGCGGCCCTGGCGTAGGCGAGTGCCCGCAGCGTGGGCAGGTGCAGTTTGGAAACCAGCACTATCGCAATGTTGCTGGCGGGCAGCGTGAGCCCGGTCAGCCGCTCGGGGACCAGCTCCTCGGCCACGGCGGCATAGTGGCGGCGAATGCCGTTCATGGTGAACCAGATGACCACCATGGCCGCTACCGCGATCCACGCGCCATCGACGAACTTGCTGATGACGACGATGACCAGGACCGTGCCAGTCACGCACGCGCCGACCGTGTTGATCGCGCGCGACCTGATCATCCGCAGCCGAGCCGACGCCTCGGTGGTCACCCGGAGCAGCCGGTTCCAGTGCCGGATCATCCCGGTCTGGCTGCACGTGAACGACACGAACACGCCCACGATGTACAGCTGTATGAGTCGAGTCGGCGAGGCGTGGAAAGCGACGATGAGCACGATCGCGAACCCGGACAGCAGCAGTATGCCGTTGCTGAACGCCAGCCGGTCACCGCGGGTGTGCAGTTGCCGCGGCAGGTACCCGTCCCTGGCCAGGATCGAGGCAAGCACCGGGAAGCCGTTGAAGGCGGTGTTGGCGGCCAGCACCAGGATGAGGGCAGTGAACAGCTGCAGCAGGTAGAACAGCGGCGACGAGTACCCGAAGACCGCGCGGCCCACCTGGGCGATCACCGTGGGCTGCACATAACCGCGCGGGGTACCGGTCAGAACCCCGACGTGCACGTGGCTCATCAGGGCCAGTGCCGTCACGCCGCCGAACATCACGACCGCGATCGCACCCAGCATCGCCAGCGTGCTCGCCGCGTTCTTGCTCTTTGGCGGGCGGAACGACGGCACGCCGTTGCTGATGGCCTCGACGCCGGTCAGCGCCGTGCAGCCGGAGGAGAAAGCGCGCAGCACCAGGAACACCAGCGCCAGGCCGGCGAACTCGCCGGTGGTCTTGATCGGGTACCCGGCTGTCTCGGCGCGCAGCTGGTGACCGGTTGCCAGCCGGATCCCGCCCCACACGATCATCAGCATCACGACGCAGATGAAGCAGTACGTGGGTATCGCAAATCCGGTGCCGGACTCCCGCACGCCCCGCAGATTCAGGACGGCGATGGCCGCGACCACCAGCGCCGCGATGAGCGTCAAGTGCGAGTTGAGTGCAGGGAACGCCGACGCGAGGTTGGCCATCCCTGATGACACCGACACCGCGACGGTCAGCGTGTAGTCGACCATCAGCGCGCTGGCGACGGTCATGCCCACTTTCGGGCTGAAGTTTGTCGTCGTGACCTCGTAGTCGCCGCCGCCGGACGGGTAGGCGTGCACATTCTGCCGGTAGGACGCCACCACCACGAGCATGAGCAAGGCGACCGCGAGCGCGACCCACGGCGCGTAGCCGATCAGCGCGAGGCCGCCCGCGGCCAGCACGAGGAGGATCTCTTGCGTCGCGTAGGCGACCGAGGACAGCGCGTCACTGGCGAAGACCGGCAGGGCGATCTTCTTCGGCAGCAGCGTGTGGCCTAGCCGCTCGCTCTGCACGGGCTTGCCGACCAGCAGCCGCTTCGCTGCCTGAAACGCCAACGCCACGTGCGCATGGTAGGGGACCTCGCGACCGTCGGCTAGTAGCCCGGGCGGCGCGGCACGCCGCCCGTGGCTGAGAGGCTTTTCCTGGCTGCGCTAGAATATTTACACCCATGTAGAAGTTAGCGCGGCCACCACCCCTACAATCCGAGGGCGGTCATGGATTCCTTTCTCATCCACGCCGGCTACGCCGCGGTCGTGCTATTCGGCTTTCTCGAGGCGTGCTGCGTGCCGATACCCTCGGAGGTCACCTTCGGCTTCGCCGGAGTGCTGGCGTATCAGGGCCACCTGAACCTGGCAATCGTGATCATCGCCGGGACGCTCGCCGAGCTGGCGGGGTCATACGTGTCCTACGGGGTCGGACGCGTCGTGGAGCGCCCGGTCGTCGAACGGCTGGGCCGGTTCCTGCTGATCACCAAAGCCGACCTGGATCGAACCGAGCGGTTCCTGGCCGGCCGCGGTGGCTGGGCGATTCCGCTGGGCCGGGCGCTGCCGTTCGTGCGCTCGTTCACCTCGGTCGTGGCCGGGTTCGCCGGGGTGCCGGCGCTGCGCTTCGGCGTTCTCAGCCTGATCGGGACGCTGGTCTATGGCAGCGTGATCGCCAGCATCGGCTACGGCGTGGGCTCGGCCTGGCACACCGTGGCCAGCGACCTGTCGGTGGCCGGGTATGTCCTGGCCGCGCTGGTGGTGGCAGCGATCGTGGCGTTCGTGGTCATCCGGGTGCGGGCGTTCCGCCGCGAGGCGGCCGCTGGCGCCGCCAAGACCCCGGTCAGCCCGCAGGCGCCGCATCGCTGACGGACGCGTGCCCGCCAGCCGACAGGGCTTCGAGCACGGCTGATCCGATCGGCACGCCAAGGCCGCTGCAGGCGTCCCAGCCCGGCCCGGCGCTGTAGGCGCCGTTACTGCCGACCGTGATGTCCCGGACGTCAGACACGGGCCGACCGGGCTGGATGCCCGCATACAGGGACTGCTGCAGCAGGCCGAGCGGCTTGGCCAGGGCCTGCGCGAGCCGGGCGGTGAGCGCTGCCGACAGCGGCGCGACGGCGCTCGTGCCGCCGATGATCGTCTGCTGGCCGTCGACGAGCACCCGGTATCCGGTCGAGGGATCGGCGTTGCCGGCGACGTCGGGCACGCCGCGGCCCGCGGTTCCGCTGGGGCTGGCCGGAACGCCTGCAGTCGCCTGCCAGGCGGGCAGCGGGAAGGTGACGCTGACTCCGCCGCCGGTGGCGCCGCCGCCAGCGCCGTCGTTCCACACCGTCTCGGAGCTGATGGCTCCGGTCGACGGATCAGCGTGCAGGCTCGTGCCGCCGCACGCGAGCGCGTGCGGGCTCGAAGCGGGGAAGTCGGCGTGTGGCTGGTTACCGCTGACGCCGTCGCTACTGCCGTTGTCGCCGGCGGCGACCGTCACCGTCACGCCGAGCGCCACGCCGTCGGCGATCGCCTCGTCGAGTGCCGACATCGCCTGCGCAGTCCAGGAGCTCTCCGGTCCGCCCCAGCTGATGCTGACGGCCACGGGCGTGGGCTCAGCGTGCACGGCCGTCGTGACGGCGTCCACGAAGCCCTGGTCGGTGTTGGGCGCGAAGTACACCAGCTGGTGAGCGCCCGGCGCGACCGCGCCGACGACCTCGATGTCCAGCAGCACCTCGCCGTCTGCGCCCTGCGGGGCCTGGCCAGCCACGTTGCTCGCGCCGTCCACGCCGACTGCGGTCACCGACGGCGTGGGGATGCCAACCGAGCCGAAGTACGTGTTGAGGTCGGAGGTGGCGAACCCGCCGCCGAGCTCGATGATCGCCACGGTTTGCCCGGTGCCGTCGGTTCCGGCCGGGAACTGGTAGAGGCTGGCAACCTGTGGCGGCGTGTAGGTCACCTGCACGGCTGCCGGGTCGGCGAACCTGAAGTGCGGCCAGGCTTGCGGCCTGTTGTCGAGCCCGAGGACCGCCACGACGACGCCGTCGAGCTCGGCCGGAATCTGCAGGGCGCCGGTGCGGTACCGGTGGCTGACCGGCGCGCCGTCCGGGCCAGCGCTGCTGACCATGGTCAGCACCGTCCCGAAGACCCTGGCGAGCTCCCTGCCGGGTCCGGTGATGGCCAGCCGCCGGGTGGCGGGGTCGCGCCCGGTTACCTGAATCGCCGGCTCGAGTCGGGCGAGAACCTCGGCCACGAGCTGATGGTCCGCCGGATCGGACCCGTAGCGCAGCTCGAGATCCGCTCGCGCCTGCCGGATCGGCACGCCGGCCGCGTCCCGTGGCAGGCTGGCGGCGCGGCGGGTGATCAGGGTTAGCTCGATGACTTCAGCGGGATCAACCGGGCCCGCTGGCTGCTGGTCACGCAGCGGCCGACGCTCGCTCCCGGCGAGCGGGACAACCGGCGCAACGGTCATCGCCCGGTCCTGCCTTTCTCCAGACGCTCGCCGAACCTGCGCCATCTGATACGCATGTTCTGGATTATGTGCAGTGGTGTGTCTGTGTCAACGAACGACTCACAGCGTGCGGGCCGCGCCGGACCGCCTGGAGGCGCGGCGGCGCGGCGGCCGTTATCCGGCCGGGTCCCGGTCGCGCAGCACGCGCCGGAGCAGGTGCTCGTCTGCGGCCGATAGCTCGGAGACGAAGCGGGCCAGGACCGCCTCGCGGTCGGTCTCGGCGTCCAGCACGCCGCGCATCCGCCGGGCGGCCAGGCCCGGCTCGTCAGCGACCGGTGCGTAGGAGTACGCGCGGCCCGAGCGCAGCCGGGTGAGCACGCCCTTGGCGTGCAGCCGCGACAGGATGGTCACCACAGTGCTATACGCCAGCCCGCCGCCCAGCCGGTCCAGAACCTCAGCCGGCGTGAGCGAGCGGTCCGCTGCCTGCAGCACAGCCAGCGCGGCGGCCTCAAGCTCGCCGGCCGCGCGCCGAGGGCTGCCGGGCGCCTGCCTGTCGTAGTCCCGGGTCACCGTGCCGTCCTTGGTCGGCTCTCGAAGGCCCGGCAGGTGCCGGGCGGTGCGCGGTCAGTGCAGGGCGCCGGCCCGCAGGTGCGCGGCCATCGAGAACGCTATCATCTACACGCATGTAAATGTAGTCCTGTTCGGCCGTCGGCTCACCCCGGTTGCGATCTACCTCCTGGTGGCTGGGCTCCGGGCGGCATCACTAGCGCTACAGCGCTACAGCGCTAAAATACAACTATGGCAACGATTCAGGTCCGGGAGATCCCGGAAGACCTCTACGAGGTGCTCCGCCGACGGGCACGGCGGAAAGGGCAGTCGATGCAGGCATACATGCACGATCAGATCATGAACCTGGCCAAGCGACCCACCAAGGACGAAGCGGTCGAGCAGATCGAGGCAGTCCTGAGGAAGGCCAATAGGCCCGAACCCGCGGCCGCCTCCATCCTCGCCGACCTGGCCGCTGAGCGCCTCTGACAGGCAGCCTTGTGGCTCTTGTCATTGACGCCTCCGCCATGGTCTTCGCCCTCCTCGGGACGTCGGCCAGGGCCGTGGACCTGCGGCGGCGCCTTACCTCCGAGGTGTGTCACGCACCGCACCTGCTCGATGCTGAGGTAGGGAACGTGCTGCGTCGGCATGTGCTGCGCGGTGACCTCGCGGCGAGCGACGCCGAAGAGCTCCTGCGCCTGAGCGGGCCGCTCATCGACCATCGTCATCAGATGACTGGCGCGCTGGCTGGCGCCGCGTGGCTTCTGCGCCAGAACGCGAGCTTCTATGACGCGCTATATGCCGCCCTCGCGGCCGCGCTGGCTGTTCCGCTCCTGACCGCCGACGCGCGGCTAGCGAGAACGCCAGGTCTTCGCTGCGCCATAGAGCAGGTGGGATCGTCATGATCATGCACATCGCCACGATGGTTCACCGAGCCGGACCGCGGCACTGGTCGACGCGGAGTGTGCGCTGACCCAGAAGTCGGCAGGCGGGCTGCGCACTTGGTGATGGCGCAGGGAACGAACGACCTGGGCAGCCGCGCCAGCGGCGCTACCTGTGTGCCGCACATTTGAGTACCTGATTTCCGCACTCGCGACTATCAGTCTTCCGCGACCTGGTAGGGCTCCCATCCCAGCTAGCACGTCGGCGATCCGCCCCGTCAGCCGGATGTGCCCACGCGTCGGTCTTGGATCTGGATCTGGGTCGCCGGTTCGGCCTGGTTCTGCTCCCGTCATTCCTGGTCAACGCAGCGAGCGAGGCAATCCGGTCAGCCTTCCTAGCTTGCTGCGCTCGGCATACGTCGCCATCTGGCTGCGTGCTGATCCAGCAGCACCCGCCTGCATGGTTCGACAACTGTCACCGCTGCAGAACGCGAGCAGGCCGGGATCACTTTCCGGCTGCGCGATATCACCCGGCCGGAGCCAGGCCTGATGTCTGCGACCGCCGAGTACCAAGCCGACGACCGGGTATGGACGCATGCCTTCACCGCCATGCGCCTTGACGAGGCGCAGTTGCGAGCCTCGCTGCACTCGGCCGGTCTGGCGCTCGACCGCTACCTGACTGACGACAGCCAGTGGGTCAAGGCGGTTCCGGTGTAGCTGACGGCGCTCACCTGAAGTCGGGCTAGGCGGGCCGCACGCCTGCTGGCTGCTAGCGACGCCTCAGCCTGTAGGCGGCCAGCCCGTAGACAACCGCCAGCACCAGCCAGACGAGCAGCAGGGACGCAGCATTGCCACCAGCGTCCTTGATCAGCCACCACCCAGCCAGACTCAGCGGCACTCCGGCGACTACCGACCCGGCCACGACCCCGGCGAAAATCGCGCGGTACCTGCTCAGCCGAACCGGATCGGCTGAGCGCGGGGCCGGCCTGGTCAGGCCCGCGAGCCGCTGCTCCACCCGCGACGCGATGTGCTCATCGATCCTCGATAGAAAGGACTCCACCACCGCCTCGCCGTAGTCAGCGCCAAGCTCGCGGTGCACCTCGGCTGCGGCGCGAATGTCCTGAGCGGACAGCGGCGAGTCACTCATGCGCCGCACAATAACCCAGTCCGGGGAGTACGCCCCGAAGGCGCGCTGCTCGCCTGTCTGCGTATCCGGCTGGTGAACCTATCGCCTGTGTGAACCGCCTAGTTGCCCTTCGTGATCGACATGCACACGGCGACGATGACGGCCCGTGACGCCTCTGGCAAGACACCGCTGCCAGGGCCGCGCTCGGGTTCGACGACTTGACCACCGCGCGGCACCGGCTCGCGGTGCTGGTCCGGCTGGGCGTGCTGCGCCGGTTCCGGCCGCACCGCGAAGCCGGGTCGGCGCCGTGGCATTACCTGCTCGGTCCGGTCGGCGCCGTGCTGCTGGGCGCCGAGGACCGCGACGACCGCAGGTGGGCGCCGCGGGTGCGGGCCGACCGGCAGCTGGCGCTGGAACGCTCCCAGCGGCTTTCGCACCTGACCGGGGCGAACTGGTTCTTCGTCGCCCTCGCCCGCCGGGCCCGCAGCGGCGCAGGCGAGCTGCGGATGTGGCTGGGCGAAGCCGGGGCGGCCGGCTACCACGACCCGTTCGTGCCCGCCCTGTCCCGTGGCCAGGGCCCGTGGCCGGACGGGCTGGGCTGCTGGGCCGAGGACGGCCGCCAAGTCACGTTCTTCCTCGAGCATGACACCGGCACCGAGCACCTGCCCCGGCTTGAGGGCAAGCTGCCGGGCTATGCCCGGCTGGCCGAGGCACTCGCCGCCTACGGGCGGGCCTGCGTGCGGTGGCAAGCACGTGCGTGCGTGCGGCTATTTCTTGGCCGCGGCTTGGCTGCCGCATTGGGCCGCTGTCGCCGCCGCCCGGTGAGGTAACCGGCGGCCAAAAACCCCGTCATGACCTGGGTCGCAGCGTTCGTGACCGGGCGTCACGCGGTCACTCGCAGGAAATAGGAAGCCCATCCGGGCCTGCGCGTCCGGCCCTGAAGCTCGAGCCACGACGGGGGTACAGCATGCATCACAAGCTCGACATCATGGCGGAAACCGGTTACGTCATCCTCGGTGATTTCAGGGGTCAGCGGATCTCCCCGGACGAGTGGGAATCGCTGGAATACATGGACTGGAAGAGCGGCGGTGACACGAACTTCGCCCCGCTCGCGTCGGCGACCGGCGAGATGGACTGCCGCGGTTTCTGGGATCACGGCAAGGCGGACAAGGACGGGATCTGGACCGTCAACCGCAAGATCGCGCCCAGCCTGGCGCGCTACGTGGAAAACATCGGCGGCAACTACGGCCGGGTGCGCGTGATCAAGCTCAACCCCAGCGACGAGGCTGCGGCGGTGCGCCAGCTGCACCGCGACGACAACAACCGGCTCAACCCGGACGGCACCGGCTGGGTGATCCGGTCGTGGCTCGAGCTGGACGACACCGCGGGCAAGTCGGTCTTCATCCTGCGCGAGGACAAGGACGACCCCGCCACCGAGACGCGCATTCCGCTGCACCCCGGCCTGCAGCTCGTCATCGACACCGAGCGGCTCTGGCACGTCGTCTGGCACCCGGGCCCGAAGCCGCGGTACGCGCTCATCACGTCGTGGGAGAGCGACCAGGTCGTCGACAACTGGATCAAGCGGGAGATGGCGGGCGGGCGCCAGCTGCAGGGCGCGCGCCGCTAGCCGCGCACCGAGCGGCGCCGGTAGCGAGCGCAGCGCGCCGCGCCGGATCCCGGTATGGTTTCGTGCCGTGCCGACTGATCGGGTAGTCAGGGTTGCGGTGCTGGACGACTACCAGCGCCGGGCCGCCAGCTTCGCCGACTGGGACTCGCTCGGGACCGGGGTCGACGTCGTGTTCTTCTACGAGCGCATCG